>CALRYE020000139.1:0-18432 GCA_943372275.1 Janthinobacterium lividum
GATGGCCGTGACGGACAAGGGCGTTTTCAGCAGGCTGGTGGAAAAGCGCGTCGCGGTCACCATGACGGTGCTGATTTCCTGGGCCGGCGCGGCCGGGGCATTGGCCTGGGCAGTAGCAGGGGCCGGCGCTGGCGCGGCCTGCTGCGCCAGGGCGCCGCCGCAGGCGCTGGCAACGGCCAGGCTGATAACGGTCCGGCGGGTACTCAAATAGAACATGCGGTCTCCTCGTTGTCATCCACAGTCGAAAAAGCTGTGGCGTTAACTTAAGATATCAGATATCTTTTGCTTTCTCCACGAGGAAGCCGCCGATCGCTTCAAAACCGAAAAATCGGAAAACCAAAATCAGTTTCCATAATTGCCACGTGTTGCAGTGCTGCCGATACTGGCCCGAAAGATGAGCATCGACTAACCCTGACCTATCACCGAGGCGATTGATTGACATGCATGTTCCGTTGTCCCTGCAGCGCCGCTTCCGCGTGCTTGCCGCGTTTGCCGCCATCCAGCTGGCCTGGCCCGCGCACGCCGCACCCGAAGCGCCGGCCAAGCCGTCCGCTCCCGTCTTCCTTGGCAAATTCAACAGCCGGCAACTGATCGCCGGGCCGGACTGCCTGGCCCTGCAATGGTCGCAAAAGCCGGGCGACAGCTTCGGTTGCAGCGATGCGCAGCTGGCGTCCTGGCGCGCCGCGCTGACCGAATGGCGCACGGCGCGCCTGGCCGCGCTGCGCTACGACGACGCGCGCTACCGCAACCCGGCGCTGGCCTGGACCCAGTCCAGCTTCGTGCAGCCGCAGATGATGGTACACGACCGTTTTTTTTACGATCCCATCGCCGGCCGCTACACGGTGGGACGCTACCTGGACGACCTCGATGCGCGCTATGGCGGCATCGACTCGGTGCTGGTCTGGCCCATCTATCCCAACATCGGCATCGACAACCGCAATCAGCTCGACATGATCGAGCACCTGCCCGGCGGTAAAGAAGGCGTCAAGCGCATGGTGGCCGAGTTCAAGGCGCGCGGCGTGCGCGTGCTGTTTCCGGTCATGCCGTGGGATACCGGTACGCGCGACCCGGGCAGACCGCTGCCCGACGCGGCCGCGGCCATGATGAAGGAGCTGGGTGCCGACGGCATCAACGGCGACACCATGACCGGGGTGCCGCTGGCGTATTCGCAGGCGGCCGAGCGGATCGACCATCCGCTGGCATTCGAGCCGGAGATCGCGCCCCAGGAAGATCAGCTGGGCTGGAACGTGATGAGCTGGGGGTATTTCGACTACCCGTATGCGATCCAGAATCCGGCCGTGCACGTGTCCAAGTTTAAGTGGCTCGAACCGCGCCACATGGTGCACGTGAACGACCGCTGGCAGCGCAACCGCGAGCACATGCTGCAGTTCGCCTTCTTCAACGGAGTCGGCATCGAGACCTGGGAAAGCGTGTGGGGCATCTGGAACGGCTTCACCATGCGCGACAGCGAAGCGCTGCGGCGCATCGCCACCATCGCGCGCGCGCTGGCCCCGTACCTGCGCAGCACAGAGTGGGAGCCGATGACGCCGATGCGCCAGTACGGCGTGCTGGCGAGCCGCTGGCCGCTAGCTGGCAGCACACTGTACACGGTGGTAAACCGCAATGAATACGCCGTCAAGGGCGAGCAGGTCAGCGTACCCGCCGTCCCCGGCATGCGCTATTTCGACGTCTACCACGGCGTCGAGCTGACGCCCCGCCGCGGCACCGATGGTTACGATGTGCTGAGCTTCGACCTGGAAGGCAAGGGATTCGGCGCCGTCCTGACCACGGCGGCGGCCCCCGATGCCGCATTCACCGCCCTGTTGAACACCATGCGTGGCATGAGCGCGCGCCCGCTGTCGTCGTATCCCAACGAGTGGAAGCCGCTGCCGCAGCGGATGGTGGAGCAGGGCGCCAGCCCGCGCACGCCGGCCGGCGCCGCAGCGCCCGACGGCATGCGCACCATACCGGCCGGCCTGTTCGACTTCAAGGTCACCGGCACCGCTGTCGAAGGCATCAACCAGGCCGGCGTCGACGTGCAGTATCCGTGGGAAGAACAGGCGCGCCGCTTTCACCGCCGCACCATGCAGGTCGCGTCGTTCCATATCGATACCTACCCGGTCACCAACGCCGAGTACAAGCGCTTCATCGACGCTTCCGGCTACCGTCCGGCGGACCCGCAGAACTACCTGCGCCACTGGAAGGATGGCAGCTTCGCGCCCGACCTGGCCCGGCGACCGGTGGTATGGATCTCGCCCGACGACGCGCGCGCCTACGCGCGCTGGGCCGGCAAGCGCCTGCCCACGTCGTGGGAATGGCAGTACGCGGCGCAGGGCTTGGACGGGCGCCTGTACCCGTGGGGGAACGACTGGGATGCGACCCGCGCGCCGCCACCCGAGACGGGGCGCGAGCCCGGCCCGCCCGCTCCGGTCGACGCCCATCCGACCGGGGCCAGCCCGTTCGGGGTGATGGATTTGGTCGGGAATGTATGGCAGTGGACCGATGAATTCCATGACGAGCACACCCGCGCCGCCGTGCTGCGCGGCGGCAGTATCTACCGTCCGCAGGGCTCGCACTGGTACTTCCCGCAAGCATTGCGGCTGGACCGGCACAGCAAATTTCTGCTCATGGCGCCCAGCATGGATCGCAATGCAATGACAGGGTTCAGATGTGTAAAGGATATACAGGGATGAGAATCGCGACGATGCAGCAAATCTTAAAGTCGGTGGCCGCGGCCTTGTGCATCGTGTCGATGCACGCCATAGCGGCGCCGGCCGGCTATTACATCGACTCCGTCAACGGCCTCGATGATAACCCCGGGACCGAGGCGCGCCCGTGGCGCAGCGTCGAACGGGCCAACCGCGCCGTGCTTAAACCCGGCGAAGGGCTGTACTTCGCGCGCGGCACCAGCTACGCCGGCGCGCTGAAGGTGACCCAGTCGGGCACCGAAGCGAAGCCGATCGTGGTGTCGAGCTACGGCAAGGGGCGCGCGCCACGCTTGTCGAACCCGTTTTTCGCCTGGTCGATGGGGCGCGTGATCGAGGTGTTCGGCAGTCACGTCGTGGTGGAGCGCCTGTACCTGCATGACACGCCCACGCCGCCGCCGGACAACCCGCCGGTGCGCTGGCAAGACAGCCAGCAGCACCGCAACGTGACCCAGCTGGCGGCCCTGTTCGTCGACCGGAGCGCGCGCCACGTGGTGGTGCGTAACAACGAGTTCGTCAACACGGCGGTGGGCGTGCGCGTGCGCGGCGCTTACTCCAAGGTCCTCAATAACTACTTCCACGACAGCAGCAAGATCACCGAGCAGTGGGGCGCGATTGCCGTGAGCATCGTCGGCCCTTACAACGAGGTGGCCTACAACCGCATGGAAAACCTCGGCTTCTACGGCGGCATCTACGTCAACGATGGCGCGGCGGTGGAACTCGATGGCGAAGACCCCGAGTACGACGCGCACGACATTCATGTGCATCACAACGCTTCGTACAACGTCAAGGGCGGCTTTCTGGAGATCGCCGGACGCACGCAGAATGTACTGATCGAGCATAACCTGTCGGTCGACGTGGACAAGTTCGTCGGCGGCAGCAACGTCAAAAACGTGCGCATTCTGAACAACACGGTGGTGCGCCTGTCGCTGCCGAACTTCCCGCAGAGCGACTTCTTCCCGCTCGGGACGGTGTTCTGGACCTTTAACGACAAGGGCGACGACCAGTTCGAAGTGGCCGGCAACGTGTTCGTGCTGGACGGGCGCCAGCGCCTGTACAAGAGCGCCGGCCACCCGCTGGGCATCGTGCCGGAAAAACGCAGCAAGAACCTGTACTACAGCCCGAGCGGCGACGCCGCCACCATGCTCGGCATGCCGCTCGGCCCCGATGAAGTGAGCACCAAGGTCGGTTTCGTCGACGCGGCGGGCGAAGACTACCGCCTGCGCGCGCCGGCGCCGCGTCCTACCGGTGGCTACTACGGCGCGTTCGCGCCGGGTGCGCCGGTCTGGAAAGCCGGCATCGAGGCCATCAGGTAAGCCAGGCGGCGAATGCCATTTTCGCCAAGGTACATTCATCCACACTGGAGGACACATCATGCAGCACCGTACATTTCTGAAGGCGATCGCCGCCGCGGCAGCAGCGCTGGCCAGCGGCGTGCAGGCCGCCCCGGCGCCGCCGAAAGTAGCCCTGATCATGAAGTCGCTGGCCAATGAGTTTTTCCTGACCATGGAGAAGGGCGCCCGCGCGCACCAGCAGAAGAACCCGGCGCGCTATGAGCTGATCGCCAACGGCATCAAGGACGAAGCCGACACGGGCGGCCAGATCCGCCTGATCGAGCAGATGATCGTGGCGCGCGCCAACGCCATCGTGGTGGCGCCGTCCGACTCGCGCGCGCTGGTCGCCGTGGTCAAGCGCGCGCAGCAGGCCGGCATCGTGGTGGTCAATATCGACAACCAGTTCGATCCGGCCGCGCTGAAGGAAAAGGGCATCAGCGTACCGTTCGTCGGCCCGCAGGACCGCAAGGGCGCGCAGCAGGTGGGCGCCTACGTGGCCAAGTTGCTCAAGGCGGGCGACAAGGTGGCCATCATCGAAGGTCTGCCCAACGCTAACAATTCGCGCCTGCGCAGCGCCGGCTTCCAGGACGCCGCCAAGGCGGCCGGGCTGCGGGTGGCAAGCATCCAGAGCGGCGACTGGGAGATCGACAAGGCCAGCCGGGTCGCCGCCGCCATGCTGCGCGAGTCGCCCGACCTGAAAGCCATCTGGTGCGCCAACGACAGCATGGCGATGGGCGCGGTCGCCGCGGTGCGCTCGGCCGGCAAGACCGGCAAGGTCAAGGTGGCCGGCTTCGACAACCTGGCCGCCGTGGCGCCCATGCTCAAGGACGGCCGCCTGGCCGCCACCGCCGACCAGCATGCCGACCAGTTGGCCGTGCACGGCATCGAAACGGCGCTCAAGCTGCTGAGTAACCGCGGCGCGGTCCACAGCGCCGTGGTCGAAACGCCCGTCGATCTGGTCGCCGGACGGCTGTGATGGTGCCGCGCATTGAGCTGCACGGCGTGTCGAAGCGCTACGCCGCGCCCGTGCTGCGCGACGTCGCACTGGCGCTGCGTCCCGGCGAGGTGCGCGTGCTGGCCGGCGAAAACGGCGCCGGCAAAAGCACGCTGTCGAAGATCGTCTGTGGCCTGGTCGATCCCGACGGCGGACGCATGCTGCTCGACGGCGTGCCCTACGCGCCGCGCTCGCGCAGGCAAGCCGAGCAGCTGGGCGTGCGCATCGTGCTGCAGGAACTGAGCCTGGTAAACACCTTGTCGGTGGCGGAAAACCTGTTTCTGCGCGAGCTGCCGCGGCGCGCCGGCATGATCGACTACCGCGCCTTGCACCAGCGCGCCGCCGCTTTGATGGAGCAGGTCGGCCTGGGCGCGCTCGACCCGGCCACGCCGGTCGGGCAACTGGGCATCGGCCAGCGCCAGATGGTCGAGATTGCGGCGACGCTCAATGGCGAATGCGGCCTGCTGATCCTGGACGAGCCGACCGCCATGCTGAGCGGGCGCGAAGTGGACCTGTTGTTCACCCAGGTGGCGCGCCTGAAGGCGCAGGGGGTGGCGATTTTGTACATCTCGCACCGGCTGGAGGAAACCCGCCGCATCGCCGATTCGATCTCGGTGCTGCGCGACGGCGCCCTGGTGGCGACCCGCGCCGCGGCCGACTTCTCCACCGCCGACATGGTGCGCCTGATGGTCGGACGCGAGGTGGGCGAAGAACTGGACCGCCCGCACAGCCGTGGCGGGCGGGTGCGCCTGCAGGTGCAGGGCCTGCGCCGCGCGCCGGCCGTGCAGCAGGTGGACTTTGCGGTGCACGCCGGCGAGATCTTCGGCATCGCCGGGCTGGTCGGCTCGGGCCGCACCGAGACCTTGCGCATGATCTTCGGGGCCGACCAGCCCGATGGCGGCAGCATCGCCATCGATGGCGCGGCGGCGCGCATGGCGTCTCCGCGCCAGGCGCTGCGGCGCGGCGTCTGCCTGGTGTCGGAAGACCGCAAGGAGGAAGGTTTACTGCTGTCCCAGCCGATCCGGGTGAACACCACGCTGGCCGACATCGGCGCGGTGGCGCGGGCAGGCTGGCTGCGGCGCGCCTTCGAAAGCGCGGTGGCGCTGCGCATCGGCCAGACCATGCGCCTGCGCGCCGGGTTGGTCGACCAGCCGGTGGGAGAACTGTCCGGCGGCAACCAGCAGAAGGTGGCGATCGGGCGCTGGCTGCACAAGCGCTGCGACATCATGCTGTTCGACGAACCGACCCGCGGCATCGACGTGGGCGCCAAGTTCGACATCTACCGCCTGATGGCCGATCTGGCCGCCGAGGGGCGCGCGCTGGTGGTGGTGTCGAGCGACCTGGCCGAACTGCGCCTGTTGTGCGACCGCATCGGCGTCATGAGCGGCGGCACCATGGTGCGCATCTTCGAGCGCGCCGATGCCAGCCAGGACGCGCTGCTGGAAGCCGCGTTCAGCCATTACAACGCGGCGCCCGGCCAAGCTGCCTGACGGCCTACAACAATTCATGCATAGGATTCCAACTCATGATCAACTCCGATAGCCAGGCGCCCTTGTCCGTGCCGCCAGGCGCACGCGCGCCGCGCTTCCCGCGTTCCCCTCGCTCGCCGTGGGCGGGCGCCGGCTTTGGCCAGTACGCAGCCCTGCTGCTGGTGCTCGCGTCCATGCTGGTGTTTTTCAGCCTGGCCAGCGACTACTTCCTCAGTGCCGACACCTTCAGCACCCTGGCCAACCAGATTCCGGCCCTGACCGTGCTGGCGGTGGGGATGACGTTCGTGATGATCGCCGGCGGCATCGACCTGTCGGTCGGCTCGGTGCTGGCCCTGTCCGGTGCGTTACTGAGTCTGGCGATGGTGGACTGGGGCTGGGGCTTCGCGCCCGCGTGCGCGCTGGCGCTGGCGGCGGGCCTGGCCTGCGGCGTGATCAACGGCGCCGTCTCGGTGGCCTGGTCGGTGCCTTCGTTTATCGTCACGCTGGGCATGCTGGAAGTGGCGCGCGGCGCGGCCTACGTGGCCACCGGCTCGCGCACCAAGTATATCGGCGACGCCGTGGCCTTCATCAACGAGCCGCTGCTGTTCGGGATCTCGCCGGCCTTCGGCATGGCGCTGGCGGTGGTGGCGGCCGGCCAGCTGGTACTGTCGCGCAGCGTGTTCGGGCGCCACATGATCGGCATCGGCACCAACGAGCAGGCCATGCGCATGGCCGGCATCCGCACCGGCCGCGGGCGCATCGCCGTGTTCGCGCTACTTGGCCTGCTGGCGGGGCTGGCCAGCATGTTCCAGGTGGCGCGCCTGGAAGCGGCCGACCCGAATGCGGGCGCCGGCCTGGAACTGCAGGTGATCGCCGCGGTGGTGATCGGCGGCACCAGCCTGATGGGCGGGCGCGGCTCGGTGGTTAATACCTTCATCGGCGTGCTGATCATCGCCGTGCTGGAAGCGGGCCTGGCCCAGATCGGCGCCAGCGACCCGGCCAAGCGCATCATCACCGGAGTGGTCATCGTCGTCGCCGTGATCGCCGACATGCTGCGCCACCGCGGCAAGGAGCGGGCATGATGGCCGCGCCGCGCATCGTCGTCGTCGGCAGCGTGAACATGGACCTGGTGTTCACCTGCGAGCGCATGCCGGCCCCCGGCGAAACGCTGGCGGCCAGCTCGTTTCGCCAGGTCCCGGGCGGCAAGGGCGCCAATCAGGCGGTGGCGGCCGCGCGCGAGGGGGCATGCGTGCAGCTGATCGGCCACGTGGGCGACGACGCCACCGGCGAGGTGCTGCGCCGCAGCCTGGCCAACGACGGCATCGCGCTCGAGCATCTGGTCAGCGTGGCCGGCACGCCCAGCGGGGTGGCCGGGATCACCGTCGCAGCGGATGGCCAGAACAGCATCGTGGTGGCGGCCGGCGCCAACGCCTGCCTGAGCGTGGGCACGGTGCGCGCGCTCGCCGGCGTGATTGGCGACGCGCAGGTACTGGTTTGCCAGCTTGAGACGCCCCTCGCTGCCGTGGCCGAGGCGATCGCCATTGCGCGCGAGGCGGGGGTGACGGTGGTGTTCAACCCGGCGCCGGTGGCGCCGCTGGCGCAGCTGCAAGGCTTGCTGGCGCAGGTCGACTACCTGGTGGTCAATGAAACCGAGGCGGCCGAGCTGACCGGCGTTGAAGTGAACGAGGCCCACTCGGCGCGGCGCGCCACGCGCTTGCTCAAGGCGGCGGGCGCGCGTGCGGTGCTGCTGACCATGGGCGCGCGCGGGGTGTGCCTGGACGGCGGCGCGCTGCTGCCCGCCATCCCGGTACGGGCGGTCGACACCACCGCCGCCGGCGACACCTTTGTCGGCAGCTTCGCAGTTGCCATCGCAGGCGGCATGGGCATGGGCGAGGCGGCTGGCCGCGCCCGTTACGCGGCCGCGCTGGCGGTGCTGCGCCCCGGCGCGCAATGCTCGATCCCGCTGCGTGCGGAGGTCGATATGTTCATCGAACGCCAGCCGGCCGAGCCGGGCGCGCGGCACGCCGGAACGGACGCACGCCGGTGAACAGGCGTACAAAATTACCGCGCTTTTTACAAACGTTTAACGACTTTTTGTGCCAGTTAGTTGTGGTTTTTCAGTCATAGGTTAGTGGCAATTCTTATTTCTTTAAGATAATTAAATCGCGATTTCCGGTATGATGGGCAGGTAGCGCCAGGTGGATGGCGCGCCTTTCGTAAAGCGAATCTCATCATGTTGTCTTCCTTGCCAGGCGCCGGCACAGGCCTTGGCGCTGGCGTAGTGCTTCGCCGGGCCGTCGTGTGGTTCGTTGTCGCCGCCGCCTTGTCCGCCGCCAGCGCTGCGGCGCACGCCGACGACGCCAGCGCTCAGCCCCTGTTGGCGCAGATGGACAGCCTGGCGCGCAGCCGGCCCGACCTGGCGCTGGTCGAATTGCCACGCATCGAGGCGGCGCTGGCCGACGCCACGCCGGCGCTGCAGCGCGACGCGCTGCTGCGCATCCGCCGTCTTCAGCGCGATGTGGGCGACTTCAAGGCGGCCAAGCGCGCCAACGAGCGCCTGCGCGCGCTCGGCACGCGGCACAAGGACCAGGAAGCGCTGGCCGAGGCGGCGCTGGGCGAGCTGGACGACCTGATCCGCGGTTATCAATTCAGCGCCGGCGTGGCCGCGAAGGAGCAGCTGGACAGGCGCTTCGACCTGGATGCCATGCCCGAGGCGAATTTCCACGCCCAGATGTCGTTCGGCCGCCTGTACCTGCTCAATAGCGAATACGAACGCACGCTGGCGTACTTCCAGGCCGGCCGGGTGCTGGCCGCTCGCCTGGGCGCGCCAGCCGCCGCGCAGGGCGAGGCGCTGCTCAACCTGGCGCAACTCTACAACGCCTCCAAGGACGGCAAGCTGGCGCTGCGTCACGTCGAACTGGCCTTCGAAGAAGGCGCGCAGGAGCTGCGGCCGCGCATGCGCAGCAATCTGCACTACACGCGTGCGCTGGTGATGGTGGGTTTGGGAAGGCTGGCCGAGGCGCACACGGAATTCGGGCGCGCGCTGGAGATCGCGCGTGACAGCCGTATCCATGTGATGCATGCGCACGTACTGGGCAATATGGCCGATCTGGCGCTGCGGCGCCAGCGCTGGCGCGAGGCCGAGCAGCTGGCGCGCGAGGCGCTGGCCGTGTCGCTGCGGATCCAGGATGAATCGGCCCAGCTGATGGCCAGGGCGAACATCGGCTTTGCGCTGGGAGGGCAGGGCAACGTGGACGCGGCCATGCCCTACCTTAACGGCGTGATCAAGAAGTTCCGCGACGACGCCAACCTGCAGGCGCTGTCGGGCATGCTGGACGAGAAAGCGGGGATGCTGGAGCGGCTCGGCCGCCATGACCAGGCGATGGCGGTACTGCGCGAGCAGCAGGCGCTGGAGCGCAAGCAGTTTTCGGTGGACCGCGCCAATGCGGTGGCGGCGATGCAGGAAAAATTCGCCCTGGCTGAAAACCGCCGCCGCATCGAACAGCTGCAGGAAGAGAATCGCCTCAAGGATGCCACCATCCGCAACCGCGAACTGCGCCAGCTGGCCTTCGGCCTGGTGGCGCTGCTGTTGCTGGTGGTGGGCGGGTTCGTCTGGGTGCTGTACCGGCGCGCCGGCAGGTCGAACCTGCAGCTGCGCGAATTGAACGCCAGGCTGGAATACCACGCCGTGCGCGATCCGCTGACAGGCCTGTTCAACCGCCGCTCGTTCCTCGACAAGATGCAGGCGCGCGCGCAGCGCATCAGCGCCGACCGCCGCGCCGCGCCGGTGCACAAGAGCGACATGTTCATGATGCTCGATATCGACCACTTCAAGCGTGTCAACGATACCCATGGCCATGGCGCCGGCGACGCCGTGCTGGTGGAAGTGGCGCGCCGCCTGCAGGCGGCGGTGCGCGACACCGATACGGTGCTGCGCTGGGGCGGCGAGGAATTCCTGGTGCATTCGTCCGGTCAGGGCGGCGCGGCGGCGCTGGCCGAGCGTATCTTGCAGGTGATCGGCGGCACGCCGGTCCAGGCTGGCGACGTGGCGCTGACCGTCACCGCCAGCGCCGGCCTGATCGAGCTGCCTTTGTCGAGCACGGACGAGGAAGACCTGAACTGGGAGCGCGGCATTGCGCTGGCCGACGCCGCGCTGTACCGGGCCAAGGCCGAAGGGCGCAACCGCTGCTGCCAGATCGTGCGGCTGCGCGACCCGCATGCCGATCCGGCGCAGCTGTCCGAGCTGGGGCCGGTGGCGGCGCTGGCGTTGCTGGAGCTGGCCAATATCGCTGGACCGGGGCAGGCGGCATGACCGCGCTGCCACTTCGGGCTGTGCAGTTCGCCTGAAACGCTTTCACGAAGGCATCCTCAGTGCATTGTCCAGTGCCAACAATAATGTTAGGATCGCAAATCAATGTAAATGATGGTTGCATTCAGATGCTTACCCAAACCTCCCCCGACCGGCGCCCGATTGTTTTCTTCGACCTTGAAACGACCGGATTGTGTTCGCGTAATGATCGGATCATCGAGATTGCGGCAATTAAGTTCGTGGCTGGTCATGAACATCATTCGTCGATGTCCCAGCTGATCGCAATTGATCGCCCGGTACCGCGCTTCATCACGCGACTAACCGGTATTACCGATGAGATGCTTTCCCGCGAAGGTCTACCGCTTGAATCGGCGCTGGATACTTTCATCGATTTTATTGGCGACCATTCGCTCGTCGCCTTCAATATCAACTTTGACGCCAGGTTCATCAAAGCTGCCATCGAACGGCACGGACGCCGACCGCTTGGAAATACTGCACTCTGCGCACTGCAAGCTGCAAGAGAGGCATGGCCGGAACTCGACAGTCACAAGCTGATCAATCTTGCACGCCACCTCAATCTCGAACAAGGGACAAGTCATCGCGCCTTGAACGATGCACGGTTGGCGGCCGAGGTGTTCTTTCGGGCCATGTCATCGGACGCCCAGAAGCCGGTCATTCGACAAGTAACCAAGTCCTTTGCGCACGAATCAGTATCGACAATCCCGATCATTTCCGGCTCGCGCCAGTTCCGTATTGAGGTATTGGGGAAAGACCGGTTCCAAGATGTGTACGAACGAGTGTGCGGTCCGCGTTCCGACGGCGGACCGGCGTTGGATATTCAGGCACAACTCAGACTTGAGCGAAATTCCAGCGCAGTAAAGGTACTGATAGAGGAAGAAGTAATCGGGAATTTGTCTCCGCGCATAGCACAGGACTTCCGTCGCGCAATCATCGCCGGAGATCTTGGGGCTTTCACGCACTTCGAATGTTCTGCAAAAATTCGTGGTGGACGCCGCACTGCGGACGGCTCGACTAACCCCTACGAAATGTGGGTCGATATTCCGCAAGATGATGACTAGTCCCGAGAGGAGCAGACAATTTGCCCGGTCATTGATTGGTGAATGCCGGCGGCGCCTGGCACACTCTGCCTAGGTCCTCAGCAATCAGACGCGGTGCCCGCTCAATCCTCTGATCAAATCGTCCAACCGCTTGACCGGTTTTCAGCAGGTGCATAGTATCGCCGGCATGCGCCGCTGGCTCGCAGGGCGCCCACGATGATTTTTGGGCTGTCCATGCCGATCCACCTACACACCTGGTATCCAGCCATCATCCTGGCCGCGATCCTGACCGCTGCCACCCCGACGGCCGCGCTCGCCGCCGGCCTGCCAATCCACAACGGCACCTTCTGGAAGGACACTGCCGGCACGCCGATCTACTCGCAGGGCGGCGGCATGCTGAAGGTTGGCGACACCTACTACTGGTACGGCGCCAGGTACGCCGAGGCGGTCAGCTATGTCAAGGCGCCCACGGCCAGGCACGACGACGTGCACTTCAGTGCCGTGACCGCATACTCGTCCAAAGATCTGGTGAACTGGAAATTCGAGGGCGATGCCCTTCGGGCCGGCGCGCCCGGCCAGCTGTTCGAGCCCAAGGCCTGGCTGGGCCGCATGGGGGTGGTGTACCACCCGCGCACCCGCAAGTATGTGCTGCTGACCCAGTACAGCAGCGACAGCACCGGCGCCGGTGTGCTGTTCGCCACCAGCGACACACCTGCCGGCCCCTTCATCTACCAGCGCCTGCAGGCGCGCATCGACAACGTGGCCACGCCCACCTCGGGCGACCAGACCGTGTTCATCGACGACGATGGCCAGCCTTACCTCATCTTCAGCAGCGGCGGCGATCGGCGCCAGCTGTATGTGGCCCCGCTGCGCGGTACCGATTACCTGAACGTGGAACCGGCCACCCGCATCTACAGCGCGCCCGCGGGAGGGCGTGAGGGCAATGCCATGTTCAAGCACAAGGGCTTGTATTACTTCTGCTCGTCCGACCTGCACGGGTGGAATGCCTCGCGCAGCTTTTACATGACCTCCAAACACATCAACGGCCCGTACACGCCGGAAAAGCTCATTGCCGGCACCGATGCCGATTTCTCGCACGTGTCGCAGAACGGCTTTTTTATCCCGGTGCAGGGCAGCGCCGGTACCACTATCGTGTATGCAGGCGACCGCTGGAGCAACTTCGCCGGCAATGGTCACGGCTACAACATCTGGGTGCCGTTGTCGTTCGAGGGCGACGCGCCCGTATTCAATTCCCTCAGCCATTTCGAGCTCGATGCCGCCGCCGGCACGTGGCGCGTGGGACGCGCCAACAACTACGTGCTCAATCCGGGCTTCGAGGCCGACCGCATCACTCAGACCGGGTTGGCGGGCTGGGTTACCAGCTGGACCAGTGTGAAGGGCGCCGGGCCCGTGGTCAATACGCTCGACAGCCACAGCGGCAGGTGGGCCTTGACCTTGACCCATGCCGGCCACTCGATGGGCAGCGCCATCCAGCAGGTCAAACTGCCCAACGGCACGTACACCTTGACAGCGTGGGTCAAAAGCAGCGGCGGCCACAGCGTGGCACGCCTGTTCGCGGCCGGACACGGCGGCGCGGAAGCCGCGCGCGACCTGACCGGCGCCGGCGTACCGTGGACGCAGATCCGCTTGCCCGGCATTGTCGTGCAAAACGGTTCGGTGCAAGTCGGCGTCTACACCGAGGGCAAGGATGGGCAATCGCTGCTACTCGACGATGTCAGCCTGACGCAACAATAACGTTCGCCTCCGAAGAACGGTGTCCCCAGCCGACAGGGCGACAAGCCGTTAATCGATTTCGATACCCAAGCTGATGAAAAACATAATATTGCCGCACGGGCGAGGGCGTAGCATGTTTGCGCTACGTACCCGGAACAGGGGCGGGCGGGCGACGCCCCAGCAATCATCACGCAATCAGCATGGAGACGGTATGGTCACACTGAACATCAACGGACGCGACCAGCTGGTCGATGCCGATCCCTCGACACCGGTGCTGTGGGCCCTGCGCGACGGGCTCCATCTGACCGGCACCAAGTTCGGCTGCGGCACCGGCGTGTGCGGCGCCTGCACGGTGCACCTCGATGGTGTGCCGGTGCGCTCGTGCGTGACGCCGCTCTCCAGCGTGGCCGGCCACGCCATCACCACCATCGAAGCCATGCAGGCCGACAGGGTCGGCAAGGCGGTGCAGGATGCGTGGGTACGGCACGACGTGCCCCAGTGCGGCTATTGCCAGAGTGGTCAGGTGATGAGCGCCACGGCCCTGCTGCGCGCCAATAAAAAACCCAGCGATAGCGCCATCGACCAGGCCATGAGTGGCAATATCTGCCGCTGTGGCACTTATCAACGCATCCGCGCGGCCATCAAGGACGCGGCCAACGCCCTCGCTTAAGGAGCGCCCCATGCCAAGCAGATGGACTGACCATGGCGCATACCAGCGTCCCGCGCAGGGCGCCGTATCGCGCCGCTCTTTCCTGAAGACCGGCGCGCTGGCCGGCGGCGGCCTGATACTGGGCTTCGTGGTGCCGGGCGCCCAGCGCGGCGCGCAGGCCGCGGCGCCGTCCACACCCAACGCCTACCTGCGCATCGGGCCGGACAACAGCGTGACGGTGATGGTCAACCGGCTTGAATTCGGCCAGGGCGTGCATACCGCGCTGCCGATGCTGATCGCCGAAGAACTCGATGTCGAGTGGTCGCAGGTACGCGGCCAGCTGGCCCCGGCCGAAGACGCCTACAAGGATCCCAACTACGGCATCCAGATCACGGCCGGCTCGATCTCGGTGGCGCACTCGTTCACCCACTACCGCGACATCGGCGCGCGCGCGCGCGCCATGCTGGTGGCGGCGGCGGCGGCGCAGTGGCGCGTCAAGCCGGAGGAATGCCGCACTGCCAGCGGCATGGTCACCGGTCCCGCGGGCCAGACGGCAAGCTACGGCGCGCTGGCCGACGCCGCCATGCAGCAGCCGCTGCCGGCCAGCGTCAAGCTCAAGGACCCCAAGGACTTTCGCTACATCGGCAAACCGGTCAGGCGGCTCGACGCCCGCGCCAAGTCGGATGGCAGCCAGCAGTTCGGCTTCGACTTCATGCTGCCGGGCGCCAAGGTGGTGCTGGTGGCGCGTCCGCCAGTGTTCGGCGCCACATTGCGCAGCGCGGACGTGACCGGCGCGCGCGCCGTCAAGGGCGTGGTCGACGTGATCGAGGTGCCGCTGCAGCCCGCCGGCCGCGGCCTGGCCGTGATCGCCGACGGTTACTGGGCCGCCAAGCTGGGACGCGACGCGCTCGTGGTCGACTGGGATACCGGCGCCGTCGACAAGGTCGACACGGCGCGCCAGAAGCGCCAGTTCCGCGCCATGGCGGCCACCCGCGGTCTGGCCGCGCGCACGGCCGACACCGGCAAGCTGGCCGGCGCGCCAAAGAAGATCTCGGCGCTGTATGAATTTCCCTACCTGGCGCACGCGCCGCTGGAGCCGCTCAACTGCCTGGTCGAGCTCACGGCCGAGCGCTGCACCGTGTGGGCCAGTTCGCAGTTTCTCACCATGGACCATGGCGCCATCGCCAAGACCGCGGGCATGAAAGCCGGACAGGTCACCTTGCACAGCCTGATGGCCGGCGGCAGTTTCGGGCGGCGCGGCGTGTCCACCTCGGACGATCTGGTCGAAGCGGTCGACATCGCCAAGGCCTACAACCGCGGTCCGGTCAAGGTGGTCTGGAGCCGCGAGGACGACATCAAGGGCGGCTACTACCGGCCGTCGCACTTGCACAAGGTCGATATCGGCCTGGACGCCAACGGCGCCATCCTGGCCTGGGACCATGTGATCGTCGGCCAGCCGATCAGCACCGGCACGCCGTTCGAAGGCGCGCTGGTCAAGAACGGGGTCGACATCTCGATGGTCGAAGGCGTGGGCGAAACCTATGACGCACCGTTCAACCTGACGGTGCATAACGTCAAGGCCAACGTGCCGGTGCTGTGGTGGCGCGGCGCCGGCTCGAACCATACCGCCTTCGTCATGGAGACGCTGATGGACGAAGCGGCGCATGCGTGCGGGGTCGATCCGGTCGAATACCGGCGCCGCCTGCTGGGCGACAAGCGCCCGCGCCACCTGGCCGCGCTGGAGCTGGCGGTGGCCAAGTCCGGCTACGGCAAGAAAAAGCTGGCCAAAGGCCACCGCTGGGGCGTGGCCGTGCATGGCTTGAACGCCGGCGCGGTGGCCTATGTGGTGGAAGCGTCGGTCAGCAAGGGCGTGCCACGCCTGCACCGGGTGACCGCCGGGGTGCATTGCAACACGGTCGTCAATCCGCTGTCGCTTGAAGCGCAGGTGCAAGGCGCGGTGCTGATGGCCGTCGGCACCACCTTGCCGGGTGCGGCCATCACGTTCAAGGACGGGTTGGTCGAACAGTCCAGCTATGCCGATTACGCCATGGCGCGCATGGCCGACATGCCGCACGTGGACGTGTACTGCGTGCCGTCCAACGAGCCGCCGCTGGGCATGGGCGAGCCGGGGCTGCCGCCGCTGGCGCCGGCGTTTGCCAATGCGATCTTTCAGATCACCGGCAAGCGCCTGCGCAAGCTGCCGTTCGACCTCAAGTCCGCGTGAGCCGATGGCGCCGGATCGCGCCGACGGCAGTCCAAGGCAAAATCAGTCCTGCGCCAGCTCCACCCTGATCGCATCCTGAATCGCCGCCAGCGCTGTCCCGAAGCGTTCCAGCTGTACGGCAACGTCAGCGTCCTGCGCGCCGTGCGCCATCGCAGTGCGGGCGCGCAGCGTCTCTGCCAGTTCGGCCGCCGTCGTGGCCAGCGTCGCGGCGCCGATCTTCGTCGCCAGCGCCCCGGCGTGATGGGCGTGGCGCCGCGCGCGCTCGGTCTGGCCCTGCGCCAGCGCGGTATCGATCTGTTGCACGCTGACCTGTGCCAGCTCGCGTAGTGCCCGGTCGTAGGCAAACGTGCTTTCGCTGCGCACGCCGAGGACGGAATCGACGTCCACGCCGGCCCGCCGCAGCGCCGGGTAGCGCGTGTCCGGGGAAGGCGCTGGCGTGGGTAGTAGCGCGGGCGGCGGCGAGTTTGCAGGGCGATCAGCCGCCAGGTCCGGCGCACCGCGCCGTGCCGCCAGCCAGTGGGCCACTTTTCTGGCCAGCTCGGCCTCGTCGATGGGTTTGGCGATGTGGTCGTCCATCCCGGCCTCGATGCAGCGGGCGCGGTCGCCGCTCATGGCGTTGGCCGTCATCGCCAGGATTGGCAGCGTCGCCCAGTGCGGATTGGCGCGGATGCGCCGGGTCGCCTCGTAGCCGTCCATCACGGGCATCTGGCAATCCATCAGCACCAGGTCGAATTGGCTGGCCGACAGCGCTTGCAGCGCCGCGCTGCCATCGGCGGCCACCTCGACCTGCATGCCGAGCCCGGTCAGGATGACGACCGCCAGTTCCTGATTGACTTCGTTGTCTTCCACCAGCAGCAGCCGCGCCGCGCGCGCGCTGGGCGTGGCGGCCTGGCTGTCGGTGGACGCGGCCAGGCGCCGCGGCGTGGTGGCCGCCGTTTGCAGCCCGTTGACGATGGCGTCGAGCAGATTGGAGGCCGTGACAGGCTTGTCGAGGACCGGCAGACGGTCCAGATTGGCGGCGTGCGCCAGCAGGTCGTCGCGGCTGTAGGCGGTGACCATGATGATCGACAGGGTGCTGGCGATGCGCGGGTTGGCGCGGATGGCGCGGATCGCGGCCAGGCCATCCATCGCCGGCATCATCCAGTCCATCAGCACCAGCCGGTACGGCGCGCCCGTGGCCTGGCCATGTTCCAGTTCCCGCATGGCCTGCTGCGCCGACGACACGGTGACCGGGCGCATGTTCAATGAGGTGAGTATGCCGTGCAGGATTTCCAGCGCCGCCGCGTTGTCGTCCACCACCAGCACACGGGCGTCGGCCAGCTTGTCGGCAAGCGTGCTGGCCAGTTCCTTGACATCCTCCATGTGCGCCGGCTGTTGCGGCGACGGAGCAAAGGTTGCGGTGAAGCGGAAACAGGCGCCGCGGTCCTGCTTCGGTTCCAGCCACAGCCGGCCTTCCATCATCTCGACCAGGCGGCGCGAAATGGCCAGCCCCAGTCCGGTGCCGCCATGGGTGCGCGTGGTGGAGGAGTCGGCCTGGGTGAACGCCGTGAACAAGCGGCCGGCTTGTTCGTCCGGGATGCCGATGCCGGTATCGCGCACCTCGACCTCCAGTTCGATGCTCGCTGCGGTTGCCGCCAGCATGCGGATCGAGACGATCACCTCGCCGCTGTCGGTGAACTTGATGGCGTTGTTGACCAGGTTGAGAAGCACTTGCCCCAGGCGCAGCGGGTCGCCGGTGAACACCAGCGGCACGGCCGGGTCGACGTTGAACAGCAGCTCCAGCCCTTTATCCTGGGCGCGGAACACGGTCAGGCTGGCAAGGTGGTCGAGCAGCTGGGCCAGATGAATGTCGCGCTGCTCGAACTGCAGCTGTCCGGCCTCGATCTTGGAAAAGTCGAGGATGTCGTTGATGGTGCCGAGCAGTCCCTGCGCGGCGCGGTCGGCCTTGTCCAGGTA
>CALRYE020000140.1:0-18344 GCA_943372275.1 Janthinobacterium lividum
ACACCAGCTTGGTGCGGTCGTTGAGCAGCTTGCTGAATTCGTCCAGCAGCACCTGGCCGCTGTCGTCGACGGGAATCACGCGCAGGCGCGCGCCCTTGGCGGACGCTAACTGCTGCCACGGCACGATGTTGGCGTGGTGCTCCAGGTGCGACACGATGATCTCGTCGCCTTCGCCGATGTGCTGCGCGCCCCAGCTTTTGGCCACCAGGTTGATCGCTTCGGTGGTGCCGCGCACGAAGATGACTTCGTTGACGTCCGGCGCGTTGATGAAGCGGCGCACCGATTCGCGCGCCCCTTCGTAGGCGTCGGTGGCGCGCGCGGCCAGCTCGTGGGCGGCGCGGTGGATGTTCGAATTCTCATGCGCATAGAACTGCGCGATGCGGTCGATCACCACCTGCGGCTTGTGGGTGGTGGCGGCGTTGTCGAGCCACACCAGCTGGTGGCCCTTGACCCGCTCTTGCAGAATGGGAAAGTCGCGCCGCACGGCGTGCACGTCGAACGCCGGATGGCGGCTGGCGCCGGCCAGCGGCGCGTTGCCGTGCGGATCGGCCTTGGCCGGAGTCTTGTAGCCGCTCGGCAGCACCACCGCGTCGACGAAGTAATACTGCGGCGTGGTCGACGCTGCCGCCGGCAACGACGGGGCGGACGCAGCAGGCGCGCGCGGCACGGCCGGCGCGATCACGCCGTCGAGCGGGTCGCGCGGCAGCGGCGCCGGGTGACCGTGGTCGTGATTGAGAAAATAAAACGGCGAGGCAGCGCCGCTCGCGTCGTTGTGATGGGGGCGCTGGTGGGTCGATGCCGCACCCGCAGCGGTTGGCGCGGATGGCGTTGCCAGCGACGACGGCGCGGCCGGTACCGGCGGCACGGGCTGCACGCCGAGCAGCGCGCCGCCCAGCCGCGGTTCATAGGCGGGAATCGCGCTGTGCATTTTGTCGGGCACGCCATTGCCGGCCGGCGCCACCGGGAACAAGGCCGGGATCCGGTTACCCAGCGACAGCACCGAGGTGGGCGAGGCGGGAATCAGGTTCGTACCGGGAATTTGTCCCTGCGGAATCGGCGTGCCCGGCACGCTGGGACCGAACCCGGCCGGGCTGGCCAGAGGGGAGCCGGGCGGCGCGATGTTGGCCGGCGCCTGCACCCCGAGCGGGGCCGAAGGCAGGGCGCCGAACATGGCGCTGGCCATCTGCGCCAGCAGCGCCGGGTCGAACGGCGCGGCCGAGCCGGCCAGATCGGCGGCGGGGTTCGGCCCGGCGCCGCCACCCGGTGGCGCAGGAAGATTGGTGGAAGTAGGGAAGTTCACAGCGGCTTACTTATAAGTATCCGGATAATCGTGGTACTTGCCGATTTCAACATCGTCAAGCACCGCCAGGGCGTCGCTGGTAAGCACGGCCAGCGAGCAGTACAGCGAAATCAGGTAGGACGAAATGGCGTGGTTGTTGATGCCCATGAAGCGCACCGACAGGCCCGGCGCCTGTTCGCCCGGCAGCCCCGGCTGGAACAGCCCGATCACGCCCTGGCGCTTGTCGCCCACGCGCAGCAGCAGGATTTTGCTCTTGCCGTCGGCCACCGGCACTTTGTCCGAAGGAATCAGGGGCAGGCCGCGCCAGGTGATGAACTGCGAGCCGAACAGGCTGATGGTGGGCGGCGGCGTGCCGCGCCGGGTCGCTTCGCGGGCGAACGCGGCAATGGCCAGCGGGTGGGTCAGGAAGAACGCGGGCTCTTTCCAGACCTTGGTCAGCAGCTCGTCCAGGTCGTCCGGCGTGGGCGCGCCCGTCAGCGGGAAGATGCGCTGCGATTCGGTGACTTGCGCCAGCAGGCCGTAGTCGGGATTGTTGATCAGTTCGCTTTCCTGGTTTTCCTTGATGGTCTCGATCGTCAGGCGCAGCTGCTCCTTGATCTGGTCGTGCGGGCTGCTGTACAGGTCGGAGATGCGGGTGTGCACGTCGAGCACCGTCGAGACGGCGTTCAGATAGAATTCGCGCGGATTTTCCTCGTAGTCGACGTAGGTGCGCGGCAGCTGGTTTTCCGATTCGCGCGCGGTGCAGGTGACGCGGATGGCTTCCGGATTCTTGACCTTGTTGAGACGGAAAATACCCGCTTCCACCGGCACCCATTGCAGCAGGTGGGTAAGCCAGCGCGGGCTGATGGTCTCGAGCTGGGGAACGGATTTGGTGGCGTTGGCTAACTGCCGTGCTGCGTGATCGCCAAGGGCGGTGGTACCGCCAACTGTTGCGGACATCTGCGTACTCCGGGAGGAAAGGAACTGTGGGTGGGTCGGACTGGAAATAATGTCCGTTGGGCAAGCGCAGTGTCCTTGATCGTATGTACCCGATCAACAGGCTATCGCCATCAATTGCTGCAATGCGGCGCGCGCTGTTCATCTGGCGCGGCCTGCTGTCGTCCAGTTTATGCAACCAGGGTTTCGCCGCGGTTGATCAGCGCCGAGGGCGGCAGGTTGAAGGCGCGCGCCAGCTTGGCCACGGTGGTCAGCGACGCGGTCACGGCGCCCCGTTCGACTTCGCCGATGTAGGAGCGGTTCAGGCCCGCATGCTCGGCCAGCCGTTCCTGCGACCAGCCGCGCGTTTCGCGCAGCTGGCGCACGCCCAGCCCGAAGCTGCGCACCAGGGTGGCGCTGGGCAGGTTCATGCCGCTTCGCTCCGCGTGACTAGCCCTTCCTCGCGCGAGGCGGCCTGGGCGATGCGCCCGCCCGGCGCCACGTCATGGGTCAGCCAGACATTGCCGCCGATGACAGCGCCGCGCCCGACGGTGATGCGGCCGAGCACCGTGGCGCCGGCGTAGATCACCACGTCGTCTTCCACCACCGGATGGCGCGGCAAGCCCTTTTGCAGTTTGCCGTCGGCGTCGGTGGGAAAGCGCTTGGCGCCCAAGGTAACGGCCTGATACAGGCGCACGCGCTGGCCGATGATGGCCGTCTCGCCGATCACCACGCCGGTGCCATGGTCGATGAAAAAGCCCGCGCCGATGACCGCGCCCGGGTGGATGTCGATGCCGGTGGCCGCGTGCGCCAGTTCCGCGACGATGCGCGCAAGGAGAGGAAGCTGCAATTGATAGAGGCAGTGCGCCAGGCGGTAATGGATCAGCGCCAGCACGCCCGGGTAGCACAGCAGTACTTCGTCGACGCTGCGCGCGGCCGGGTCGCCCTGGAAGGCGGCCAGCACATCGCTGTCGAGCATGGCGCGAATGCCGGGCAGGGCCGCGCCGAATTCGCGCGTCACGTGCAGGGCCTGGCCGGCCACGTCGGCGTCGGTCTGGCGCTGCAGGGCGGCGTTGTAGTTCAGTTCAAGGCGCACCTGGCGCAGCAGCGCGTGCAGGGCCGAGTCGAGCGCGTGGGCGACGTGGAAATCTTCGCTTTCCTGGCGCAGGTCGGGCGGGCCCAGGCGCATGGGGAACAGCACGCCCTTGAGCTGACCGACGATCTCGGCCAGCGCATCGCGCGAGGGAAATTCGATGCCGCGCAGTTCGCCCGATGGCCGCTGGGTCTGGCGCCAGTGGTGGCGCGCCCGATGCAGATCCTCGACAATGGCGTGGATGTCGAAGTGCGCCATCAGTCTTGCACCCACGGCAGGCCGTGCAGGCGCCAGCCGTTCAGATTGTTGCGGTGTTCGTGCTCGTCGAGGTGGCCTTCGAAGCCTTCGGCGACGCTGAAGATGAACGGGGCGCCGGCCTTGGCGGCCGCTTCGGCCGCTAGCGCCGAGCGGTTGCCGCTGCGGCACAGCAGCAGGGCGATCTTGTCTTTGCCGCCCAGCTTGGCTTCCAGTTCGCGGGCGAAGCGCGGGTTGCGCGTCAGCGCCGTGCCGGTGGCCCAGGGCACGTGCACGCTGCCGGGCACGTAGCCGACGAACACCCGTTCTTCGTTGGTGCGCACGTCGACCAGCACGGCGTGGCCGCTCGATACCAGGGCCCAGGCGGCGCCCGGGCTGACCACGCCGGCGTAGGGCAGGGCGGCGCCGATGGCGTCGGCGCGGGCGGCTTCCAATGCGGCGGGCAGGGAGGTTTCCAGTGTTTCAGGCGGCATGTCGTTGTCCTCCGGTGCGGTGTAGTTGACGGTGACGCGCCGCTGGCGGCCGCACGAAGGCGGGCATCGGGTATTGGCAGCGTCAGGGTGTCAATATACGAGGCGCACTTGTGGTTGCAAACGAATATAAAAGTGCAAGGTCATGCGAAAAATGATGGTGGTGTCCGGCGCCGTGCAGTGTTACCGCACTGGTGCATCTCCCCAAGCGACCCGCCCCTTGAACAGCAGCGGAGGCATCACTCTTGGACGTGGATGCAGGGGCTTGTAGCTGATGACCCGGGCTTTCTCGCCACGCCATTCGCCGAACAGGAAATGGGGAAAGCGCCCCATGTCGGATGCCCGCATGCTGATATAGCAGCGTTTGCCCTTCAGTTTGCGTCGCCAATACAGTCGTAGTGCGAAAAAGAAGCAGTTCGACATGGATGTCACCGTGCCCGCGCTGGTGCCGCCGGTGCTGCTAGCTGGCTGGACAGCCTATCGTTCGCGCTGGCTGGCTGCGCCGATCCAAAGCGGTTTGCTGCGGGACGGATTAAGCGGATGTGCTGTGCTGATGCCATATTTCTCCTTTATCCCTTAACGGAAACCGTGGCCATGCCCGGCACATTAAGAGTGTTCGGCGAACCTGGACAAATTGCACACTGAGAAATGATGGACCAGGCTCAAACTCAAGAGTTCGACCGTGGCCAGTCATCAAGGGTTCCAAATAAATTAGCACCGGGCGCTGCGCGCGCTATCGCGCCCACGACGGATTCGATTCAGATTCGATTCAGTTCGCTGCAGACTTGCCCGTGCGCACCATGCAACACAGAACGCCGATACCGAATGCCAACTGCAGATACATACCCGGCTCGGGTATTGGCGTGATGTCGCGGAGCGCGGTGACCCGGCCTGAAATATCCAGCATCTGTCCGCTCACGCCGGGAACAAATCGCCGCAGCGCATAGGACCACCGGGCGTCGGAAAAGGTGACATAGACCGTTCCGCTGAGGACCTGTTGATAAAAATTGTCCTGACTGAAGCCGGTTCCCGACGCACTCATCTCAAAGCGCATGCGTTCATCGAAATCCATCGAGTGCGTCCCATGCGACGCGGCCAGGGCGGCTCGGTCGTCCTGCAGAGACAGCGTCGTTTGCGCGTACGTTGTGGCACTGCCTGTTGTCGGCAGCGAAAACGTCCCCTGTACCGAGGTGACCGTGGCTGCAGTGACGACGGGGGCATCGGTTCCGAGTTCCATGGCGCAGACGTCGGGCGTTCTTAGCGCGGAACAGCCCTGTAGATTCCGGTACGACGTCGCAGTGGGAAGCACTTCCGTGCGCCGTGCATTAGAGAAATCGAATGTGAACGATCCGGTGACCTCACCGATCGCACGGGTTTGCGTTGTGAACCGGCTTGGTCCCAGCGTGATGATGTCGGTCTGGGTAGCGTCGCCGATGGTAAAGGCGAACGTGACGGGCTTGCCAAGGCAGGGCAGGGCGACGCTGCTCAAGAGGGCACACAGCAGAATTTTTCGCATGAGCATTGTTCCAGGTGAGGTTGGGGGTTGATACCTCACAAGGCTAGTTGGTTTGGGCAGCGGCCGGGTTGATCTGGCTTAAGCGTGGCTGACCCTGTGCCGCCGTGCACACTGTGGTGGCGCCGCGCCTATGGCTGGCGCTGCGGCTCGGCGCGTGCTTGCATTCTGCAATGGCCAGACTGTCCGAATCGGTTCACGGATACGGTCGGCGTGCGCCGAGGAAAACTGGCATTGAGATTACCGATTACTTAACTTTCAGTGGTGCTACTGTGCTAACATTTAGTACGTTTTTTTGAGCGCCGGCGCGCGGATGTTTGCCTGCAGCCTGATGCCTGCAGCCTGCAGCCTGCAGCCTGATGCCTGCAGCTTCCGCGCGCGCGGTCTGTGTTCCTCGCAGCGGGGCACCTCCTCAGGCGTTACCACTGATCGCCCCCATTGATACGGATTTTAACCTTCAGTACCTTGTTTCCAAATGCAGCGAAACCCCATCACGGCATTTTTACCGAAACCACGTTGAGACATCAGCTGGCAACGGGCGAAGTGACAGCGAAAGTGATCGCCCCGGTGCCATGGTTTCCATTTGCCCATCATCGTTTCGGCGAGTATGGCAAGTTTGCCGATGCGCCCCGCGTGGAAAGCCGGCTCGGCGTGGACGTTTTTCATCCGCGCTATGCGGTCATTCCCAAGCTCGGCGCCAATCTGACGCCCGTCAGTCTTGCTCATTCCGCCAAGCGGGTCATGGGACGGCTCCTGGACGAGGGGTTCGCTTTCGACGTGATCGACGCCCACTATTTCTATCCTGACGGCGTGGCTGCGGTGTTGCTCGGGAAGCATTTCAACAAGCCGGTGGTGATTTCCGCACTGGGCACCGACATCAATCTCATCATGCGCAAGCGGATCCCGCGCCGCCTGATTCGCTGGGCAGGCGAGAATGCCTGCTCGATGATCACGGTGTGCGAGGCGCTGCGGACCGAGATGATCCGCTATGGCATGGATCAAAGTCGCATTACGACACTGCGCAACGGCGTCGATCTGACCTTGTTTGCGCCCGTAGCGCGCGAGGCCGCCCGTCAGTATCTTGGCATGGATCAATTCACCCTGCTATCGGTGGGGCATCTGGATGCCCGCAAGGGACATGCCCACAGCATTTGCGCGTTGTCGCAATTGTCCGACGTGCGCCTGGTGATTGTCGGGACCGGTCCGGATTTGAACAAACTGAAAGGCATTGCCAAGTCAGTGGGCGTGGCAGAGCGTGTGACGTTTGCCGGAGCGCTGACGCAACCGCAATTGCGGCAGTACTATGGGGCCTCGGATGCCCTGGTATTGGCATCGAGCCGCGAAGGCTGGGCCAATGTGTTGCTTGAATCGATGGCTTGCGGAACGCGGGTAATTGCAAGCAATGTGTGGGGAACACCGGAAGTGGTGCGGGTACCGGCAGCGGGCGTGCTGATGTCCAGTATTTCCCCGCAGGGCGTGGCGGACGGCGTGCGCCAGCTGCGCGCGCATGATGCTGATCGCAGCGCTACCCGGGCCTATGCCGAGCAGTTCAGCTGGGGCGCCACGACGCAGGGACAAATCCGCCTGTTCCGCCAGGCCGCGCGAACGCGTTCCGCGTCGATCGCAGCACTTGCTGCGTAGCGGCGTGTCGCCCATGGACCGCGTACCCGACGACCACGAGGTCGCGCTCATCGTGCATGCGGTCCACCGGATTGCATGCGGCGGCATGCACAGGTTGATCGCAACATGTCTCCATCGCCGCGCTTGTCGCCGGCGAAAAAACCGCGGCCTGCTGCCCGTCTCGTGGAGGCGACCGCCAGGACACGCACGGTGCGGCATTGCCGGGATGGCCGCCATCGGTCCGCCATTTCCCCACAACTATTGATCGTTCATTCATGACTAGCTCCGATACCCTCCTCGACCTCAAACTGCAGTTTGATACCCAGGGATTTGTCCACCTGCCAGGCGTGATGCCACCTGCATTAACGCAGCGCGTGCGCAGTGCCTTCGATGCGGCGCATCGCCGCCATGCCGGCCTGGTGGAGGCGCGGCGCGAGAAGGGGGACAGATTTGTCGATCTGCCAGCCATTCTGGACGCTGACCCGGTCTTTATCGACTTGGCAGATTTGGCGAGCTTGCTGCCTTTGCTGCGTATCACGGTGGGAGAAGACCTGGCGTTGAACGAGACCGCGGCCAGACTGTTTTTTCCCGGACCGACGTTTACCAGTCCATTCCACTCGGATGTAGCGCGGATTGGCGGCATCGACCACCGCACCAGCAATTTGCTCGTCAAGCTACACCTGTTCTTTGAAGATCTGGAGCCGGAGCAGGGTTGCCTTGCCTTTATCCCGGGAAGCCATCGGTTTCCGCCGCTGCATGTCAACCCGCACCGGCCCAGCTTGGCAAGGTCGTCGGCGGTGACGAGAGTGGTACCGCGCGCCGGTGATGCAGTACTGTTCAATACCCATGTGCTGCACATGGCCGAGGACAACCGCACCACCAGCATCCGCACTTCACTGATCTACACCTATGGCCACTTCTGGATGAAAGCACACCCCAGCGCCTCGCCTGCCGATCTTGCCCAGTTCTCCAATGCGCCGTGCCGGCAGCAACTGTTTGGCGTGGAGCTGCCTGGTATCAGCCACTTTGCCCGGCGTCTCGACAGGATTGCGCCGCCAACGCGAAAAGCACAGTTACAGGAATTCGGTGAGCGCATCGCCTATCGCTTATTACCGCTCAAACAATCCCCGCCGCGGGCATGATGTCTTGGCGGATAACCCGCCAATTTTTTAAGTTATCTGTAATAGGTGTGCAGTACGTGCAATGCTGAGCTGTCCTGGCCATATCAGGGCGGCCAGCATCCACGACGATGGCGTTGTCAGACTCGCCCACTACTGTGTTGATCATCGCTTACGCTGTCTGCGCAGGCTCGAGGACCTGGTTGTCGGTCAGGGCGCCGTGGTGCAGCCTTGGCTGCGTGACCGCTTGATTCGGTACAGCGTGTCTGGGTCGATGCGATATATCGCTCAACATCTGCCGGCGTGTAGCGCACACAGTTGGACGCCAGCCGGGTGCATGGAATGGGTCCTAACGGCTCAGTGAGTCTGCGAAGCTTCCAGCAGGACAGTGCCAGAATCGCTCTTACTTGACGAGGAGAAAGCGACGCGACCAATGGATCGTTTTCTTCCGTGCTTGACATAGCGAATCTCTTTCCAGTGTTGTGCATCGCTTTACGCGTCTGGCGAAGCGAGCGAAGGAGCCTGTGATTGTTCTGCACTCCCTTTGCCACCGCCCCATCTGGCCGGCCGGTACCGCCGGTAGTGCGGGCGCTCCTGGTTAGTATAGTAATGCGGCCACCGAAGCAGGTACGAGGTTGCCGCGACACAGTTGACGTGCATCAAATGGGACACATGAGGTGAGCTTAGTATCTCGTCAACGCGCTGAGCTTGTTGATCTCAGTGCGAACCCACCTACCGGTGGTTCACGGCAAGTTTGCTAGCCCGATAGACGGCCACACTAGCGACTTGACCTCCCTTACTGCAGCACCTTTACGAGGCCTCACATGTACCCATTTTCTCAATCAGTCAATCCTGAACTCCGCTCCCATCTGGACGCCCAAGTTGCCTACTTTAATGACATCTCGAAGTCGTTCTCGCGTTCGTTCCAAAATCTGGTGCAATTGAACCTCCAGCTAGGGCAAACCCTGTTGGAAGACACGAGTATTGCCGGGCAGCGCCTGCTCACGACGGACCGGCCCACCGAAATCATCTCGGCGCTGGCATCCCGTGCTCAGCCATCAACCGAGAAGCTGCGCGCTTACCAGCAGCATATTTCCCGCGTAGCCGCCGACACCCAGGTCGATCTGGCCCGCGTGACGCAGGAGCATGTCAAAAATACGGCGGACACGGCGCGTGTGCTCGCCGAAAAGGTCGTTCGTAACGCCACCGAAGAAACTCAGCGCAGTCTGAAACAGCAGCAGGAAACGGCAAAAAACTTCAGTGATCCGTTTCAGGTTCAAAGCGACCGCACCGAGGCATCGCGCGGCCAGGCCCAGGATGCAGATAAAGGCAGCGCCAGCGGTAGTGTTGAATTTGACGGGCCTGCCGGCCATGCTTCTTTTCAGGGAAGCGTGCAGGGCGCTGGTGCTGTGCAAAATCCAGCGCAATCTGGCGGTCGGAAGTCGAGCTAACTTCAGCTGAGGTCTACGACCCGAGCGACCAGGGTGGCTTTACCGAAGACAGCACGTCACACGGGTAGTCCAAACTACTGAGAAGTAATGGCCTCGCCGGCAATCGGCGGGGCCTGGTACGTTTGAAGAGCGGAATGGTTTTCCAGGGGAGCGGACGGCGACGCGCCAACCCTGTGCTCGAAGGGAAGCTCTTCGTTGGTCTGCAATGAGCAGCACGCGGCTGGACTCCGCAAGCGGGATTCCCTGCTCGTCAAAAAATTTACTGGCCACTGCGGGGCCCAGCGCGAAGTGATATGCCAGGCCTAGGTCGACAAGAATGGACGAGTAATGGTTATTCTGCTGGCGACGGTCGACAATACGGGCTGGTGCAACAACTGAGTGCATTTGACCCCCGCAAAAATTGGTTTGCGACGTAACAGCAAGATGAACCGAACGGATGCATCATGCACCCAGCGCTACGGCTAGTTGAGTCGATTCGATACCAGGGCCCAGGCGGCGCCTGGGCTGACCATGCCGGCGTAGGGCAGGGCGGCGCCGATGGCGTCGGCGCGGGCGGCTTCCAGCGCGGCGGGCAGGTAGGTTTTCAGTGTTTCAGGCGGCATGTCGTTGTCCCTTCCGTTGCGTATTCGAAGTTGGAGCGCGCAGGTAGACGCGCGTCACGGTGTCAATATACGAGCGGGGGATCCGGTCGCGCACGAATATAAAAATGCAAGATTATGCGGAAAACGCGCTACGCCTGACCTGGCTGAGTGTTTCCTGTAGAGGGGGCTGCGGGAAACCGGGCTAGGCCGTCAGCCAGGCCGCCCGGTTGCGGCCTTCTTGCTTGGCCTTGTACAGCGCCTGGTCGGCACGCTCGAACATGGTCTCGTAGGTGTCGAGTTCCTGCATCTGGGCGATGCCGAAACTGGCCGTGATCGTATGCACGCCTTCCAGCTTGCTCTCGCATACATGGGTACGGATTCGTTCGGCGATGTCGAACGCGGCGGCGCCGTCATTGCCCGGCAGGAGAGCGACAAATTCATCGCCGCCGAAGCGGCCCAGCATGTCGGTCGGGCGCAGCGCCTGTTGCGCGATCAGGCATACGTGTTTCAAGGCCTTGTCGCCGACCGCGTGACCGAAGCGGTCGTTGATCGCTTTAAAATGGTCGATGTCGAACACGATTACCGCCAGCGCCTGGCGCTGCTGGCGGCAACGGATGATGTCGAGCTGGGCGCGCTGCTCCAGGCAGTCGCGCGAGGCGGCCTGGGTCAGCGAGTCGGTATCGGCCACCCGGCGCAGCATGATGTTGTGCGCGATCAAGGTCGGCAGGGCCAGGCCGAACAGGGCGTTGGCCGCGATGACATTGATGGCGAACTGGTACACCATCGCGAACTCCTTCAAGTCCAGCGCGTGCACCAGCAAGGCGATCGCGAAACTGCCCACGGCGACGCTGAGGATGTTAAAGAACGGCGACTCGGTGCAGGCGATCCACATGTGAGGGATCACCAGGAAAAAGATCGCGAACGCGCTGTTGGGCGAGCGGGTCGCTTGCGCCAGCCACATCGACGCCGTCAGCAGCACCAGATTGAGCACCAGCTTGTACTTGAAGCGCGGCGTCGCCCGCTGATGATTCAGGTTGAGCGAAGCGCTCAGGCGCGCCATGCGCTCCGGGCGCAGCGCGCCCAGCACGGCGGTGAAGAATGGGGCCAGCACGATCACGCCGGCCATGTCGCCGATCCAGAACGGCAGCCATGCGGCGTAGACATCCTGGAGCGGCATCATGCGGGTGGCGACCAGGGACCACAGCCCGGTGGCCGTCGCCAGCAGCGAGCTGAAGGCGGCGATCAGCAGGAAGCTCACCACTTGCTCGGGCAGCGCGCCGCCGCTGCGTTCGACGATGGCGCGCAGGGCCCGCGCCCCCAGCGCGTAGGAGCCGATGTGGGCGCATCCGAACAGCACGCCGGCCCAGGCCAGCTCCAGGTCGCCCAGCGCCAGACCGTAGTGGCGCCCGACCCAGATGGTCATCAGCACGCAGCCGCCCAGCAGGGCCGGCACGGTGCGCGCGCCGCCGAGCAGCAGGACCGCGAAGCTCAGGCCCGAAACAGGAAACCAGACACTCGCGTGCTCGGTGTATTCCACCAACCGTCCCAGCTGCCAGACCAGCACCCACAGCGCCAGCATCGCCGCATTGCGCAACACCGCCGACGCCATGACAATACGGACCGGCGCCGACTGTTGAAAGCGGCGCCATGCGTCACCGTTGCTCTCGCCCTCGTGGGAGTCCGAACGAAAGCGCTCGTGCTTCATAAGGTTGGTCGTGCCCCGACCACGCAGCAATTGTCATCGGCACCGATGGCGACGGAATTGACCCGCAGGTTCACAGCGGCTGTCATGGTCCAGCGTGGCGTGGCATCGAGGGGCGCAGGGTTGGTCATGTGGTGCGTTTTTATGGGCAATATTAGCCGGAATCGTCAGCCAGGATGTAAGAAGTATTGCAATATGGAACTTGACCGATGGTAGGGTATTGCCAGGGCATGCGCAAGGCGATTGTTTACCAAACTAAATGTATCACGGGGTAAGACGCTGCCGTCCCGGCTTCCATCAGACTTTGCGTGTCAAAAATTTGTCTAACACGCCAGGACCCGCGTAGAATGCGGCTATCGCGGGTGTAGCTCAATGGTAGAGCAGAAGCTTCCCAAGCTTACGACGAGGGTTCGATTCCCTTCACCCGCTCCAGCAGGCTTGGCCCACGCCATCCTCATCAAGCTTATCCGCAGTCGCCTACCCAATTTCCTCCTGCAGTCTCCTTCGTCCTGGCCGTCATTCCCCTTGCGCGTACGGACAGCACTATCGACGTGGCGCAGCAAATTTTCCCGCAACTACATCAACTCGGCTATAGACTACCCACATCTGATCATTTTCAATGACTTGCACAGATATTAATTATTTGGCATATTGAAGACTTTATGTAGTTTTACAACAAAAGGGGACAATATGTTGAAAAAATGGATGATGGCGGCACTGATCGGTGCGGCCACCATGGGCACTGCCAGCGCGTCGACGATCGCGCTGTCCTGGTCCGGCACGGGCGAGGACGGTACCAGCGCCTACACCCGTGGCTGGGCGTTCTCCAGCAACACGGCAATCAAGGTCACGTCGCTGGGCTGGTTCGATTTCGGCAACGATGGTCTGAACGCATCGCATCAGGTAGGCATCTGGGACATGGCGGGCACCCTGCTCATGAGCGCCACGGTTGGGGCCGGCGCCACCGATCCGCTGCTGTCCGGCTTTCGCTACACGGCGGCGCTGTCTGGACCGACCACCTTGGCGGCGGGCGAGTATGTGGTGGCAGGCCTGTCCACGGTGAGCGATGCCAGCTGGCGTTTCGTCGACCCGTCCGCGGTCACGATGGGGTCAGCAATCAGCTACATCGAAGACCGCAGTTCCGGCGACTCCACGTTCGACTATGCGTGGGAGTACGACGGTTACCAGGTCGGCTACTTCGGCGCCAATTTTCAATACGATGCCGCGGCCGAGGTGCCGGAACCGGCGGCGTTGCCGTTAAGCCTGTTGGGCCTCGGGTTGCTGGGCGTTCTGCATCGCTCGCGCCGGCGTGCAAGGCCTGCTTAAGCTGGGATGCGGCCGCACGATATAATGTCGTCCGGCCTTTTTTTCTTCAAACATCCCATGTCTACCGATACCCCGAACCGCCCGATGCTGTACGACCCCACCGAACACCGCATCCGCAGTTTCGTCACCCGCGCCGGCCGCCTGTCGATTGCCCAGGCGCGCGCGCTTGAAGAACTGGGCCCGAAGTACCTGATCGAGTATGCCAAAGAGCCGCTGCTGGACTTCGAACAGGCGTTCGGCCGCAAGGCGCCGGTGGTGCTGGAGATCGGCTTCGGCATGGGCGACACCACGTCGCACATCGCCAAGGGCATGCCCGAGAAGGACTTTATCGGCGTCGAAGTGCATACTCCCGGCGTGGGCAGTCTGCTCAAGCAGATCGGCGAACAGGGGCTGACAAATCTGCGCCTGATCCAGCATGATGCGGTGGAGGTGTTGAACAATATGATCGCGCCCGGCTCGCTGGCCGGGGTGCATGTGTTCTTCCCTGACCCTTGGCACAAGGCGCGCCATAACAAGCGCCGCTTGCTGCAAACGCCGTTCGTCAAGCTGCTGGCCGAACGCCTGGCGCCGGGCGGCTATCTGCACTGCGCGACCGACTGGGAAGACTATGCGGTGCAGATGCTGGAGGTGCTGGGCGCTGAGCCGCTGCTGGAAAATACCGCGGAAGGTTATGCGCCGCAGCCGGCTTACCGGCCGCTGACCAAGTTCGAGAACCGTGGCCTGAAGCTGGGGCATGGGGTGTGGGATCTGGTGTTTACCAAGAAGTGATGCGAAGTGTTGACCAATGAATCGTCGTCCTCACGCAGGCGAGGACCTATAGTAACTATGAGCAAAGGTGCTATGGATCCTCGCCGTCGCGAGGACGACGGCTCGAATGGTGTTGGTGTTAGTTGGCGGCGTTTATTCGTGCCACGGGAAACTAACTCATCTCCATGATGATCGCCACAATCTCATCGCCATACGACACCAGCTTCTTCTCGCCCACGCCGGTCACGCCGCGCAGTTCCTGCAGCGTGGTCGGTTTGGCCTTGGCGATTTCGCGTAGCGTTGCGTCGCCGAAGATGATGTACGCAGCCACATTGTGCGCGCGCGCCGTCTCCATGCGCCACCTGCGCAGCGTTTCGAAGATCGCCTGCTCCGACTTGGACAGATCCATCTCCGCATAACCCTTCGACGGCGTGCTGGCGCGCTTTTGCTTGACCGGCTTCTGGTACTGGCGCAGCTGCACCTGGCGCGCACCCTTTAGCACCGGCCTCGCAGCGTCGGTCAGCTTGAGCGAGCTATACACCTCGTGGTCGACCGTCACCAGCCCCAGCGCAATGGCCTGGCGCAAAATCGCGCGCCATTCCGGCTCGGCCCTGTCGCTGCCGATGCCGAACACCGACAGCGCATCGTGGTGCCACTGCTTGATGCGCTCGGACTCCACCCCGCGCAGCACGTCGATCACGTGGCCGGCCGCAAAGCGCTGGTCGACCCGATAAATGGTCGAGAGCAGCTTCTGCACCGGCACCGTGCCGTCGAACGACACCGGCGGTATCAAGCAGGTGTCGCAGTTCCCGCACGGGCCGGACTGCTCGCCGAAATACTCCAGCAGGCGCATGCGCCGGCAGCTCAGGGTTTCGCACAGGCCCAGCATGGCGTCGAGTTTCATCGACAGCACCCGCTTGAACGTCTCGTCGGCTTCCGACTCGTCGATCATGCGGCGCTGCAGCACCACGTCCTGCAAGCCATACGCCATCCAGGCGCTGGCCGGCATGCCGTCGCGGCCCGCGCGCCCGGTCTCCTGGTAGTAGCCCTCGATACTTTTCGGCAGATCGAGGTGGCACACGAAGCGCACGTCGGGCTTGTCGATGCCCATGCCGAAGGCGATGGTGGCCACCATGACGATGCTTTCCTCGCGCAGAAAGCGGGCCTGGTTGGCGCTGCGCTTGGGGTAGTCCATGCCGGCGTGATAGGGCAGGGCGCGGATGCCGTTTTCGTTCAAAAATTCCGCGGTCTCTTCGACTTTTTTACGCGACAGGCAGTAGACGATGCCGGCGTCGCTGCCATGTTCGGCGGTGATAAAGTCCAGCAGCTGCTTGCGGCCGTTGGCCTTTTCGACGATCTGGTAGCGGATGTTGGGCCGGTCGAACGACGACACGAACTGGCGCGCGTCGCCCAGTTGCAGGCGCAGCGCGATTTCGGCGCGGGTCTGCTGGTCGGCGGTGGCGGTGAGCGCAATGCGCGGCACGTCGGGAAAGCGCTCGTGCAGGATCGACAGCTTGATGTACTCTGGCCGGAAGTCGTGACCCCACTGCGACACGCAGTGCGCCTCGTCGATGGCGAACAGCGCGATGCGCGAGGCTTCAAACAGCTCCAGGCAGCGCGTGGTCATCAGCCGTTCCGGCGCCACGTACACCAGGTCGATCTCGCCTGTGCGCACCAGGCGCTCGATGCGCATCGATTCCTCGAACGTCTGGGTGGAATTCAAAAACGCGGCGCGCACGCCGACTTCTTCCAGCGCGTCGACCTGGTCCTGCATCAGCGCGATCAGCGGCGACACCACCACGCCGACGCCGTCGCGCAGCAGCGCGGGAATCTGGTAGCACAGCGATTTGCCGCCGCCCGTGGGCATGAGCACCAGGGCGTCGCCGCCGGAGGCGACGTGTTCGACGATCTCGCCCTGCTGGCCGCGAAACGCGGGATAGCCGAAGACCGACTCGAGCAGTTCGAGTGCGCGCGTGCCGATATCGGAGTCGGGAATAGCGGGGTTCATTACTCTGCCCAAACGACCCAGCCGTAGTGCGAGCTGGCGATCACGATGATGCCAAACACGATGCGGTACCAGGCGAACACGGTGAAGTCATTGTTGCTGATGTAGCGCAGCAGCCAGCGCACGCACAGGAACGCCGAGACAAAGGCGGCGATGCTGCCCAGGCCAAACATGGGTACGTCGGCCGCCGACAGCAGCTCGCGCTCCTTGTACAGCGAATAGGCGGTCGCCAGCAGCAGGGTGGGGATGGCGAGGAAGAACGAGAACTCGGTGGCCACCTTGCGCGGCAGGCCGAACATCATGCCGCCGATGATGGTCGCGCCCGAGCGGCTGGTGCCGGGAATCAGGGCCACGGCTTGCGCCAGGCCGACCTTCAAGGCGTCGAGCGCCGTCATGTCGTCGACCGACGCCACCGTTTCGGCCACCGGATGGAGCTTGTTGCGCCGCTCCACCCACAGGATGATGAAGCCGCCGATGATGAACGCCAGCGCCACCGGCACCGGCTTGAACAGGGCCGACTTGATCATCTTGCCGAAGATGAGACCCAGCAGCGCCAGCGGCGTGAAGGCGATGGCCACATTCAGCACGAAGCGGTTGGCCTTGGGGTCGCGCCCCAGGCCCGTGAACACCGACAGGATGCGCGCGCGGTATTCCCAGCACACGGCCAGAATGGCCCCGGCCTGGATCACGATCTCGAACACCTTGGCTTTTTCATCCGTGAAGTCGAGCAGACTGCCGGCCAGGATCAGGTGGCCAGTGGACGAAATCGGCAGGAATTCGGTAAAGCCCTCCACCAATCCCATGATGATGGCTTTAATCGCAAGAATGATATCCATGTAGTGTGTTGTGAGTTATCGACAGAAGGAAGCGCCCGCGCGTGGAAATGCGATACATGGCGGGGTCGAAGCTTACCACGAGCACGTGTGCGGCCCCCCGGCGGCACGCAGACAAAAACGCATTGACAGTGAATTTACCAATCGATAACATCCGCAGACGGAATTGGAAGCGCTACCAGCGCAGCCGCCGCCCTTTTGAGGATGGTTATGAAGCGATTCTTAGCAAACTCCCTTGCCGGCGCCCTGTGCGCAATGTGCGTCCTTGCGCTTTGGTTCCCCGTGCCGGCCATGGCGCAGGCCAATCCGGCCGGCAGCGGCGCCCCCGCCACTGCCGCTGTAGCCTCCGGCACCGCTACCACCCTGCAAAATATCGCGGGGCGCCCCCACGTGAGCCTGAACGGGCGCTGGAACTACATCATCGACCCGTACGAGATGGGTTACTACGACTACCGTCACACCCCGTTCGACCAGTCGCCCACGGGCACGGGCGGCTTCTACGACAACCGCAAACCGAAGGACAAGACCGAGTGGGTCGAGTACGACTTCGACCTGGCGCCCAACATGGCGGTGCCGGGCGACTGGAATTCGCAGGCTGAAAAGCTGGAACTGTACGAGGGCACCATCTGGCTGCGCCAGAACTTCCAGGCCGCGCCCAAGGCGGGCAAGCGCTACTTCCTGTATTTCGGCGCGGTGAACTACGAAGCGCATGTGTACCTGAACGGCAAAAAGCTCGGGTCGCACAAGGGCGGCTTTACCCCGTTCCAGTTCGAGGTGACCGATAAACTCAAGCAGGGCGCCAACTTCGTCATCGTCAAGGCCGACAACACCCGCCATCAGGACGAGATCCCCACCGTGAACACCGACTGGTGGAATTACGGCGGCATCACGCGAGACGTGCTGCTGGCCGAACTGCCCGACACCTACATCGCCGACTACAAGGTGCAGCTGGCCAAGGGTGACTTGAAGCGCATCGAAGGCCACGTGCAGCTCTCGGCCGCAAGGGCCGGGCAGAGCGTCACCGTCAGCATCGCCGAAGCAGGCATCAAGACCACCGTGCAGACCGACGCCAGCGGGCGCGCCGCCATCAGCATCCCGGTCGGCAAACTCACTTACTGGTCGCCCGACCAGCCCACGCTGTACAAAGTCGACATCGCCGGCGCGGGCGACAGCGTCAGCGACCGCATCGGCTTTCGCACCATCGAGACGCGCGGCCAGGACATTCTCCTCAACGGCAAATCGGTGTTCCTGCGCGGGATCTCGCTGCACGACGAAAACCCGTTGATCCCGGGCCGCCTGCGCGGTCAGGGCGACATGCGCATGATGCTGCAGTGGGCCAAGGAGCTCAACTGCAACTACGTGCGTCTGGCGCACTATCCGCACAGCGAGGAAATGATGCGTCTGGCCGACGAGAT
>CALRYE020000141.1:0-18244 GCA_943372275.1 Janthinobacterium lividum
CGCACCTATCTGCTGCAGGATGAGAACGGCCAGATCATCGAGACCCACTCGGTGTCGGCGGGCCTCGATTACCCGGGCGTGGGACCCGAGCACGCCTGGCTGAAGGACACGCTGCGCGCCGAGTACGTATCGGTGACGGATGACGAAGCGCTCAAGGCGTTCCACGATTGCTGCCATATCGAAGGCATCATCCCGGCGCTGGAGTCGTCGCACGCGATTGCGTACGCCACCAAGCTGGCCGCCACGCTGCCGAAAGACCAGATCATCCTGGTCAACCTGTCCGGCCGCGGCGACAAGGACATGCACACGGTAGCCGAGCGCATGGGGCTCGATTTCAGCTGATCATACACTCGCAACTGGAGCTGAAACCGTAGCTGAAGTTGCTGCTTTCAGCACTAGCCACCACCCGCAAAACCGTCATCCCCGCGAAAGCGGGGACCCATAGAACGCCAGTTAAGCCAAAGTTCTATGGGTCCTCGCGTTCGCGAGGATGACGGTATCTCTAATAATGATGCGTAAGCCGTGCTTCCATTTCGACAGGCACGGAAAGCCAAATAAACGATACCGCCATGTCCAGAATCGCACCAACCTTCGCCGCGCTCGCGGCACAGAAAAAAACCGGCCTTGTCACCTTCATCACGGCCGGCGACCCGGGTCCTGAAATGACCGTCCCTCTGATGCACGCGCTGGTGGCCGGCGGCGCCGACATCCTCGAGCTGGGCGTGCCTTTCTCCGACCCGATGGCCGAAGGCCCGGTCATCCAGCGCGCCTGCGAGCGCGCTTTAAAATTCAACATCGGCATCCGCGACGTCTTCAACTACGTGCGCGAATTCCGTAAGACCAACGCCAGCACCCCGGTCGTGCTGATGGGCTACGCCAACCCGATCGAACGCATCGGCCCGGACAACTTCATCGCCGAAGCCAAGGCCGCCGGCGCCGACGGCGCCATCATCGTCGACTACCCGCCGGAAGAGTGCGAAGACTTCGCCAACGCCATGCGCGCCAACGAACTCGATCTGATCTTCCTGCTCGCGCCCACCTCGACCCCCGAGCGCATCGCCCAGGTGGCCAAGTTCGGCAGCGGCTTCAGCTACTACGTCTCGCTCAAGGGGGTCACCGGCGCCGGCAACATCGACGTGGCCGACGTGGCCCAGCGCCTGACCGCCATCCGCGAGCACGTCAAGCTGCCCGTGGGCGTCGGTTTCGGCATCCGCGACGGCGCTACCGCCAAGGCGGTGGCCGAGGTGGCCGACGCCGTGGTCATCGGCAGCCGCATCATCCAGGAACTGGAAAACACCCCGAAAGATCAGGCAGTTGCCGCCGTGCAGAGTTTCGTTGCGGGAATTCGAAGCGCGCTGGACGGAAACTGATTAACATCTGTTATTGAGTTTGATGCAAAATTGGCCGGGAACTCACACCTGAGTTTCCAGTCCAACATGTACGGCGATGGCAAGAAAACATTGTAAAAACAGCAAGTTACGACCCTTAATGTTCGACAAGTGCGGGTTGAGCGGCTAAACTACCGTCCACTGAGATTGCTGCAGAAGGAGAATGTATGAGTTGGTTAGAAAAACTGCTGCCCCCACGAATCCAGCGTTCCGACGCCGCCGCCCGCAAGACCATGCCGGAAGGCCTCTGGGTCAAATGCCCATCGTGCGAAGCCGTTCTGTACCGCACCGACCTCGAATCGAACCTCCACGTTTGCCCTAAATGCAGTCACCACATGCGCATCCGCGCACGCGAGCGCCTCGACGGCCTGCTCGACGAAGGTGGCCGCTACGATATCGGCCAGGAAATCCTGCCCGTCGATACGCTCAAGTTCAAAGATTCCAAGAAATACCCTGACCGCCTCAAGGCGGCCATGGAAGCGACCGGCGAGACCGATGCCCTGATCGTCATGGGCGGCGCCATCATGAGCTTGCCGGTGGTGGTAGCCTGCTTCGAATTCGAATTCATGGGCGGCTCCATGGGCTCGGTCGTCGGCGAGCGCTTCGTGCGCGGCGCCCAGATCGCCCTGGAACAGAAAGTGCCGTTCATTTGCATTACCGCCACGGGCGGCGCGCGCATGCAGGAAGGTTTGCTGTCGCTCATGCAAATGGCCAAGACCACTGCCATGCTGACCAAGCTGTCCGAGAAAAAGCTGCCGTTCATTAGCGTGCTGACCGATCCGACCATGGGCGGCGTGTCCGCCTCGTTCGCCTTCATGGGCGACGTGGTCATCGCCGAGCCGCGCGCGCTGATCGGCTTTGCCGGTCCCCGCGTGATCGAAAACACCGTGCGCGAAAAGCTGCCCGAAGGCTTCCAGCGCGCCGAGTTCCTCGTCACCAAGGGCGCAGTCGACATGATCGTCGACCGCCGCAAGATGCGCGAAGAAATCGCCCATCTGCTGGCGCTGCTGCAAGACCAGGCGGTCGAAGTCATCGCCTGATCGTATCCGTTCAGCCGCCATCTCCGACCATGGAGAGGGCGGCGCCAGCATCACTCCGGCGCGCAGTTTGCGCGCCGTTTTTACTTTTGCTCTCGTTTGATTCACCCCACGTCGACCCCGCCATGTCCAGCTCCGCGATTTCCCCCTTTCCCACCACCTTGCCCGCATGGCTGGCACTGCTCGAATCGCGCCACGCCGAAATCGAAATCAACATGGGCCTGGACCGCGTACGCGCCGTCAAAGAGCGCATGGGGCTGGCGTTTTCCTGCCCCGTGATCTTGGTCGCCGGCACCAACGGCAAGGGTTCGACCTGCTCGATGATCGAATCGATCCTGCTGCGCGCCGGTTACAAGGTCGGCCTCTACATCAAGCCGCACTTCCTCGACTTTAACGAACGCGCGCGCATCAACGGCGAGCTGGCCACCGATGCGGCGCTGATCGACAGCTTCAACTTCGTCGAAGGCAAACGCGGCGACACCGACCTGACCTACTTCGAGTTCACCACGCTGGCCATCATGCACCTGCTGGCCGGGGCCAAGCTGGATGTGGCGATCCTGGAAGTGGGCCTGGGCGGGCGCCTGGACGCGGTCAACGTAATCGACGCCGACGTGGCCATCGTCACCTCGGTCGACATCGATCACACCGACTACCTGGGCGACACGCGCGAAGCGATCGGCTTCGAGAAAGCCGGCATTTTCCGGGCCGGCAAAGCGGCCATCTGCAGCGACCCGGTGCCGCCAGCCTCGCTGGTGGCGCACGCCGAGGCCATCGGCGCCGACCTGTGGCTGCTGGGGCGCGACTTCAATTATTCCGGCGACAAGCAGCAGTGGAACTACGGCGGGCGCGGCCAGCGCCGCAATTCGCTGGCCTATCCGAGCCTGCGCGGCGCCAACCAGATCCTCAATGCGGCGGCCGCCCTGGCCGCGCTGGAAGTGCTCAAGCTTGAACTGCCCGTGGGCGCGCAGGATGTGCGCATGGGCCTCGTGACGGTGGAGCTGCCGGGCCGCTTCCAGGTGCTGCCGGGCCAGCCGACGGTGATCCTGGACGTGGCCCACAATCCCCACGCCGCCTCGGCGCTGGCGCAGAACCTGGGCAACATGGGCTTTCACCCTTATACCTACGCCGTCTTCGGCATCATGCAGGACAAGGATATCGAAGGCGTCATCGCGCCGATGGCCGAGCACATCGACCACTGGTGCGTGGCCGATCTGCCGTCGCCGCGCTCGGCCGATACGCAAGCGCTGTGCAAGCAGCTGGACGAGCTGCCCAAGGGCGACGCCAAGCCGGGCGAGCGCTCGGTGACGGCGTTTGCCGATCCGGGCAAAGCCTTCGCCGACGCGCTGCGCCGCGCCGGCCAGCAAGACCGCATCGTGGTCTTTGGCTCCTTCTTTACCGTCGCCGGTGTGATGGCCGCCCGCAAGGCCGCCATGAACTGATGCCTGGCCCGCGGCGGGCCGCCGTTGGCCCGGACAATCCCCGGACGCGGGTTGAAATGCAATGAGTCAATGTGGGGAGAATGATAGAATTACGGTCTTTGGCAGGTTCGGCGTCGTCTCCGGCGCAATGGCAGCCCAAAAATCTCACTTCACTGAAGAAAAACGCATGGGCTTGTTCTCGTTCTCAAATAAAAACAAGCAAGATGATCCGGTCGATGACAGCGACTATGTTTCCCGCGATGATGACACTGCGCGCGCCCGGTCGAAACGCGCCTCCAGCGCCGGCGAGCCCGCCGCCCGCCGCAGCGCCAAGCAGGCAGCCGACCCGGTGCTGCCGGAAAAAAAGCGCGCACGCCGCCGCCTGGTCGGGGCGATCGCCCTGGCGCTGGCCGTGGCCGTCGGCCTGCCGATGATCCTGGACTCGGAACCCAAGCCGCTGGCCAACAACATCGATATCAATATTCCAAGTAAAGAGAAAGCGGCGCCGTTGCCGCTGCCGCGCCCGGTCGAGCCGACCGAGGCCCTCGATTCGCGCGAAGAGATCGTCGAGCCATCGAATGCCTTGCCGCCCGCCCAGGTCAAGCCTGCGCCGGAAACGGCGCGGGTCGATACCAAGCCCGAGATTAAGCCCGAGCTTAAGCCCGAGATTAAGCCCGACCCTCAGCCCGTGGCCAAGCCAGTGGCAAAAGTGGAGCCCAAGCCTGCCAAGCCTGAGCCGAAAGTCGCCCCAGCCAAACCGGCGGAGAAACACGAGAAAGCGGAGAAGGTAGCCGACAAAGCAGCCGAAAAAGCCAAACCCGCCGCCAAGGAAGAGAAAGCGCCGGCGGCTAAGCCGGCTGAGCCACCCAAGGAAGCGGCGCGCGCGATCGCGATTCTGGAAGACAAACCGGTGGCCGACGCTGCGCCGCAGAAATACGTGGTGCAGGTCGCCGCGCTGGCCAGCCAGGACAAGGTCGACGAGTTGCAAGGCAAGCTGCGCGCCGCCGGCATCGCGTCCTTTACGCGCAAGGCCAGCACGGCGTCGGGCGAGCGCATCCGCATCCAGATGGGCCCGTTCAGCAGCAAGGACGAAGCCGACAAGGCACGTGCCAAGCTGGCCAAGATCGGCCTGTCCGGTATCCTGGTCGCCAACTGATGGCGTGGTCGGCGTGACGATTTTCGATTATGTGGTGCTGTTCATCCTGATCGCGTCCGTCGTGATCAGCACGCTGCGCGGCCTGGTCAGCGAGATCCTGTCGCTGGTGAGCTGGGTGGTGGCGTTTGTGGTGGCCAATATGTACGGCGCCCAGCTGGCGCCCATGCTGCCGGAGGTCATACCCGGCGACGCCACCCGCCTGATTGTTTCCTATGTGGCGCTGTTCCTGGGCGTGCGCATCCTGATGGGATTGCTGGCCATGGCGGTCGACGCGCTCGTCAAGGCCACCGGCCTGTCGCTGGCCGACCGCGGCCTCGGCGGCGTGTTCGGCCTGGCGCGCGGCATTGTGATCGTGCTGGCCGGCGTCATATTGGCAGGCATGACGGAGTTGCCCAAGCAACCGTTCTGGACCAATGCGCTGTTCAGTCCCATGGCGGAAACGGGCGCGCGCACCGTGCGGCCGTTTTTACCGGACGCGCTGGCGCGGCATATCAAGTTTTGAAGTTTTTTAAAATCCGTAATTGCAGTTTTTAGGAGTGCATCATGTGTGGCATCGTCGGCGTCGTCTCGCATCACCCCGTCAATCAGCTGTTGTATGACGCATTGCTGCTGTTGCAGCATCGCGGCCAGGACGCGGCGGGCATTGCAACCAATCACAGCAGCATGTTCACCATGCACAAGGCCAATGGCCTGGTGCGTGACGTGTTCCGCACGCGCAATATGCGTTCGCTGCAAGGCAATTCGGGCATCGGCCACTGCCGCTACCCGACCGCCGGGTCGTCGAACGAAGAAGAAGCGCAGCCGTTCTACGTCAATGCCCCGTTCGGCATTACGCTGGCGCACAACGGCAACCTGACCAATCAGGCGCAGCTGAAGATGGAGATGTTCAAGAACGATCGCCGCCACATCAACACCGATTCCGATTCCGAAGTGCTGCTCAATGTGCTGGCACACGAAATCCAGGAAGCGACCACCGGCTTCACGCTGGACCCGGAAGTGCTGTTCAAGGCGGTCGCCGCCGTGCACCGGCGCGTACGCGGCGCCTACGCCGTGGTGGCCCAGATCGCCGGTCACGGCCTGCTGGCCTTCCGCGACCCGTTCGGCATCCGTCCGCTGTGCATCGGCGTGAACGAAACCGACAAGGGCACCGAATACCTGATCGCCAGCGAATCCGTGGCGCTCGAAGGCATGGGTTTCCGTTTCCTGCGCGACGTGGCGCCGGGCGAAGCCCTGTTCATCGACAACGACAGCGTGCTGCACCAGCTGCAATGCGCCGAAAATCCCTCGCTCAATCCGTGCGCGTTCGAATACGTGTACCTGGCCCGTCCCGATTCCATCCTCGACGGCGCCTCGGTCTACGCCACGCGCCTGAAAATGGGCGAGTACCTGGCCGACAAGGTTCGCACCCAGTTCCGCACCGGTGAAATCGACGTGGTCATGCCGATTCCCGATTCGTCGCGTCCGGCGGCGATCCAGCTGGCCTTGAAGCTGGGCGTGGAATACCGCGAAGGTTTCATCAAGAACCGCTACATTGGCCGTACCTTCCTGATGCCGGGGCAGGCGATCCGCCGCAAGTCGGTGCGCCAGAAACTGAACGCGATCGCGTCCGAATTCAAAGGCAAGAACGTGCTGCTGGTAGATGATTCCATCGTGCGCGGCACCACCAGCGGCGAGATCGTGCAGATGGCGCGGGAAGCCGGCGCGCGCAATGTGTTTTTCGCTTCGGCCGCGCCACCGGTACTGTTCCCCAACGTGTACGGCATCGACATGCCGACCCGCGACGAGCTGATCGCCTATGGCCGCAGCAACGAAGAAATCTGCCGCGAGATCACCGCCGACGCGCTGGTGTACCAGGACGTGGACGCGCTCAAGCGCTCCATTTCCGACGTTAATCCGGCGCTGCAGAACTTCGAGGCGTCGTGCTTCGACGGCGTCTACGTGACCGGCGACATCACGCCGGCGTACCTGGACCGCCTGGAATTCGTGCGCCACAATCCGAAGGCCGCCCCGGTCGACGATGCGGCGCGTACCCAGCTGAACCTCAACCTGGCCGCGGCCGAGTAAGCATGAGCGATAAAAAGAGCTACGGCTTCACCACCACCATCGTCCACAACGACCGCCGCAAGGCGATCGAGCATGGTTCGCTGCACAAGCCGATCCACACCTCCGTGACGTTCGCCTATGCCGACTCGCGCCAGCTGGCGGCGGTGTTCCAGGGCAAGGAGCCGGGCTTTCGCTACGGCCGCCAGGGCAATCCGACTATTTCAGCGCTGGAAGACAAGGTCACGCGCATGGAAGACGGCGTGGCGTCGCTGTGCTTTGCCACCGGCATGGGCGCCATCGGCGGCCTGTTCCAGGGGCTGCTGAAAGCGGGCGACCATGTGGTGTCGTCGGCATTCCTGTTCGGGAACACCAATAGCTTGTGGCAGACCGTGGCAGGGCAGGGCGTAGGCGTCGATCTGGTCGACGCCACCGACGTGGCCAATGTGGAAGCGGCGCTGAAGGACAACACCCGTATGGTGTTCGTCGAGAGCATCGCCAACCCGCGCACGCAGGTGGCCGACATGGCGCGCATCGGCAAGCTGTGCCGCGAGCGGGGGATTCTGTTCGTGGTTGACAACACCATGACCACGCCCTACCTGTTCCGTCCCAAGGCGGTCGGCGCCGGGCTGGTGATCAATGCGCTGACCAAGTCGATCTGCGGTCATGGCAACGCGCTGGGCGGCAGCATCACCGATACCGGCGAGTACGACTGGACCCGCTATCCGAACATCGCCGAGAACTACAAGAAGAATCCGCCCGCCATGTGGGGCATCGTGCAGCTGCGCGCCAAGGGCATGCGCGACTTCGGCGCGTCGCTGGGGCCGGAAGCGGCGCATCATATCGCTGTCGGCGCGGAAACGCTGGCCTTGCGCATGGAGCGTACCTGCAGCAACGCCATGGCGCTGGCCACCATGCTGGAAGCCGACGAGCGCGTAGCGGCCGTCTACTACCCGGGCCTGGAATCGCATCCGCAGCACGGCATCGCCAAGGAATTGTTCCGTTCGTACGGCTCGCTGTTCAGCTTCGAGCTGAAAGACGGCATCGATTGCTTCGATTACCTGAACCGCATGACGGTGGCCATTTCGACCAGCAACCTGGGTGACACGCGCACCTTGGTCATTCCGGTGGCGCACACCATCTTCTTCGAAATGGGAGCGGAGCGCCGCGCCAGCATGGGCATCGCCGAGTCGCTGATCCGGGTGTCGGTGGGCATTGAAGACCAGGCCGATCTGCTGGACGATTTCAAGGATGCATTGAACGCCGCATAACTGCAGTGGCCCAATAACGTCAACCTAAAGACCGTCGTCCTCGCGCAGGCGGGACCCATGCTGAGCTAACTCTACATGTGGCCCTTACCTTTGTGACGGCAACGGCGATAACCGCAAAGGCTAGCCGGATGAAGAAGTATCTGTTCTGTTTATCGCTGCTGATCTCAGGCATGGCCAGTGCCGATGCCCTGTCGGACGCCAACGCGCTGTACGCCAAGAAAGCCTACCCGCAAGCTATGCAGGCGTACACCAAGCTGGCCAACGCCGGCAACGCCGACGCCCAGCTGAAGCTGGCCGAAATGCACCTGAACGGCGAAGCCGGTCCGGTCGATGCCGTCAAGGCCGATGCCTGGCTGCGCAAGGCGGCGGCCAAGGGCAACAAGGCCGCCGTGGCCACGATCGAGAAGAATACCCAGCGCGAAGCACGCCGCGCCGAAATCGAACTGTGGACGACCAAGTACGACGCCAGCGACCTGAAATCCGGCGAATTTCGTTGCCCGCCGCCGCGCTTCCCCGCCATGTCCAAGCTGGACGACGAGATCCAGCGCATCACGGGCCGCATGAGCGAGTGGGAAACGTGCTACAACAAGTATGTGGTCAATCTGAATGCCGCCTCGCCACTGACCAAGCGCATTCCAAAGGAAGTGGCCGATGTCATGACCAAGGAAGAAATGGCCAAGGCCACTACCTATCTGGCCGAGGTGCATGCCCTGCAGGCGCAGGAGGCCAAGGTGACAGCCAAGCTGGTGCTGGCCGATTTCGCCGTGTGGCGCGATGCCACGTCGAAGTACATCACGGAGCACAACCGCATCGTTACGGAAGCCAAGGCGCGCAAGGACGACTGAACGAAGCCAACGCTCGAACGATGCCTGAACGACAAACGATGCTTGAACGACAAACGCGGCCTGAGAGCCGCGTTTGTTTTTTGTTGCTCGGTTATTTCACAGCTGCCTGATGCGGCAGCGTAGCCGCTTAGTGCCAGCTGCGCATCAATCCCACTGCCAGACCTTCCAGCGCGAACTCGTCCGTCTCCGGATCGACGCGGATGATCTTGAAGTCCGGGTTCTCCGGCAATAACTCGATCAGCGTGCCGGTCTTGCGATAGCGCTTGACGGTCACGTCGTCGCCGATGCGCGCCACGACGATCTGGCCATTCTTGGCGCTGTCGACCTTCTTCACGGCCAGCAGGTCGCCATCCATGATGCCCGCGTCGCGCATCGACCAGCCCTTTACCTTCAGCAAAAAGTCCGGCCGCGACGCGAACATGGACGGGTCCACGCTGTAGTTCGCTTCCACATGTTCCTGCGCGAGGATAGGGGAACCCGCAGCCACGCGCCCCACCAGCGGCAGCGAGATCATCAGCGACGGCGGCGGCATCGGAATGGTCTCGACGCTGGAACCGATCAGGCGGATGCCGCGCGAGGTGCCCGGCGAAATTTCGATGGCGCCCTTGCGCGCCAGCGCCTGCAAGTGCTCTTCGGCCGCATTGGCCGATTTGAAGCCCAGCTCATTGGCGATCTCGGCACGGGTCGGAGGAAAACCGGTGTTGTCGATCGCGTCCTTGATCAGGTTAAGAATTTGTTCTTGCCGCGGTGTGAGCTTGATCATCTGTGGTCAGGGACTGTTGGTATGCACAGACTGTATTTTTGTACAGTATTTCGTGCAGCGCAAGTGTTAATTAGCGTGTGCGTGAATTATTTGCATGGTTGGGTGTCCAAGAGGGCGAAGGAGGGCCCCATGGACCGATATCCCCGCGCCGCCAAGCGGGCCGCGTACGAGACCGGACCTCGCCGATCCATCTTCCCAACCATAAACCCGTTCACCGTTGAGCAACTGCTTGATGAGGACTTTGTACCGTAGCGAGAACTTCAATGAATATGCTCCCCACCCATCTTTCAGCCTACGACGACGATTACTTCGTCTGGCTTGCACAGCAAGCATTACTGCTCCGGGAAAGGCAGTTCGATCGACTCGACCTCAACCAATTGATTATGGAGCTGGACAACATCATGGGAGCTTTACGGCATGAATTGCACAGCAGGATGCGGGTATTGATCACGCATCTCCTCAAGTGCCAGTTTCAGGCCGAGCGAAAATCCGGAAGTTGGCTTGGGACGATTTCAACCCAGCGCTCTGAGATAAGGTTGTTATTCAAGCGCAATCCTAGTCTCCGGCGATTTTCCGCTGAGGCTGCGGAGGACGTTTATCAAGACGCCGTGCGGATTGCCTGCGATGAGACCGGCTTGCCCAAGGCGACGTTTCCATCCGCGCTGCCTTACACCGTGGAGCAACTGCTCGACCCGGATTTCAAACCATAAAGCCACGCGTTACCCCATCAATCCCAGCCAGCCATTGCCAGGACGCCCAGTTCCGCGCTATAATTGCCGGCTTTCCCTTCCCACACTCGTCTTGACGCCGAGGTGGGCACTTGTTTAAACGTCCCTAAGGAGTTATGCATGCGTCATTATGAAATCGTTTTTATCGTCCATCCGGACCAAAGCGAGCAAGTCCCAGCGATGATCGAACGCTACAAAGCCAGCGTAACCACGCGCGGCGGTTCGGTACACCGTGTTGAAGACTGGGGCCGTCGTCAGATGGCTTACTCGATCCAGAAGCTGCCAAAAGCGCACTACATCTGCCTGAACATCGAATGCGACAACGAGACCCTCGTGGAACTCGAAACCGCGTTCAAATTCAATGATGCCGTGCTGCGTCACCTCACCGTTAAGATGAAGAAGGCTGAAACCGCGCCGTCGCCGATGATGAAATCGGTACAACGTGAAGACGCAGCCAAGAGCCACCGCGCAGAAGCGCCAGCCGCTGCTGCTGCCGCCCCAGCCGTCGCAGCCTAAGTACTTGTACAGCTTTCCCTGAACCTGAGTTGACCCCTCATTTGACCCTACGTCAGTGAATCAAACCCAGTTCGTAGCACTGATTTGCGAGCGCGATGTCTTGCGCTACACCCCGGCCGGCGTTCCAGTCGTGTCCGCCACACTGCTGCACAGTTCGCAGCAGATGGAAGCAGGGGTGGCCCGGTTGGTCGAGTTTGAAATTGCCGCGTTCGCCGCGGGAGAGATTTCAGGCCGCTTCAGCCAGGCCGAATTGGGTGCTGCGCATCAGTTCACGGGATTTCTGGCAAAGAAAAGCCGCAACAGCAAAAGCCTGGTGTTTCACATCATTGATTTCAGTGCCGCCGCCTGACGCGACAGCACATTTTTAGATACAGGAGCCTCACATGGCATTCGGTAAAAAATTCGACAAGAACAAGCTCAAGCTTAAAGAAAAGCGCAAACAACAGAACCCACTGTTCAAGCGTAAGAAATTCTGCCGCTTCACCGCAGCAAACGTCGAGCAGGTCGACTACAAAGACGTCGACACCCTGAAAGACTTCGTCCAGGAAAACGGCAAGATCATGCCAGCACGCCTGACCGGTACCAAGGCGCACTACCAGCGCCAGGTTGACACCGCCATCAAGCGCGCCCGCTACCTCGCGCTGCTGCCTTACACCGATCTGCACCACGCTTAATCGCTGCGCAGACACCTGGAGAAAAATATGCAAATCATTCTGTTGGAAAAAGTTGTTAACGTCGGCAACCTGGGCGACGTGGTTAAAGTCAAAGACGGTTACGCACGTAACTTCCTGATCCCACAACGCATGGCGCGTCGTGCTACCGCTTCGGCCGTGGCTGAATTCGAAGTCAAGCGCGCTGAACTGGAAAAAGCTGCCGCCGCTAAACTGGCCGCATCGCAAGCTGAAGGCGAAAAGCTGGCCGGCATGACCATCTCGATCTCGCAAAAAGCGGGCGTCGATGGCCGTCTGTTCGGTTCCGTGACCAACTTCGACATCGCTGAAGCGCTGACGAAGCAAGGTTTCGCCGTTGAAAAAGCACAAGTGCGCCTGCCTACCGGCCCACTGAAAACCACCGGCGAGCACAGCGTTGCTGTCGCTCTGCACACCGACGTCGTCGTGGATATCACGATCGCTGTCGTGGGCGAAGCAGCCTAAGGTTTCACCACGTAACATTGCGACGAACGGTCCTCGCGGGGGCCATTTCAGAGCACAAAAAAGCCGGCTTTGCCCGGCTTTTTTTACGTCCAATTCTCCCCAATTATTACAGCCTGTTGACATGAAGCAGGTATAATTCGCGCCATGAACGCGCCATCCGATCCGCAAGTCGATTCCCTCCGTATTCCGCCCCATTCCATCGAAGCAGAGCAGTCTGTTATCGGCGGTTTGCTGCGCGATAACGCGGCGTTCGACCGCATTGCCGACATGATGCACTCGGACGACTTTTACCGTTACGACCACCGCATCATCTTCGAGCAGATCGTCAAACTGATTAATGCCTCGAAACCGGCCGACGTGATCACCGTGTTTGAAGCGCTGACCAACATCGCCAAGGCCGAGGATGTGGGCGGTTTGCAGTACCTGAATGCGATGGCGCAGAACACGCCGTCGGCGGCCAATATCCGCCGCTACGCCGAGATCGTGCGCGACCGCGGCATCCTGCGCAAACTGATCACGGTGGCCGATGAAATTTCCGGCAACGCGTTCAACCCGCAGGGCAAGGAAGTCAAGCAGATGCTGGACGAGGCCGAATCGAAGATCTTCGCCATCGCCGAGCAGGGTTCGCGCGGCTCGCAGGGCTGGATCGCCGTGCAGCCGCTGCTGACCCAGGTGGTCGAACGCATCGACGAGCTGTACAGCCGCGATAACCAGAGTGAAATCACGGGTGTGCCGACCGGCTTTATCGACCTGGACCGCATGACCTCCGGCCTGCAGCCGGGCGACCTGGTCATCGTGGCCGGCCGTCCGTCGATGGGTAAGACGGCGTTTTCCGTCAACATCGGCGAAAACGTTGCCATCGAGGCCGGCCTGCCCGTGGCGATTTTCTCAATGGAGATGGGCGGCGCCCAGCTGGCCATGCGTATGCTGGGCTCCGTCGGCCAGCTCGACCAGCACCGCTTGCGCACAGGCCGCCTGAACGACGAAGACTGGCCGCGCCTGACGCATGCGATTCAAAAGATGAACGAAGCGCAGCTGTACATCGATGAAACGCCGGCGCTGAATCCGATCGAATTGCGCGCCCGATCGCGCCGCCTGTCGCGCCAGTGCGGCAAGCTCGGCTTGATCATCATCGATTACATCCAGCTGATGACGGGCAGCCAGCCGGGCGACAACCGCGCCTCGGAGATTTCTGAGATTTCGCGTAGTCTGAAGGGTCTGGCCAAGGAATTGCACTGCCCCGTGATCGCCCTGTCCCAGCTGAACCGCTCGCTGGAGCAACGCCCCAACAAGCGCCCCATCATGTCCGACTTGCGCGAATCCGGCGCAATCGAGCAGGATGCCGACGTCATCATTTTCCTGTACCGCGACGAGGTGTACAACCCCGATTCGCCCGACAAGGGCACGGCCGAGATCATCATCGGTAAGCAGCGTAACGGCCCGATCGGCTCCGTGCGCCTGACCTGGATCGGCCAGTACACCAAGTTCGGCAATTACAGCGGCAGCCTGGCCTTGTACCAGGGCGACTAAGCCGGTTCAGCCACTTCCCCGTGCAGCGTGTGCTGCGGATTCCCTGAGCCTGAGCGCGTTCACGAAACAAGTTTATTTTTTCAAATTCACGAATCAAACACCGTCGCGTTTGTGCGGCGGTATTCAGTAGTATCAATAGCTTTTACGGAGAAAGCCATGTTTGGACGCTTGATGCCCACCGAGGGCAAGTTTTTCGATCTCTTTAACGCCCATGCCGCACTGTGTGTCAAAGGCGCCCATGAAATGGTCGGCCTGATGACCAATTTCGACGATCTGGAAAACCGCGTTCACGCGATCGAATCGATCGAAAAGCAAGCCGACAAGATCACGTACCAGACCGTCGACATGCTGCACAAGACCTTTATCACGCCGATCGACCGTGACGATATCCACAAGCTCATCACCCGCATGGACGACATTCTCGACCTGATGGAAGATGCCGGCCAGACCGTGTCGCTCTACGACCTGAAAGCGGTGACCCCGGAAGCGAAGCGCCTGGCCGAACTGTGCCTGGCCTGCTGCGAAAAGGTCCAGCAAGCCGTCGCGCTGCTGCACAACATGGATAACTCGCAAAAGATCGTCGCCATCTGCGAAGAGATCGACCGCCTGGAATCGGACGCCGACCACGTAATGCGCGCCGCCATGTCCAAGCTGTTCCGCGACGAGCCGGACGTGCGCAACCTCATCAAGCTCAAGGCGATCTACGAGATCCTCGAGACCGTCACCGACCGCTGCGAAGATGTAGCCAACATCATCGAAGGCATCATCGTCGAAAACGCGTAACGCGCCGCCGTCGAAAAAGATCATCTATGTCTAACAGTTTAGAAATTAGCATTTACGTGCTCGGCATGCTGGTGGCCCTGGCCCTGGTGTTCGACTTCATGAATGGCTTCCACGATTCGGCCAACGCCATCGCTACCGTGGTGTCCACGGGTGTTTTGAAACCCCAGTCGGCCGTGGCCATGGCCGCGTTCTTCAACTTCGTCGCCATTTTTGTGGTCAGCATGAAGGTCGCCGCGACCATCGGCAAAGGCACCATCGACCCGGGCGTGGTGGACCATTACGTCATCTTCGGCGCCCTGGTGGGCGCCATCATCTGGAACGTCATCACCTGGTACTACGGCATTCCATCGTCGTCGTCGCACGCGCTGATCGGCGGCCTGGTCGGCGCTGCCGTGGCCAAGGCGGGCACGGGCGCGCTGATTTCCGGCGGCCTGATCAAGATCGTCATGTTTATCGTCATCGCGCCGGTGATGGGTTTCGTGCTTGGCACGCTGATCATGCTGATCGTCTCGTGGCTGTTCGTGCGCTCCACGCCGCGCAAGGTGGATGTCTGGTTCCGCCGCATGCAGCTGGTGTCGGCCGCCGGCTACAGCCTCGGCCACGGCGGCAACGATGCCCAGAAAACCATGGGCATCATCTGGATGCTGCTGATCGCCGCCGGCTACACCAACCCGGCCGACGAGTATCCGCCGACCTGGGTGATCATATCGTGCTACGCCATGATCAGCTTCGGCACGCTGTTCGGCGGCTGGCGCATCGTCAAGACCATGGGCCAGAAGATCACCAAGCTCAAGCCGGTGGGCGGCTTTTGCGCCGAAACGGGCGGCGCCATCACCTTGCTGATGGCCAGCTTCTGGGGAGTGCCGGTCTCGACCACGCACACCATCACCGGCGCCATCGTCGGCGTGGGCTCCGCGCAAAAGATGTCGGCTGTGCGCTGGGGCGTGGCCGGCAACATCGTGTGGGCCTGGATTTTCACCATTCCGGCATCGGCCTTCATGGCGGCGATCGCCTGGTGGATCGGCACCATGATCATGTAAGGTGTTACGCTGACGCGGGCGCACCCCCGCCAGCCAGCCATGATGCCGTCCTGCGCAAGCCGGACGGCATTTTCCATTTGCAGCGCAGCTATTTGAAGCACACCTGCCGCACCGAGCGCATGTCCGTCAATCCCATCAGCACCTTGCAGATACCGTCCATTTTCAGCGTCAGCATGCCGTCGTCGAGCGCCGCGGCCAGCAGCACGGCGACCCGCGCGCGCTCCTGCAGCAGCTCGCGCACGCGCTCGGTTCCCAGCATCAGTTCGTGCAAACCCAGCCGCCCCCGATAGCCCTTGTTGCAGTCGTCGCAGCCATGCGCGCGGTATAGCAGCAGGCGGCCGTGCGCGCCGCCAAAGCGCGCATGCCAGTGGTCCACCACGCGCGCTCGGTCGGCCTGCGGCTGTTCGGCGCACCAGTCGTCCAGCATCTGCTGCAGCTCGGCGGCATCGGGCGTGTAGGCGCTTTTGCACAGCGGGCACAGGCGACGCGCCAGCCGCTGCGCCAGCACCCCCAGCAAGGCGTCGGAAAAGTTGAATGGGTCCATGCCCATGTCCAGCAGGCGCACGATGGATTCGGGCGCGCTGTTGGTGTGCAAGGTTGCCAGCACCAGGTGCCCGGTCAGCGACGCTTCGATGCCGATGCTGACCGTCTCGCGGTCGCGCATTTCGCCCACCATGATGATGTCAGGATCGGCGCGCAGGAAGGCCCGCATGACGGTGGCGAAATCGAGCCCCGCCTTGCGGTTGACCTGCACCTGGCGCAAGCCTTTCTGGGTGATCTCGACCGGGTCCTCGGCGGTCCAGATCTTGGTCTCGGGCGTGTTGAGGTGATGCAGCACTGAATGCAGAGTCGTGGTTTTGCCCGACCCGGTCGGGCCGCACACGAAGAACAGGCCGTGCGGGCGGTCCACGGCGGCATGCAGGCGACGCAGATTTTCCGGTAGCATGCCCAACTCGGCCAGCGGCACCGGCGTGCCCGCCGACAGGATGCGCAGCACCACGTCCTCCACGCCGCCGGCCGACGGGATGGTGGCCACGCGCAGTTCGATGTCGAGCGGGCCGTACTTGCGAAAGCTGATCTTGCCATCCTGCGGGCGGCGCCGCTCCGACGTATCCAGATCGCACATGATTTTCACGCGCGCCACCAGCGCGCCGCGGTAGCTGGCCGGCACGTCGATGTACGGCACCAGGCAGCCATCCTTGCGAAAGCGGATGCTGGTGGGCCCATGGTCGGCCTGCGGCTCGATATGGATGTCGGACACGCCCTGACGGTAGGCGTCCATGATGACCTTGTTGACCAGCTTGACCAGTTCGTTGTCGGCCGCTTCCGCCAGCTCGTCCGGCGCCTCGCGCTGCGCCGGCGCCAGGTTGGCCAGCAACTCGCGCAGCGAGCTGCCATCGCTGCGCGCGGTGGTGCCGAAGAACTGGTCCATCGTGTGCTTGAACTCGATGCGGGTGGTGACGCAAAACTGCACCTTCGACTTGGGAAACACCTGCCCGATGATGCGGCTGGCGCGCACCCGCTCCGGGTCCAGCGCCATCACCAGCAAGCCGTGCTCGTCTTCATCCAGCGGCAGCCACTGGTTTTCCTCCACATACTGTGGTTTCAGGTGCGTGAGCAGGCACGCCGGCTTGGTGCGGGCCGGCCGGAACGGCTCGTAGGGCACCCCGAAGAACAGGGCCAGCGCCGCCCCGATGGCCGGCAGGCGCACCCGGTAGTCGCTGACCAGCACTTCTTCCAGGTCGCGCAGTTCGGCGTGGGCCTGGCGGCTGGCAGATTCCAGCTGACCCTGCGAGAGCAGCAGTTGCTGGACCAGACCGTGATACTGGATGGAGGAGGGCATGCGCGCGGGCGACTGGAAGCGAAAGGAGCCCCATCATCCGCCGCTGCGCGGCTGATCCGTTTGAGGCTGCTCACCCGTACCGCTGCAATCAATTCGAACCAAACAGGTCGTGCGCGTCCAGGATGGCGAACACAATTTCCGGGTGACGGTCCAGACAGCGCCGGATCGCGGTCGGAATCGCCTGACGCGTCTTGCGGCACAGCCCGGGAAATTCGTCCAGCGTGATGGCGATGCCGCGCGCCGTGCGCACTTCGCGCGCCGACGGGGTGATGTGCACGGTGATGCCCAGATTCTCGTTCAGCTTGGCGCTGAGGCGTTGCAGTTGCTCGTAGGTCTCGATGCTGTCTATGCGTTCGAGCAAGCGCTTTTCTTCCTCGCGCGTCAGGCGCAGGATGCGCGTGTCGGCGTCGGGCGCGGCCAGCGCCTCGCGGTTGCACACGCAGGCGCCGGGCGGGCATTCGACGCGGATCGGGAAGGGCAGCGCTTGGAGCATCGTGGTGGAGTCATCCGTGACGGCGTGCAGGTGGAACGACAGGGTAGCCCCGCCTACCGGCGCTGTCAAACGGCGCCGCCAGCCGGGTGCCGGTGGTCTAGCAGCCTGCCGGACTTAGTGTCGTCAGCTGCAAAAATACCTGGGACGGTCCATATTTCGCCGCTTTCTCGGTCAATAGCTCGCTATTGACACTGCGAAATCGTCAAAATCTGGCCTCGCCCAGCTATTTTTTCGCTCTG
>CALRYE020000142.1:0-18144 GCA_943372275.1 Janthinobacterium lividum
AGATAGGCATCACGATCCGGCCGGATCGCACTGATCCGGGCCACGATTGAGCAAACACGACCGATTAAAATTCACACTTCCGTGACAAATTATAGTGCCTTTAACTCGCCCGAAACCAGGCTGGAACGAAATCATCGCAGGTGTTGCGAAAGCGCGAATCCGCGAATCGACGAATCGGCAAATCGACGAATCGGCGAGTCGGCTAGTGTTGCGCGGCGATCAGGCGCTCCGGCGCCAGCACCGCGTATTCCTGCAGCATGCCCGTGCCCAGCAGGCGGGCGTCGTGATACACCCGCACCCTGCCCTGCTCGGGCGGCACGGCGACGGCTTCCTTGCCCAGCGCCAGGCGCTGGCCTTGCAAAAAGCGCTTGGCCAATTCCTCGGTCAGCATGATGGCCGGAAAGCTCGACAGCAACGCATCCACCGGCGCCAGCAGTTCGAGCGGGGCGGCGTGGCTGCCGATGGTTTCCAGGGTCACCATGCCGTCCACCGTCAGCGCGCCGACCTGGGTGCGGCGCAAGGCGTTCAGGTGGCCGCCGCAACCGAGCGCGTTGCCGATGTCTTCGCCCAGCACGCGGATGTAGGTGCCCTTGGTGCAGGTGACCGACAGCTTCAGGAAGGGCGCCGTGTAGTCCAGCAGTTGCAGGTTCAGGATGGTGACCGGGCGCGCCTCGCGCTCGAGCGTGATGCCTTCGCGCGCGTACTCGTAATAAGCCTTGCCGTCGCGCTTCAGGGCCGAATACATGGGCGGCACCTGCATGATGGGGCCGCGAAACTGCACCAGCGCCGCTTCGATCTGTTCCACCGTCACGTTCACATTGGCCGTGGCGATGGCTTCGCCTTCGGTGTCGCCGGTGTTGGTGGTGATGCCCAGGTGAACCGTGGTCTCGTAGGTCTTGTCCGCTTCCAGCAAGTCTTGCGAGAACTTGGTCGCTTCCCCGAAGCACAGCGGCAACAGGCCCGTGGCGAACGGATCGAGCGTGCCCGTGTGGCCGGCCTTTTTGGCGTTCAGAAAGCGCTTGGCCTTGATCAGCGCGTCGTTGGACGACAGGCCGACCGGTTTATCGAGCAGCAGCACGCCGTCGACCAGGTCGCGCAGGCGCTTTACGTGGGGTTGTTTGGGACTGCGTTTGGCGGGTTTGTCTGGCGTGTTCATGGGGCTTTACTAGTGGTTCTGCTATCGATTTTGCTATCGGATCCAACACCGTTAACCGAAAAACCGTCATTCCCGCGCAGGCGGGAACCCATAGCACGTTAGCGGATCGACGGTGCTATGGGTTCCCGCTTGCGCGGGAATGACGGCTTTGCGCGCGGTGATTTATTCCGGCTTTGCTTCTGGCTCAGCTTCCGGCTTCTCATCCGGCTCGGCATCGGCCGCGCGGCTTGCATTGGCCTGATCGATCAGCAGCGACATTTCCATGCCGCGCGAAGTCGACGTGTCGTGCACGAAGTGCAGCATCGGCAGGGTGTGGATGTGCAAACGCTTGCCCAGCTGGTTGCGGATGAATCCGGCCGCCGCGCCCAGGCCCTCGACCGTGTTCTTGACCGATTCCTTGTCGTCTTTGAGCATGGTGAAAAACACCTTGGCATGCGCATAATCCGGGGTGATCTGCACTTCGGTAATGGTGATCATGCCGATACGGGGATCCTTCAGTCCGTACGAAATGATCTCGGCCAGATCGCGCTGGATCTGATCGGCCACCCGCAGGCCGCGGGCCGGGATGGTTTTGCTGTGTTTGGCCATGATGGGTAATCTATTCTTCTAAAAAAGACGGGGCGCCAATGAGCGCTTGGCTCACGGGCGCCCCGTCGGGTACCGCATTCAATTACAGGGTACGGGCGATCTCTTGAACTTCGAACACTTCGAGGACGTCGCCGACTTCGATGTCGTTGTAGTTCTTCAGCGACAGGCCGCACTCCAGACCGGCGCGTACTTCTTTCGCGTCGTCCTTGAAGCGCTTGAGCGAGTCGATCTCGCCGGTCCACACCACGATGTTGTTGCGCAGCAGGCGTACCGACGAGGAACGCTTGACCACACCATCGGTGACCAGACAACCGGCAATCGCGCCCACTTTCGAGACCAGGATAACCTGGCGGATCTCGACCGCACCGGTAATCGTTTCGCGCTTTTCCGGTGCCAACATGCCCGACAGTGCTGCCTTGATCTCGTCGATCGCGTCGTAAATGATGTTGTAGTAACGGATGTCCACGCCATTCGACTCGGCCAGCTTGCGCGCCTGGGCGTCAGCCCGGGTGTTAAAGCCGATGATGACCGCTTTCGACGCCACGGCCAGGTTGACGTCCGACTCGGTGATGCCACCGACGGCCGCGTGTACAACCTGTACGCGCACTTCGGATGTCGACAGCTTCTGCAGCGAGCCGACCAGCGCTTCCTGCGAACCCTGTACGTCGGTCTTGACGATGACCGGCAGGTTCTTGACTTCGCCTTCGCCCATGTTGTCGAACATGTTTTCCAGCTTGGCCGCCTGCTGCTTGGCCAGTTTCACGTCGCGGAACTTACCTTGACGGAACAGACCGATTTCACGCGCCTTGCGCTCGTCGGCCATGACCATGACTTCTTCACCGGCAACCGGCACTTCGGTCAGACCCTGGATCTCGACCGGAATCGATGGACCCGCTTCGGAAATCGCCTTGCCGTTTTCGTCCAGCATGGCGCGAACACGGCCATACGACGAACCGGCCAGGATCACGTCGCCGCGGCGCAAGGTGCCCGACTGCACCAGGATCGTCGCGACAGGACCACGGCCCTTGTCCAGACGGCCCTCGACCACCAGACCACGCGCTGGCGCGTCGATCGGGGCACGCAGTTCCAGCACCTCGGCCTGCAGCAGCACCTGTTCCAGCAGGGCGTCGATGCCCTCGCCGGTCTTGGCCGATACCGGCACGAATGGCGATTCGCCACCGTATTCTTCAGGCAACACCTGCTCGGTGACCAGTTCCTGCGTCACGCGGTCCAGGTTGGCGCCCGGCTTGTCGATCTTGTTGATCGCCACCACCAGCGGCACGCCGGCAGCTTTTGCGTGAGCAATCGCTTCCTTCGTTTGCGGCATCACGCCATCGTCCGCCGCCACCACCAGGATGACAATGTCCGTTGCTTTCGCACCGCGGGCACGCATGGCGGTAAATGCTTCGTGACCTGGCGTATCGAGGAAGGTGATGATGCCGCGCGGCGTTTCGACGTGGTATGCGCCGATGTGCTGCGTAATGCCACCCGCTTCGCCCGAGGCCACTTTGGCACGGCGAATATAGTCCAGCAGCGACGTTTTACCGTGGTCGACGTGACCCATGACGGTCACCACCGGTGCGCGCGGCTTGGACTCGAAGTGAGCGTGCTCACCCTGGTCGGCCAGCAGTGCTTCCGGATCGTCCTGCTCGGCAGCAAACGCCTTGTGGCCCATTTCCTCGACCAGAATCATGGCCGTTTCCTGGTCCAGCACCTGGTTAATGGTGCACATCTGGCCCAGCTTCATCAGCTGCTTGATCACTTCGGATGCCTTGACGGACATCTTGTGCGCCAGTTCGGCGACGGTGATGGTTTCAGGAACGTGAACGTCCTTGATGACCGCTTCCGTCGGCGCCTGGAAATTGGTTTCGCGGTCGTCGCTGTGCGACGTGCGGCGACCTTTTGCGCCACCGCGCCAGCCGTCGCGACCACCGGTGCCGACGTTGCCGCGCGGTTTGATCGAGCTCGGCGCGCCGCGTTTCTTGGCGTCGTCCGACCAGGTCGACGAAACGTTGGCCGATTTGATCGACTTCTTGTCGGCCGTGACCGGCTTCTTGTCGTCTTTCTTCTCGCCCGGCTTCTTGTCGGCTGGCTTGTGCAGGGTGCCTTCCGGGGCCTTGGCCTTGATGGCCGCCACTGGCGGCGCCACCGGCTCGGGCGCCTTGATGGCACGGCGCGGCGCGTTCATCATGGCCTTGATCTGGGCCACTTCGTCGGCGACGGCTTTACGGGCACGTTCGTTGGCGGCCACGCGTTCGGCGGCATCCTTGGCAGCTTGCGCGGCCTTGGCTTTGGCTTCTTCGGCGGCAGCTTTCTTGGATTCGTCGTCGGCAACGGCTGCACCAGCCGTTGCGCTGGCGGTCGCCGCTGCTGCGGCACGCTTGGCTTCGGCGTCGGCTTCGCGCTTGGCGTCGAGATCGGCCTGCTTGGCCTGTGCTTCTTTCTCGGCGTCGAGCTTGGCCAGGCGCTCCTGCTTTTCGCGCAGGTCCGCTTCCTGACGGGCGATCAGCTCGGCCTGACGGCGGGCTTCTTCCTCGCGGCGGGCGATTTCGGCGTGGTCGATCACCGGCTCGGCAGGCGCTGCCGCCGCCGGTGCCGGGGTCGGCACGACGTCGTCGCGCTGCACGAAAGTGCGCTTCTTGCGCACTTCCACCTGGATCGTGCGTGACTTGCCCGTGGCGTCCGCCTGCTTGATCTCGGTGGTTTCCTTGCGGACCACCGTGATCTTCTTTTTCTCGCCGGAGTCGCTCGTTGTGCCGTGGGTACGGCGCAGGTGATCGAGCAATTTGTCCTTATCATCTTTCGACAATGGATCTGACGTCGAACTTTTTTCGACGCCGGCAGAACGCAGCTGCGTCAGCAGCAAATCTGCAGGCATCTTCAGTTCGGTGGCAAATTGGGCTACGTTGTTACTCGCCATTCAGTCCTCTTTTCTTTGTGTCGAGACAGATGATAAGGTTACTCAAATTAAGCCTTGGCCACTTCTGCCAGGCTCCAGGCTTTCGCCTGCAGCGCTTTAGCGCGGTCGTCGTACTTTGAGTCGACCAGCTTCATCTCGTCGTCGGTCACATCATTAAATTCATTCTTGATCAGGTCACGCGCGCGGTCCGACGGCAGGGCCAGAATGGCGCCGAATTCGTCGTAGGCGAGCGACGCGAAGGCGCCAACCGATTTAATGCCGGCCAGGCCAAGCTTGCCGGCCGTATTACGGTCCATGCCTTCGAGGTTCACCAGCTGCTCGTCCATACCTTCGAGGCCTTCTTCCGAAGCGATCGCTTCGGTGACGAGGGCGTCGCGGGCACGGGTGCGCAGTTCGTTCACGGTATCTTCGTCGAACGATTCGATGTCCAGCATCTCGGAAATCGGCACATAGGCGATTTCTTCCAGGCTGGCGAATCCTTCTTCGACCAGGATGTCGGCCACTTCTTGGTCCACGTCCAGTTTTTCCATGAACAGCGCGCGCACAGCCGCCGTTTCCTGAGCCGATTTGTTCTCCGACTCCTCGGCCGTCATGATGTTGATCTTCCAGCCCGTCAGTTCGGCTGCCAGGCGCACGTTCTGGCCCGAGCGGCCGATTGCGATGGCCAGGTTTTCTTCGTCAACAACGACGTCCATTGCATGCTTTTCTTCATCGACCATGATCGACGACACATTGGCCGGGGCCAGTGCACCGATCACGAACTGGGCCGGGTCTTCCGACCACAGCACGATGTCCACGCGCTCGCCGCCCAGTTCACCGGTGACGGCCTGCACGCGCGAACCGCGCATGCCGACGCAGGTACCGATCGGGTCGATCCGCTTGTCGCTGGTGAACACGGCGATTTTTGCGCGTACGCCGGCGTCGCGGGCTGCCGATTTAATTTCCAGCATGCCCTGCTCGATTTCCGGCACTTCCAGTTCGAACAGCTTCATGATGAATTCCGGCGCGGTACGCGACAGAATCACTTGCGGGCCACGCATATTGCGGTCGATGCGCAGAATGAAAGCCCGCACACGGTCGCCGATGCGCAGATTCTCTTTCGGGATCATCTGGTCGCGCGGCAGGCGTGCTTCGATCTTGCCGGACTCGACGATGGCGTCGCCCCGTTCCATGCGCTTGATGGTACCGGTCACCAGCGAATCGCCGCGCTCCAGGAAGTCCACCAGAATCTGTTCACGTTCAGCATCGCGCACGCGCTGCAGGACCACTTGCTTGGTGTCCTGGGCGAAACGGCGGCCGAATTCCACCGACTCGATCGGCTCTTCGATGTACTCGTCGACTTCGATGTCCGAAATCTGGTCTTTGGCTTCGAAGTGCAGGATTTCCTGGTCCGGCAGCTGCAGGCCGGCTTCGTCGGGAACGACGTGCCAGCGGCGGAAGGACTCGAACTCGCCCGACTCGCGGTCGATGGACACGCGAATGTCGACTTCGCCCTCATAGCGTTTTTTGGTGGCCTGGGCCAGAGCGAATTCGAGCGCTCCGAAGACCACATCCTTATCGACATTTTTTTCGCGCGCCAGCGCATCAACCAATAGTAAAACTTCGCGACTCATGCTTTGCGACTCCTAAAATCCACCTGCGGCACCAAGCGTGCCTTATCCAAGTCGGCGAGCGTGAACTCCAACTGCGCCGGACCATCCTTACTTTCAAATTCCAAAACGATCGTCTCGCCGACCGGCTCGTGCAAGATACCCGTGTAGGTCTTGCGGTTGGCCGAACCGGGCATGGCCGTGCGCAGCTTGACGGTGCATTCGCAACCGGCAAAGCGGGCAAAGTCGGCCAGGGTACGCACCGGGCGGTCCAGGCCAGGCGACGAGATTTCCAGGCGCTCGTAGTTGACGTTTTCCACTGTCAACACGTGCGACAGCTGATGACTGACGGTGGCGCAGTCCTCGACCGTGATGGGACCTTTCTCAAGCGCGTCGGCAGCCGTGAAATCGATGTAAACGCGCAGGATCCCGCGCTCGCCCCGTTCAACATCAACGAGTTCGTAGCCCAGGCCACTGACTGTCTTGGCGATTAATTCAAACTGCTGCAAACAAATTCTCCAGAACACGGCCCCAACGGGGCACCAAATACGATTTACCAAAAAAAAAATGGGCATCTGCCCATCTTCTTATTTACCGCCAGATGAAAGCGCTTGCATCAGATTTAGCTGACAAAGAACTTTTATTAGGCTGCAGATTATAACCTGTTACGGGTCGCCCCGCAATCCGCACAACAGTCTCTGAGCATAACAACAACACTTCATTTTTACACAGTTTGGGGCTAGCGAGGGAGCTGATTCGATGCATTTTTTGCTGCATGAGCGCTGCGAATCCAGTCCTTCCACTGCTGACTTATGGTCCGTCATCCCCGCGAAAGCGGGGACCCATACTGAGATGCAATACGTGCGAAGCTGGCTCAGCATGGATCCCCGCGTACGCGGGCACGACGAGCCGGTGGCACAAGTTTGTTACGCCAGCCAAACGTCGCGGGAGCGACGAGCCGGTGGCACAAGTTTGTTATGCCAGCCAAACGGATGTTCGCCTTACATCAACCCCGGCGCCCCCGGCGCGGCATGCCGTGATCGGCGTTGCGCGGACCTTGCGGACCCTGCGGACGACGCGCGCCACCGGCATTGCCGAAGCCAAACGTGGTCTGCAACGGATCCGGCTGACGCGGACCCTTGGCGCCGCCACCGGCGCCGGCACCGCCGGCCGAGCGGCCTGCGCGCGCCTGACCACCGGCGCCGCCCTGCCCCTGACCGCCGCCTGCTGCGCGGCCCTGCCCCTGGCCACGGCCCTGGCCGTCGAAGGGACCACCGGCGCGTGCAGAATTGCCCATACCGCCACCCATGCCGCCACCCATGCCACCCTGACCCGGACGACCTTGCCCACGGCCACCCTGGCCACGGCCGGCACCGGCCGGACGGGCGAACGGATCGGCGTTACGGTTGGCATCGACGCGGTCGATGCGGTTGCCGTCGGCGCGCTTGTCCTCGTCGCTGACAGCGCTGCCGGCGCTGCGCGGCCCCTTCGGACCACGGACCTCGTTGCCGGCGCCCTTCTTTTCCACGCCGAACGCGGCCATCAGGTCGCGTACGGTGTTTTCTTCCATTTCTTCCCAGCGGCCGCGCTTGAGGCCGCTTGGCAGGGTCATGGCGCCGTAACGGGTACGGATCAGGCGCGACACGGTCAGGCCGATCGCTTCGAACATGCGGCGCACTTCGCGGTTGCGGCCTTCGCCGATGACCACGCGGTACCACTTGTTGATGCCTTCACCGCCGCCGTCGGCGATCTTGGTGAAACTGGCCACGCCGTCTTCGAGCTCGACGCCGGCCAGCAGCTTCTGGCGCATGCCTTCTTCCAGCTCGCCCAGGGTACGCACGGCGTATTCGCGATCGATGTTGTAGCGCGGGTGCATCAGCCGGTTGGCCAGGTCGCCCGAGGTGGTGAACAGCAGCAAGCCTTCGGTGTTGAAGTCGAGGCGGCCGACGGCCAGCCATTTGCCGGCCTTCATGGTCGGCAGACGGTCGAACACGGACGGGCGGCCTTCCGGATCGTCATGACTGACGATTTCGCCGGCCGGCTTGTGGTACACCAGCACGCGTGGCGGCTTGCTGCTCACCTTACGGTGAATCAGCTTGCCGTTGATGCGCACGGCGTCCGACGGCAGGATGCGCTGGCCGATATGGGCCGGCTCGCCGTTGACCGACACGCGGCCCGCAACGATCAGGTCTTCCATGTCGCGGCGCGAACCGAGACCGGCTTCGGCCAGCACCTTGTGCAACTTGGGCGCGTCGTCGTCGGAAGTCAGGTCGCGGCGTACCTGCTTGGCCGGCTGGCCGCGGCCGCCGTCGGTGGCATCGAACTCGTCCGAGGTAACGTACGAGAACACGGCATCGGCGTCGTTCGGCTTGTTCTTGCTGCGGTGCTGCAGACCGGGATTGCCCTTCTTGTTCTTTTTAGGACGGTTGCGCTGCTCGGCGGTGCGCTCAGGGCGCGGACCGCGCTCCGGACGGACCGCTTCCACGGCGCCTTCGGCCGGGGCCGCGTCGACAGTGGCGGCGTCGCCTTCGGCGCGGGGTTGAGGCTGAGGCTGCGGCTGGCGCGCTTCGCGCTGGCTGCGCAGTTCGCGCATCTGGCGCGGGCCGCGCGGCGTGCGCGGACCACGGTCCTGGGTCGGGGCTGGCTGGCCGTCGGCAACTTCAGCCGAATCGGACTGCGCTGGCGCGGCGGCGGGCTTGGCCGCCTTCGGCGGACGTGCCTTGCGCTGCACCGGTGCTGGCTCGGCGTCTGCGCCGGCGGCCGGGGATGCTGCCTGCGCGGGCGCGGCAGCGGCTGGTGCGGCTGGTGCGTGGGCGGCGACTACTTTCTTGGCGCGGGGCTTCGCGGCTGGCTTGGCGGGCGCGTCTGCGGCGGCCGGTGTGGCGACGGCAGCGGCCGGCTCAGCATCGGCAGCCACTTTCTTGGCGGCGGCGCGTTTCGGTTTCGGTGCGTCGATGCCCGCGGCGGCGTCGGCTTCGATCTGTGCCTTCGTACGGCGTTTCGGCTTGGCCACCACGTCGTCCTGGGCGGTCGCCGGTGCGGCGCTGGTCTCTGGTTTAGTTGGATTCATTGTTCATTTCATGGTTGTGCTGACCTGGCGCAGCGTCAACCGTTGTTTCTGGCGCAGGGTCGTGGATGAGAACTTCATCGGGTGAAGCATCGGCACCGGCTGCAACACCGGCATCGGGACCTGGGTCCCCGCCGTTGCTGCCTGCGCCATCGTCGGTGGCGGCAGCCGAAGCTGCTGCCTTGTCAAAATTTTCCTGCAAGGCCGCCTCGAGGGCTTCCATTTCGTGACCGCTTTGCATCTCGGTCATTTGCTGCAACGGCGGCAGCTGGGACAGCGAACTCAATCCCAGGTCGTCGAGAAACTGCCTGGTCGTGCCCAGCAAAGCCGGCCGCCCGATTACTTCGCGGTGGCCGATGACATCGATCCAGCCGCGGTCTTCCAGCATCTTGATGGTCTGCGAATTGACCGTCACCCCGCGGATTTCCTCGATATCGCCGCGCGTGACAGGCTGGCGGTAGGCGATGATGGCCAGCGTTTCCAGCGTGGCCCGCGAATACTTCTGCGGCTTTTCCGGGGTCAGCCGGTCAAGGTACTGCTTCATCTCGGGACGGCTCTGGAAGCGCCAGCCGGTCGCCAGGCTGACCACCTCGATGCCGCGGTCGCGCCAGTCGTGACGCAGCTCTTCGAGCATCAGCTTGATGGTGTCGGCGCCCACGCCCACGCCCATGGCGCGGCCGTTATCATCGACATCGACAAACAACTTTTTCATGCCGTGGATGGTGATCGGCTCGCGCGCACACAGCAACGCGGTTTCGAGGACTCTCTTGGCCTCATCAGTATTCATAGCGATGTCGTGTGCGGATCTAGCAATTTATAGCAGCGAACGGCATCGCTAGATGCTGCCCGGCTGACACAAATACGTTGAAACTGGAATCCGTCGCCCGGGGCTGATGCGCGCTGGGCGGGAATGCAAAGCGGCGAGCTGTGACCTCGGCCGCGCGGCGGGACACGGGTTCACTGTGCCTACACCGTTGATTTTAATAGCGAAACGCCAGGTTCGTCGTGGGGGCGGGAGGCTGGCTCCAAGCGCACGCCGCGCGAACGGTCGACATCGTTTCCTGCAACTGGGGTCATTGTACCTGATAAAACCGCGAATAGGACAAACACACGCACACCCGGGCTAGAATGGCAAGCGCGCAATTTTGAGATGGAAACAGCGGCGCCATGACAAACACTGCAAGGAGACGCACCCGATGAATTACCGCACCACCTTCACCGCACTTCTGGCGCTGGGCGCATCGCTGGCCGTGCCGCTGGCGGCGGCGCAGCAGACCATCGCCCTGTGGCAAAACGGCGCGCCCGGCTTCGAGCAATTGAAAAACGTGCCGGAAAAGGCGGCCGACTGGTGGGTACGCGGCGTCAACAACCCGACACTGACGATGTACGCGCCGCCGCCCGGCAGCGGCAACGGGCTGGCGGTGATCATCGCACCGGGTGGCGGGCATGAGAATCTGGTGTTCAATGGCGAAGGCGTCGACCCGGCGCGCTTTCTGAACAAGCTGGGCATCACGGCGTTCGTGCTCAAGTACCGGCTGGCGCGCGAGGGCGGCTCTCCCTACCAGTTGGATGTTCACCCGCGCCAGGATGCTTACCGCGCCGTGCGCACGGTGCGCCATCGCAGCAAGGAGTTCGGCATCGATCCCCGGCGCATCGGCATGATGGGCTTTTCGGCCGGCGGCGAAGTGGTCGCCAGCGTGGCCTACGGCAGCGGCGCGCCGGATGCCACTGCCATCGACGCCATCGACAAGACCAATGGCAAGCCGAATTTTCAGATTCTGGTGTATCCGGGGCCGCTGGGCATCCCGGCGAAAGTGGAGGCCGATGCGCCGCCGGCGTTCATGGTGGCGGCGATGGACGACAAATGCTGCGTCAAGCCGCTGATCACGCTCGCCGAGCGCTACCAGGCGGCCGGCGTGCCGGCCGACGTGCATCTGTATTTCAAGGGGGACCACGCCTTCAACATGGGTCAGCGCAGCAAGCAGAAAGGCTTGCACAGCTGGCCGCAGCGGCTGGCCGAGTGGCTGGACGATGCCGGCTGGACCCGCCCCGCCCAACCATAACCTGTCGGCGGCGGCAGGCGCGCAGGGCTTAGTGCGCCAGCTTGTCGGCCAGGATGGCCGACACGCCGATGAAGGCCGGATACTCGGCCGTGATCACATAGGTCGGCACCTGCGCCAGGTAGCTGACGAAGCGGCCCTTTTGCTCGAAGCGCTTGCGGAAGCAGCTCTGGTCGAAGCGCTCGCCCAGGCGCGGCACGATGCCGCCGCCGATGTACACGCCGCCCTGCGCACCCAGGGTGATGGCCAGGTTGCCGGCCACGGTGCCCAGCATGCCGCAGAACACGTCGATCGCCTGATCGCACAGCGGGCACTCGTTCGACAGGCCACGGCGCGAAATCTCGGCCGCGTCCAGCCCCAGGTCCGACTCGCCCTTGATGTGCGCCAGCGCCCGGTACAGCAGCTCGATGCCGGCGCCCGACAGGAAGCGCTCGGCCGAGACGTGCTCGAACTGGCGCCAGGCGAACTGCAGGATCTGCACTTCGGTCTCGTTGGCCGGCGAAAACGTCACGTGTCCGCCTTCGCTCAGCAGCGCCGTCCAGCTGTCGCCCGACGGCACCATGCCCGACACGCCCAGACCGGTGCCCGCGCCCAGCAAGCCCAGCGGAGTGCCGGGGCAGGAGGCGCCGCCGCCGACCTGGCGCTTCTTGTCGCCCAGATGCGGCAACGCCCGCGCCAGCGCGGTGAAGTCGTTGGCCACCACCAGCACGTCGAAGCCGATCTCGGTGCGCAGCGCTTCGATGGAGAATTCCCAGTGGTGATTGGTCATGCGCACCATGTCGCCGATGACGGGATTGGCGATGGCGATGGCGCCATGGCGGATGCCGCCGGCGCAGGCCTGCATCACGGCCGGCAGCGCCAGGTAGGCGCGCAGCGCGTGCGCCAGTGTGGCGTATTTGGCACAAGGCAGCACTTCGATGAGGCTGACCGAACCCGGCGAGGATTCCAGCGCGAAGCGCGCGTTGGTGCCGCCAATGTCTGCCAGCAGGCGCGGACCGCCCGGATATGCAGCCAGAGAGGCAGGATCGAAGGTGGCGGATTGGTACTGTTCGGTCATGGCGGCATTTATCCTCAAGAATGACGGAAGCTTAATGGATGAGGCTACATGGGCGCAAGCTTTTCTTGTAGTTTTGGTACAGCCGGGCAACGCCGCCAGTCGCACCGCGATCCACCCGATTTTCATAAGGTAGTCTTGTTACTGAACACCTGGCGCCGACGGCCACGCCGCCGTGCGGGTCCGGCGGCCGCTTCCGATCTTAACGCAATTTTCCGGCGCCGCTGCCCGGAACGGCGGCCAGCAGCGCTTGCGTGTACGGGTGGCGCGGCGCACCGAACACGGTGTCGGCGTCGCCCGCCTCCAGCACCGCGCCGTTCTTCATCACCAGCACCTGATCGGCCATGTAGCGCACCACCGCCAGGTCGTGCGAGATGAACAGGTAGCTGATGCCCAGCTCGTCCTGCAGTTCCTGCAGCAGGTTGAGCACCTGGGCCTGCACCGACACGTCCAGCGCCGACACCGATTCGTCGCACACCAGCAGGTCCGGGCGCAGCGTCAGGCAGCGCGCGATGGCGATGCGCTGCCGCTGGCCGCCGGAAAACTGGTGCGGATAGCGCTGCAGCGCGGCGCCCGGCAAGCCGACCCGGTCGAGCAGCTGCAGGGCCAGCGCCGTGCGCGCGCCGTCGCCGGCGCCGATGCCGTGGATGCGCATCGGTTCGAGTAGGATCTGGCCGACCGTAAAGCGCGGATTGAGCGAAGCGTAAGGATTCTGGAACACGATCTGCATGCGCCGCTTGTACGGCATGAAGTCGCGCCGGTTCAGCGTCAGCAGTTCGCGCCCTTCGAATACGGCGCTGCCGGCCGTGGCGCCATGCAGGCGCAGCAGGGTCAGGCCCAGCGTGCTCTTGCCCGAGCCGGACTCGCCCACCACCCCCAGCGTCTTGCCGCGCGGCAGATCGAAGGACACGTCGCGCAGCGCCGGTATTTCGCGCCGCGACCACCAGCCCGTGCGCACAAAAAAACTTTTGCTCAATCCCCGCACCGTCAGCAAAGGCGTGTCGTGCGCCCCATAGCCCCGTGGCCGCTGAGGTAGCGCCGCCGGTTCAGGCTGCGATGCAGGGCCACCCTCTGCGGCGCCGCCCAGATAGTCGGCCAGCACCGGCAGGCGTAGCGGCCGGCCTTGCAGCGCCGGGCGGCAGTGCAGCAGCGCGCGCGTATAGGCATCGCGCGGGCTGTGCAGTACCTGCTGGGCGCCGCCCTCCTCGCACACGGCGCCGTGGCGCATCACCACTACATGGTCGGCAATCTCACCCACCAGCGCCAGGTCGTGGGTGATGAACAGCATCGACATGGCGCGGCGGCGCTGCAGGTCCGCCAGCAAGGTCATGATCTGCTTCTGGATCGTCACGTCCAGCGCCGTGGTCGGCTCGTCGGCGATCAGCAGCGCCGGTTCACACGCAATGGCCATGGCGATCATCACGCGCTGCTGCTGCCCGCCCGAGAGCTGGTGCGGATAGGCGCCGATCTTGAGCGAAGGATCGGGCATGCCCACTTCGTCCAGCAGCGCCAGCGTGCGCTGGTGCGCGGCGCGCCGGTCCATGCCCATGTGCTGGCGCAGCACCTCGGCGATCTGGTGGCCCACCGTCAGCACCGGATTGAGCGACGACATGGGTTCCTGGAAGATCATGCCGATGTCCTTGCCGCACAGGCCGCGCCGCGCGCGCGCGTCCAGCGCCAGCAGGTCGCGCCCGCCGAACAGGATGCGCGACGCGGGGTCCAGGCGCGCCTGCCCCGGCAGCAACCCCATCACGGCCAGCGCGCTGACCGATTTGCCGCTGCCCGATTCGCCCACCAGCGCCACGGTGGCGTTGCGCGGCACGCTGAACGACACCCCTTTGACCGCCTCCGTGCTGGTGTGCCGGCCGGTTCGGAAGGCGACGCGCAGGCCGCGCACATCGAGCAGGGCAGCGCCGTTGCCCGGCTGATCGCGGTGGTCCATGCTGAACTCGTCCATGCCGGGCCGCTCCATGATCAGCGCAACTGCGGGTCGAGGGCGTCGCGCAGCGCGTCGGCCAGCAGCGAGAACGCCGTCACCAGCAGCGCCATGGCGCCGGCGGCGGCAGCCAGCTGCCACCACTTGCCGAGGATCAGTTCGTTCTGCGCTTCGCCCAGCATGCTGCCCCATGACACCGTACCGACCGGCACCCCGAAGCCGAGAAAGCTGAGGATCACTTCGGCCTTGATGAAGCCGACCGCCAGGATCGACAGCTGCACCAGCGCCACATGGCTGACGTTGGGGAAGATATGCGAGAACATCTTGCGCCAGGACGAGGCGCCGATGGCCTCGGCCGCCAGCACGTAGTCGCGCGCCTTGTGCTTCATGTACTCGGCGCGGATCAGGCGGAACGGCCCGGTCCAGCCGGTCAATCCCAGTATCAATATCAGGCTGGCCACGCCGCGCTGCTGCAGCACGGCGGCGAAGGTGAGTATCATCAGGATGGCGGGAATGGCGGTGAACACGTTGTAGAACCAGTTGCACAGGTCGTCGACGAAGCCGCCGAAAAAGCCGGCCACGGCGCCCAGCGCTGTGCCGAGGGCAACCGCCAGCAGGGCGGCCACGAAGCCGACCACCACGCTGGTTTCGCCGCCCTTGATGGTTTTCTTGAGCACATCATGTCCCCACTTGTCGGCGCCCAGCGGCAAGGTGGCACGACGGGCCTGCGCCGGCGCCGCTCCATCGCCCTGCCCGGCCAGCGCGCGGCGCACGGCGGCGATGTCGGCCGCCAGCGGATCGAAGGGGTTGGGCGGCAATGCTTCGGCGGCGCCTTGCGCCAGCACCGCGTCCGGGTCGGCGCCGATGAACGTGGGCGGCGCATAGCTCAGCGCCACTTCGTCTTCCCAGTCGGCCGCCACCAGGCCGGCGCCGGACAAGGACAGCACGGCGAGGCACAGGGCGATGACGGCCATGGCCGCCACTGCCAGCCGGTCGGCGCGCAGGCGGCGCCAGGCCAGCGCCCAGACGCCGGCCGCAGCTGCGCCATGATGCGGGGATGCGCTCATGGGCTACTCCAGCTGCACGCGCGGATCGACGGCCTGGTACAGCAGGTCGGTCAGCAGGTTGAACACCATGGTGGCGGCGGCCACGTAGACGGTGATGGCTTTAATCACCGGAAAGTCGCTCCGTTCAACGGCGAGGATGATTTCGCGCCCGATGCCGGGAATGCCGAAGAAGCGCTCCAGCAGGAACGCGCCGATCAGCAGCGCCGGCAGGCTGGCCATGACGTGGGTGAGTATCGGGATGGCGGCGTTGCGCAGCACGTGCAGCCACAGGATGCGCGCATCCGACAGGCCCTTGGCGCGCGCCGTGCGCACGTAGTCGCGGCCGATCTCGTCGAGCACGAAGCTGCGGTATAGGCGCAGGGTCGGCGCCAATGCCACCACCAGGCCGATCAGGATCGGCAAGGCGGCGTAACGCAGCAGGTTGTCCGCCAGGCTGCTGCCCCAGCCCTGCACGGGAAACAGTCCCATCCGGTAGGCCAGCACATACTGGAATATGGCGATCACCACCAGGATGCTGACCGACATGCCCACCGTGCAGGCCAGCATGATGCCGCGGTCGAACGCGCTGCCGCGGCGCGCGGCCACGAACAGCGCCAGCGCCACGCCGATGGCCGTTTCCAGCAGGGTCAGGGGAATCAGGATGGTCAGCGACGGCCCCAGCCGGCTGCCCAGGATGTGCGCGACCGGTTCGCCCGTGCTCCAGGCGTTGCCGAAGTCAAAGGTGACGATCTGCTTGACGAAGATCCACAGCTGCACGGCGTACGGCTGGTCCACGCCCAGCTGGCGCCGGATATTGGCGATCTCGTCGGCGCTGGACATCTTGCCCGCCAACAGATAGGCCGGATCGCCGCCGACCCAGTTGAACAGCACGAACACCAGCAGCACCACGCCGGCCATGGTGGGCAGCATCTGCCACAGGCGCCGGGTCAGATAAGGGAGCATGAGACGCTTTCCTTGCCGAAAGCTGGATTGTATATCCTGCGCCCGCGAAGGCCGCGCGAACCGCAGCGGATTGCATATCCCGGAACGCTAAATTTCTCATGCCTTGCTGCACAAGCCGTACGAGGGGCAAGCAAACGAGCGAGGGGCAAACCAACGAGGGTCAGGTCTGGCAAACGGACACAAGCTCTGCCTTAGCGTCGGAACCACTGGACTAAAGATCACAAACCAACGAGGGTCAGGTCTGGCAAACGGACACAAGCTCTGCCTTAGCGTCGGGACCACTGGTCTAAAGATCAGTTCGTGTCCGTTTGCCAGACTTGACCCCGTGGTTTTGACGCCGTTCGTGTCCGTTTGCCAGACTTGACCCCGTGGTTTTGACGCCGCAGGTACGGGCAGCGCTGTCCCGGACTGTACGGTGACATCGCCATGAAAAAACGCCCCGGTACCTTGCGGCATCGGGGCGTTCATTTTTTACGGCGACCCGAAGGTCACAGCAACCAATTAGAAGTTATAGGTTGCGCGCACGTAGTAGGTGCGGCCGAATACGTCGGAGAAGCGTGGGTCATAGCCAGCCTGGAACGTCTTGGTCTGGTACGACAGTGGCGGCTCGCGGTCGGTCAGGTTCTTGGCGCCCACGGTCAGGTTCAGGCCCTGTACCAGGTTGTACGTCAGGAAACCGTCGAACGTGGTGTACGAACTTACGCGGCGCAGGCCTTCGTCGTCCGCATCCGGCTCGGAGTAGCCCGACTTGTAGTGACCTGCCAGACCGGCGGACAGCTTGGCGTAGGACCAGCCCACGTTCAGGTTGCTCTGCCATTTAAAGATCGGACCGTCGCCCTGGTAGTCGCCCACGCGCTGGATCCAGGCGCCGTTCTTGGCGTTCTGGAACTCATACTTGTTGACGTAGGTCGAGTTGGCGCCGAACGTGAACGCGCCCATGTTGGCCGAACGCCAGCGGTAGTTCGCCGACAGGTCGATACCGCGAGTCTTCACGTCGCCCAGATTCTGGGTACGCAGGTCGACATAACCGCACGTGGCCGGGTTCGGGCACTGCGATCCGTCGGTGGCCAGGTTGCCGTTCGGGGTGCGCTTGAACAGGCTGGCATACAGGTTCTGCTGGCCGATATCGAACACGTCGTCTTCGTTCAGGGTCGAAATCTGGTCCGTCAGTTCAATCGCCCACAGGTCGATGCCCAGGGTCAGGTTGTTGATCGGCTCAAAGACCAGACCGATCGTGGCGTTCTTCGACTCTTCAGGCTGCAGGTTCTTGTTACCGCCCTGCAGCGTCTGGAACTGCTGCTGGCAGTTGGCCGAGGTCGGCTTGCCTGGCAGCGGCGTACCGCCTGGGCAATTGATCGGATCGTCATGCTGCTCGGAGTTGGTGTAAGCCTCGGCCGAATTGATTTCGTACAGCGATGGCGCGCGGAAACCGGTCGAGTAGGAACCGCGGAACAGCACGGCCTTGGTCGGCTGGAAACGGAAACCGACCTTCGGATTGGTGCTGTTACCGAAGTCGCTGTATTTGTCGTAACGGACGGCAGCGGTCACATCCAGCGTCTTGTGCAGCGGCACGTTCAGCTCGACGAATGCGGCCGACACGTTGCGCTCGCCTTCGTCCAGGCTGTTCGGATCGATACCGGTACTGGCCACGACCTTCTCGGCGTACGGCGTGTTGGCCTTGCTGATGAAGGTCTGACGGTCATGCATGCCGCCCACGGCCACGCTGGCCGGGGTGCCGGCGCCGGTCCAGTCGCCCAGCTCGCGG
>CALRYE020000143.1:0-18055 GCA_943372275.1 Janthinobacterium lividum
GAATTCTTCCAGACCCCGCTGAAGGTGGCCATGGCGGGCGGCTCCGGCAGCGGCGACAGTTCGTCGATCGTGCAGGGCGGCGGCAACGATCTGTCGCGCCGCAACGGCCAGGTCAAGAAGGGCGACACGGTCCCGGTCAAGAAGACCTATGACCTGAAGGCGGCCAAGGCGGCGCTGGAACGGGAAGAGGGCGCGCGCCTGCAGGCGTTGAAAGCCAAGATCGAAGCGACCATTGAAGCGACGCCGTTGCTGAAGAAGTACAAGAACCAGCTGCTGCTCGACATCACCAGCGAAGGCTTGCGTATCCAGGTGGTCGATGAACAGAACCGCCCCATGTTCGCGCTGGCCAAGGCCGACCTGCAGCCCTACACCCGCGAGATCCTGCACGTGATCGGCATCGTGTTGAATGAAGTGCCGAACCGGATCGGCCTGTCGGGCCATACCGATTCGACGCCGTATTTCAGCGACACCGGCTACAGCAACTGGGAGTTGTCGGCCGACCGCGCCAACGCCTCGCGGCGCGAGCTGGTCATCGGCGGCATGAGCGACGCCAAGGTGCTGCGCGTGGTGGGCCTGGCCGCGGCCGCGCACCTGGACCGGGTCGATCCGTTCAACCCGATCAACCGCCGCATCAGCATCATCGTCATGAACAAGCGCACCGAAGAAGCAGTCATGCGCGACGGCGCCAGGCTGGACGTGTCCGATCAGGGCGTGGAGGAGGCCGACAGCGCCGCCGCCGCGCCGTCGGGCGCGCCGGCACTGGCGCCTGCGCCGAGTGGTAAATGAGTAGCCTGGCCCGAACTGGAGAAGTCGCATGACAAGAAAGAAGATTTTGGGGTCACATGTAAAGCGCCTGCTGTCGGGGGTGTCGGACCATGGCAAGCAGCACTTGAGCGAGGTCGAGACCGATCTGAAGCAGACCCACCTGCTGCTGGAGGAAGCGATCGAAAAGCTCACGGCCAGCTTCCTGGCGATCCATACCGCCGTGGGCGCGCAGCAGGACACCATCGACCTGCTGCTGGCCGGCGGCACCCCCAGCGCGGAAGAGAGCGCGCGCCTGGGCGGCATGTCCGGTGAAATCGGCGCGCATGTGAACACCGCCATCACCAGCATGCAGTTCCAGGACATGACGAGCCAGCTGATCGACCGTACCCTGAAGCGGGTGACGGGACTGCGCGAATTTCTGGGCACGCTGGGCGCGCACGGCGCCGACATCGTGCCCGAGACGGGCAGCGAGGAACTGGTCGACATGCTGGGCAAGGTCAGCATGGCGCTGGCGATCCAGTCGCTCGAACTGCGCAGCGTGCTGCGCAAGGCGGTCAACCAGCAGCATCTGGAAAGCGGCGACATCGAACTGTTTTAAACGGACTGCCTTGATCTGCGCCGAGGAGCGCGGCGGGCAGCACCGGTACTGTGAAATTACGTATCCCTAAACGACCCCGGGCTTCGGCCCCGACCAAAAACAAAGCAGGAGCAAACATGGCTAAAACAATTCTCGCAGTCGACGATTCCAGTTCATTGCGCCAGATGGTGGCATTCAGTCTGAAGGCCGCCGGGTATCTGGTCATCGAAGCGGTCGACGGCCAGGATGGTCTGGACAAGGCCAAGTTGCAGGCGGTCGACCTGGTGCTGACGGACCAGAACATGCCGCGCATGGACGGCCTGTCGCTGATCAAGCTGCTGCGCGAGCTGCCCACCTACCAGAAGGTGCCGATCCTGATGCTCACCACCGAGTCGTCCGACGAGATGAAGCAGAAGGGCCGCGCGGCCGGCGCCAACGGCTGGCTGGTCAAACCGTTCGACCCGCAGCGCCTGATCGAAGTGGTCAAAAAAGTAATCGGCTGATGGCCAAGTGGAGTACGCGCGATGATGCACCCTGAACTTGACGGAGTCTTACCATGACCATCGACATAAGCCAGTTTTTCCAGGTCTTTTTCGATGAGGCCGAAGAACTGCTGGCCGAGAAAGAGCGGCTGCTGCTCGCCGTCGACATCAGTGCGCCCGACGCGGAAGACCTCAACGCGATTTTCCGCACGGCCCACTCGATCAAGGGCGGCGCCTCCACGTTCGGGCTGACCGACATGACCGAAGTGACCCATATCCTGGAGTCGCTTCTGGACCGCATCCGCAAGGGCGAAATGCCGCTCACGTCGGTGCACGTCGACGCCTTCCTGGCCGCCAAGGACATTCTCAAGATGCAGCTGGACGGCCACCGCAACGGCGCCAAGGTCGATCAGGACGCCGTGGCCAACGTGCGCATGATGCTGCAGGAGCTCTCGCAAGACGTGGTGCCGGTGGCAGCGCCCGTGGCGCCGTCGTTCGTCCAGACGCAGGCGCAGGCGCGCGTCAAGCTGGCCAGCGGCGGACGGCGCTTTCGCATCGAGCTGCCGCCCGTGGAGCAGCGCGACATCAACGCCATGGCCGCCGAACTGGGCTTGCTGGGCCGGGTGTCGGTGGCCCCGCTGGGCGGCGGACGCCACGCGATCACCGTCACCACCCACGAGTCGCTCGACGACATCATCGCGATCTGCTCATTCGTGCTCGATCCGGCCGACCTGAAGGTGTTCGAAGCGCCCGCACTCACGCCCGAGCAGCAGGTCATCGAAGACCGCGACCGCGCCAAGGTCGAGGACGAGCAGGGTTACGGCTTCTTCGACCCGATCGAGGTCGAGGCCAAGCATGAGAAGACCGACGACGAACGGGGCTACGGCTTCTTCCAGCCGATCGAGCATATCCGCGCCCAGGCCGGCATTGTCGACACCCCGGCCCCGGCCGCGCGCACAGCCGCGCCGGTGCGCGCCGAAGCGCTGGAGATCGGCGAAGCGCTGCACGACAAGAAAGCGGCCAAGAAGGACGACAAGGCCGCCGCCGCCGAATCGTCGTCGATCCGCGTGTCGATCGAAAAGGTCGACCAGCTGATCAACCTGATCGGCGAGCTGGTGATCACCCAGGCCATGATCGAGCAGCGCGTCGACACGCTCGACCCGATGGTGCACGAACGGCTGCTTAATAGTGTCAGTCAGCTCACGCGCAACACGCGCGACCTGCAGGAAGCGGTCATGTCGATCCGCATGATGCCGATGGACTTCGTGTTCTCGCGCTTCCCGCGCATGGTGCGCGACCTGGCCGCTAAACTTGGCAAGAAGGTCGACTTCATCACCAACGGCGCCGCCACGGAACTGGACAAGGGCCTGATCGAGCGCATCGTCGATCCCCTCACGCACCTGGTGCGCAACAGTATCGACCATGGCATCGAGATGCCGGAGGCGCGCGTTGCCGCCGGCAAGACCGAAGCGGGGCGATTGTTCCTGTCGGCCGGACACCAGGGTGGCAATATCGTCATCGAGGTGTCCGACGACGGCGGTGGCCTGAACCGCGAACGGATTCTGGCCAAGGCGGCGCAAAACGGGCTGGCCGTGTCCGACACCATGACCGACGGTGAAGTCTGGCAGCTGATTTTCGCCCCCGGCTTTTCGACCGCCGAAATGGTCACCGACGTGTCGGGCCGCGGCGTGGGCATGGATGTCGTCAAGCGCAACATCACCGCCATGGGCGGCACGGTCGACATCCGTTCGGCCAAGGGCTTCGGCACCACCATCTCGATTTCGCTGCCATTGACGCTGGCGATCCTGGACGGCATGTCGATCCGGGTCGGCGAGGAAGTCTATATTCTGCCGCTCGGCTTCGTGGTCGAGTCGCTGCAGCCGGTCCCCGAGGACATCAAGGAAATCAGCGGCAAGGGCCGGGTCATCAAGGTGCGCGGCGAGTATCTACCGCTCATTCCCCTGTACCAGATGTTCGACATCGCGCCGCGCTTCACCAATCCGTGCGAGGGCATCATCGTGATCCTCGAAGCGGACGGGCGCAAGGCCGGCCTGTTCGTGGACGACCTGGTCGGCCAGCAGCAGGTGGTGGTCAAGAACCTCGAATCGAATTACCGCAAGGTGACCGGCATCTCCGGCGCCACCATTTTAGGCGACGGCGGCGTCTCGCTGATCCTGGACGTGACGGCGCTGATGCGCTCATCGCGCCAGCTGGCCGACGACGCCATTTTCTCGTAGCGCAGGCGCCGGCCCATCCGCACGACGCATACACTGAACCCATCACTTTTTAGGAACCATCATGTCGATCACCTCCAACCATGCCAAGACGGGCGACGTCAAGGACGGCGCCGGTAACGAATTTCTGGCTTTTACCCTCGGCTCCGAAGAATACGGGATCGATATCCTGAAGGTGCAGGAGATCCGCGGCTACGAGGCGGTCACCCGCATCGCCAACGCGCCCGAATTCATCAAGGGCGTCATCAACCTGCGCGGCATCATCATCCCCGTGGTCGACATGCGCATCAAGTTCAAGCTGGGCACGCCCGTGTACGACCAGTTCACCGTGGTGATCATCCTGAACATCGGCGGGCGCATCATGGGCATGGTGGTCGACAGCGTGTCGGACGTGACGACCTTGACGGCCGACCAGATCAAGCCGGCCCCGGAAATGGGCACCGCGTTCAATTCGGATTACCTGGTCGGACTGGGAACGGTCGATGAGCGTATGCTGATCCTGATCGACATCGACAAACTGATGTCGTCGGCCGAAATGGGCCTGATCGAGAAGCTGGCCGCGTAATTCGACGAGCCGGCTGTTCTATTCGAGTAGCCGGCTGTTTTATTCGAGTAGCCGGCCGCGTCATCCCGGCCGCAGCGCCGCGCAGCCAGCATTGCTCGCCTGCCGTCCCACGCCACACACTGCCACATCACGGAGCCAGACATGCAACTGCGCGACTACAAAATCGGTACCCGCCTCGCGCTCGGCTTCGGCAGCATCCTGCTGATCCTGGTGGCGATGGTGGTGCTCACCAACCTGCTCAACGTACGCAACAAGGCCGCCCTGGTCGACGGCCTGGCCCGCGCCGACGCCAAGATCGCCCACGTGCAGGTGATGAAAAGCGCCATGCTGGAGGCGGGCATCGCGATGCGCAATATCGGCCTGCAAGCCGACGTGGCGGCCATGCAGAAGGAGCAGGACAAGGTCGCCCAGCACGGCCAGCGCTTCGAGCAGGCCCGCGCCAGGCTGGCCGCCGTGGGCCTGGCGGCCGAGGAAACGGCGCTGCTGACCCAGATCGCCGCGCTCGACAAGAGCACGGCGCAGGTGCAGCGCGAAGTGATCGGCATGGCCCTGTCGTTCAACGGCGAAAACGCCGTCAAGATCATCTCCAGCAGCCTGGATCCCTTAACGGTGCAAACCCTGGCCGCGCTGAACCGGCTGGAAGGCTTGCAGCAGTCGAACAGCAGCGCCGTCATGGCCAGTTCCGTCACCGCCGACCGCAGCCTGCTGACCATCCTGCTGGCCGTGGGTCTGGGTACGGTAGCGCTGGGCGTGCTGCTGGCGCTGGCCATCACGCGCTCGATCACGCGTCCGCTGCTGGGCGCCGTCGAGGTGGCGCGCACGGTGGCGGCGGGCGAACTGACCTCGCACATCGATGTGAACGGCGGCGACGAAACGGCCGACCTGCTGCGCGCCCTGTCCGACATGAACGCCAGCCTGGTGAGCACCGTGGCCGACGTGCGCGGCAGCACCGAGACCATTTCGGTGGCCTCGCGCCAGATCGCCTCGGGCAACGCCGATCTGTCGGCGCGCACCGAGGCGCAAGCCGGCTCGCTCGAAGAAACCGCCAGCTCGATGGAAGAACTGACGGCCACCGTCAAGCAGAACGCCGACAATGCGCGCCAGGCCAACCAGCTGGCCGTGTCGGCGTCGTCGGTGGCCACGCAAGGCGGACAAGTGGTGGCGCAGGTGGTCGACACCATGGGCTCGATCAAGGAAAGCTCGCGCAAGATCGTCGACATCATCGGCGTCATCGACGGCATCGCCTTTCAGACCAACATTCTGGCGCTGAATGCGGCCGTGGAAGCGGCGCGCGCCGGGGAGCAGGGCCGCGGCTTTGCCGTGGTGGCCGCCGAAGTGCGCAACCTGGCCCAGCGCAGTGCCGGTGCGGCCAAGGAAATCAAGGCCCTGATCGGCGACTCGGTCGACAAGGTCGACAACGGCAGCCGTCTGGTCGACCAGGCCGGCGAGACCATGGAACTGATCGTCACCTCGGTGCGCCAGGTGGCCGACATCATGGGCGAGATCACTGCGGCGACCCAGGAGCAGAGCAGCGGCATCGAAGAGATCAACCAGGCCATCACCCAGATGGACGAGATGACCCAGCAGAACGCGGCGCTGGTGGAAGAAGCGGCGGCGGCGGCGGAAAGCATGCAGGAGCAGGCCCAGAAGCTGGCCGCCGCGGTATCGATTTTCAAGCTGGGCGGCGATGCACCGGCGCGACCGGCCGCAGCGCGCGCGCCGTCACGCCTGGCCGCGACTCCCGTGGCCCGTGTGGCCGCGCCGGCAGCGGCGCCCGCCAGGGCGGCCCTGAAGGGGGCGCCGCGCCCGGCGCCGAAGAAGGTGGCGCAAGCCGCGACCGACGAATGGGAAGAGTTTTGATGCGTGATCGCTTGCGGTCTTACCAGCTTAGATAAGAAATACAAACAAGAAATACAAGGAATATCACGTGCCGCCATTTAAACAGGATTCGGTCAAGGAGTTCGACTTCACCAAGGGTGACTTCGAACGGGTACGCGCGTTGATCTATCAGCGCGCCGGCATCTCGCTGGCCGACAGCAAACAGGAAATGGTCTACAGCCGGCTGGCGCGGCGGCTGCGCGCCACCGGCATCGTCTCGTTCGGGCAGTACCTCAACGACCTGGAAGCGGGCCGACTGGGCGAGGAGTGGGAGTCGTTCACCAATGCGCTCACGACCAATCTGACCTCGTTCTACCGCGAAGCGCACCACTTTCCGCTGCTCGCCGAGCACGTGAAAAAACTGCGCGAGCAGCCCATCACCATCTGGTGCTCGGCCGCCTCGACGGGCGAAGAGCCGTATTCGATCGCCATGACCGTGTGCGAGGCGTTCAACACCTTGACGCCGCCGGTGCAGATCATCGCCACCGACATCGACACCAATGTGCTGGCCGTGGCCTCCCAGGGCGTGTACGGCATGGACCGGATCGAGAAACTGGAACCGGAGCGGGCGCGGCGCTTTCTGCTGCGCGGCAAGGGCGACCAGGAAGGCATGGTGCGCGTGCGCCCGGAACTGCGCAATCTGATCACGTTCCGCCAGCTCAATCTGCTGGCCGACAGCTGGGCCCTGACGGGCCAGTTCGATGTGATCTTTTGCCGCAACGTCATGATCTATTTCGACAAGGACACCCAGCGCAAGATTTTGTCGCGCTTCGTGCCGCTCATGAAGGACAACGCGCTGCTGTTCGCGGGCCACTCGGAAAACTTTTTGTATGTGTCCGACAAGCTCAAACTGCGCGGTAAGACCGTGTACGAACTCGACCGCCGCGGCGCCTGAAGGCGCGTTCACCAAAGACTGATATGGCTATCGAAACCAAAGAACAATTCGCCACCAACGTGTATTACGACCGCACGTTCGATTGCGACGCGGCAAAGATCCTGCCGGGCGAGTACTACTACACGCCCAAGGACATGCTGATCGTCACGGTCCTGGGCTCGTGCGTGTCGGCCTGCATCCGCGACCGTGTTACCGGCCTGGGCGGCATGAACCACTTCATGCTGCCCGACGGCGGCGGCGACGTGAACAACCCGGTGTCGCCGTCGATGCGCTACGGCACCTACGCCATGGAAGTGCTGATCAACGACCTGCTCAAAGCAGGCGCCAAGCGCGAGAACATGGAAGCGAAGGTGTTCGGCGGCGGCGCCGTGCTGCGCGGCTTCACGGCAATTAACGTGGGCGAACGCAACGCCGCCTTCGTGATGAATTACCTGAAAACGGAACGCATGCGGGTGGTGGCCGAAGACTTGAACGATATCTGGCCGCGCAAGGTGTATTTCTTCCCGCGCACGGGCAAGGTGCTGGTCAAAAAACTGATGCAAACCCATAACGATACCTTGGCCAAGCGCGAGCTCGACTACGCCAGCCGCCTCAAGGTGCAGCCGGTGGGCGGCGAGATCGATCTGTTTTGATGGATTTGATGAAGCTGAATGCGAAGCTGAACAAACGGCTGAAAAAAAAGCTGAAAACCACGCGCTGAAAAACGAACTGAAAGCTGCCTTATGAAGATCAAAGTACTGATCGTGGACGACTCGGCCCTGATCCGCGGGGTCATGAAAGAAATCATTTCCAGTCAGAGCGACATGGAAGTGGTGGGCGTGGCGCCCGACCCGCTGGTGGCGCGCGAGCTGATCAAGCAGACCAATCCCGACGTGCTCACGCTGGACGTCGAGATGCCCAAGATGGACGGGCTGGATTTTCTGGAAAAACTGATGCGCCTGCGCCCCATGCCGGTGGTGATGGTGTCGTCGCTGACCGAGCGCGGCTCGGAAATCACCATGCGCGCGCTGGAACTGGGCGCGGTCGACTTTGTCACCAAGCCGAAGATTTCGATCCAGAGTGGCATGCGCGAGTACACCGACCTGATCGCCGACAAGATCCGCGCGGCAGCCAAGGCGCGCATCCGGCCGCGCACCCTGGCGCCGGCCGCGGTGGCCGGCGCGCTGCCGGCCTTGCGCAATCCGCTCACCTCGTCGGAGAAGCTGATCATCATCGGCGCCTCCACGGGCGGCACGGAAGCGATCCGCGAGTTTCTGATGCAAATGCCGTCGGACTGCCCCGGCATCCTGATCGCCCAGCACATGCCGGAAGGCTTCACCACCTCGTTCGCGCGCCGCCTCGACTCGCTGTGCAAGATCAGCGTGCGCGAAGCGGCCGGCGACGAACGCGTGCTGCCCGGCCATGCCTATATCGCGCCGGGCCACTCGCACCTGCTGCTGGTGCGTTCGGGCGCCAACTACATGACCCGCATCGAGCAGAGCGAACCGGTCAACCGGCACCGTCCTTCGGTCGACGTGCTGTTCCGCTCGGCGGCGACGTCGGCCGGCAAAAATGCCGTGGGGGTGATCCTCACGGGCATGGGCAAGGATGGCGCGGCGGGCATGCTGGAAATGAAAACGGCCGGGGCCTACAACTTCGCCCAGGACGAAGCCTCGTGCGTGGTGTTCGGCATGCCGCGCGAAGCCATCGCCATGGGCGGCACCCACGAAGTGGGCGCGCTGACGGCCTTGCCCGGCATGGTGCTTGGCTATCTTGCAACGCATGGCAGCCGGGCGCTGCGGGTTTGAAAAAAAAGCCGCCAAAGGGGGCCGAAACCTGTCGTTTTGCGGTCGGTTTGTTCGCCCTACGGCAACAAAAATGCTATGCTTAAGCGTGCTTCTGCAGGACCGAAGTCTATCAATAACCAGATTAAAAGAATCAACGGAGTAATTCATGGCTGATCCAAAGATGCGTTTTTTAGTAGTTGACGATTTCTCGACGATGCGCCGCATTGTCCGCAATCTGTTGAAGGAATTGGGTTACGCCAACGTTGACGAAGCCGAAGACGGCGTCATGGCCCTGGCCAAGTTGCGCAGCGAAACGTTCGACTTCGTCGTGTCCGACTGGAACATGCCGAACATGGATGGCCTGACGATGTTGCAAAACATCCGCGCCGACCCCGCGCTGGCCAAGCTGCCCGTGCTGATGGTCACGGCCGAAGCCAAGAAAGAGAACATCATTGCCGCGGCCCAGGCCGGCGCCAATGGCTATGTGGTCAAGCCGTTCACGGCGGCCACGCTGGATGAAAAGCTGAACAAGATTTTCGAGAAGCTCGAAAAGGTCGGCGCCTGACGCTCGTCGCCTAACGCTCGTCGCCTGCGGCGCGTTCCTCCGGCGCGCCGCGATCAGACAGCACGGCAACTGCAGCACTGAAGCATTGCGGCAACCACGCATTGCAGCAACCAATCGGCGCGCCGGCCGCGACAAGGTCTCCAGCCAGGGCCAGCGTGCACGCGGTCACGGCGCAGGATATCCATGCGCGCGGCGCGGCGGCGCCCGGTAGCCCCACGCCCGGCGCGCCCGACCATCGGCATCACCTGGCGACCACAACATGCAAGAAACAAACTTTATCGTTCGCGAACCGCTGCTCGATCCGAAGCAGCGCGTGATCGGTTACGAACTTTCCTGGCAACATCACGATAAGTTGCCCGTCACCGACGCCGAGCTGGAGTCGCTGATCGGCTTTGTGGCCGAGAACGTCAACGACGACGAGCAGGGCTGGCTACTGCGCGACAAGATCCTGTTCCTCGACGCGGTCCCGGCGATGCTGTCGACCGACGCCCTGTTCGCGCTCCCTCCCGAGCGTACCGTACTGACCATGCGGGCGGCCGACCTGGCCGACCCGGATACCCTGTCTGCCGTGCAAGGCCTGCGCGCGGGCGGCGTGGGCATTTCCGTGCGCGACGGCGACCTGGGCCATCTGGGACGCAACCTGAATCTGTCGGCCTCGTATATCGAAGTGCGCTTCACGGGCGCCGACGTGGCCGCGCAAGCCCGCACCTATGCGGCCGGCAAGCAATCGTCGGTGCGCATGGTGGGTCGCCCGGTGGCCAGCTGGGCCGATTTCGATGCCTGCGCGGCGCTGGGTCTGGACGCGTTCGTGGGCAAGCTGCACCTGACGCCGCGCCCGGGCACGCCCGTGAAGGGCATGAATCCGGCCCAGGCCATCATCCTGCAGCTGATGCAGATGGTCCAGGCCAACGAAGACATTCCCAAGATTGAAAGCGTGCTCAAGCGCGATCCGGCGCTGTCGTACAAGCTGCTGCGCTTCATCAACTCGGCCGGGTTCGGCGCCACGCGCGAAATCCAGTCGCTCAAGCAAGCCATTTCGCTGCTGGGCTATGCGCCCCTGTACCGCTGGCTGACCTTGCTGCTGGCCACGGCCAGCACCAGCGGCTATTCGCCCGTGCTGATGGAGACGGCGGTGGTGCGCGGCCGGCTGGCCGAGCTGCTGGGCCAGAAAGCGTTGCCGCGCGGGGAGGGCGAGAATCTGTTCGTGGCCGGCATGTTCTCGCTGCTGGACCGCTTGCTGGGCTTGCCGATGAAGGAAGTGCTGGATACGATCCAGCTGCCGGACGAGGTGGTGCGCGCGCTGCTCACGCGCGGCGGCATGTACGGGCCGTACCTGGCGCTGGCCGAAGCGTGCGAACTCAATTCCAACCTGGTGGCGTCGCTGGCCAAGGCCTTGCATATCGCCCCGATCGACGTCAACAAGGCGCACCTGTCGGCGCTGGCGTGGGCGCAGAACGTGTCGACCTGACCACGCTGCAGCGCCGCGTCGGGCGGGCATTCTGTGCCCGCCATACTCTGAACGTCGAGGCCGGCATGGGCCTGTGTGCCGGCTCTGTGTCCGGCTATTGCGCGCCCGGCTCCTGCATCATCGCCGTATAGCGGCGCTGCATTTCTTCCGGCGACATCTCTTCGATGCTGTGGCCGATGTTCCAGCGGTGCCCGAACGGATCGCGTACCACGCCGCCACGCTCGCCATAAAATTCATCCTGGATCGGCCGCTCGATGCTGGCGCCGGCTTCCACCGCGCGTCCGATCACCGCGTCGGCATTGTCCACATGCAGGTGCAGCGACACCGGCGTGCCGCCCACCGCGTGCGGGCCGCGGATGTCGGCCTCGGGATATTCGTCCGACAGCATCACCGTGATCCCGCCGAAATCGAGCTCGGCATGGCCGATGCGGCCGCTTGGTTCGGTGAGGCGGAATTTCTCGGTGGCGCCAAAGGCGTTGCGGTAGAAATCGATGGCCGCATTGGCGTCGTTCACACACAGATACGCAAACAATTCATGAATCATGGCATCTCTCCTGATCGTGAAAAGAATAACGAAACTGCCACTATACGCTTTGGCGCCCGGCCCCAGTTTTATATGCTTGAATGCGACCGCGCACTCAGATTTCGAGGTTGTCGATCAGGCGCGTGGTGCCCAGCTTGGCCGCGGCCAGCACCACCAGCGGCGCGCCTTGCGCCAGATCGCCTGCCGACGGCGGCTGCAGGTCGATGCGCTTGCGGATCGAGATGTAGTCCGGCTTCCAGCCGCGCTGGGCCAGCTCGTTCATGGCGGCATGTTCCAGCTGGAACACGTCCAGGTGGCCGGCGCGCACTTCGCCGGCGACCTGATTCAGGCTGCGGTACAGCGCTGGCGCCTCGGCCCGCTCCGCTTCGCTTAAATACATATTGCGCGACGACAGGGCCAGGCCGTCGTCGGCGCGGTAGGTTTCCGCGGCGATGATCTGGGTGGGCAGGGCGAACTGGCGGCTCATGTTGCGAACCATCATCAGCTGCTGATAATCCTTCTTGCCGAACACGGCCACTTTCGGCTGCACGCAGGAAAACAGCTTGAGCACGATGGTGGTCACGCCGTCGAAAAAGCCGGGGCGGAATTCGCCTTCCAGGGTGTTGCCCAGGTCGACAGGCGGGCGCACGCGGAATTCCTGCGGCTCCGGGTACAGATCTTTCTCGGTGGGCGCGAACAGCACGTACACGCCTTCCTTCTCCAGCTTCTCCACGTCGGCCTGGAACGTGCGCGGGTATTTGTCGAAGTCTTCGTTCGGGCCGAACTGCAGGCGATTGACGAAGATCGAGGCAACCACCGGGTCGCCGTGCTTGCGCGCCAGGCGCATCAGGGACAGATGGCCTTCGTGCAGATTGCCCATCGTGGGAACGAAGGCGGTACGCAGTTGTCCACTGAGCTGGTCACGCAGCTCTTCGACGGAGGAGATGATTTTCATGAGGTGGTCCTAACGAGTTGTGTAATTTTATTTATTCTGGTGCGCCTTCGCGCCTTGGCGCCAGGGCCCGGCCCGCGGTGCGCCAGGTCGCTATGCCGGTGAGTATGCCAGCCGCACGTAAATCGGTGCGAAAGGTTCGGCCTGGGTAATTTCGATCAGCGTTTCCTTGGCCAGTTCCAGCATGGCGACGAAGTGCACCACCACGATCGGCACGCCGCTTTGCCCCTGAAACAGGTCGGCAAATTCGACGAAGCGCGACGATTGCAGCTGGCGCAGGATCGCCGTCATGTGTTCGCGCACCGACAGTTCCTGGCGGCTGATCTTGTGGTGCTGGGTTAGTTTGGCGCGGCGCAGCACATCGAGCCAGGCGCGTTGCAGATCGGCGCCGTCCACCTCCGGGAAAGTGGGGATGTTGCTTTGCTCGACGAACAGCTGGGCGCGCACGAAGTCGCGGTCGAGCTGGGGAACCGCGTTCAGGTCGTAGGCGGCCAGTTTGATCTGCTCGTAGTCGAGCAGGCGGCGCACCAGCTCGGCCCGGGGATCGCCCACGTCCTCGTCGTCGGCTTTGCGCTGCGGCAGCAGCATGCGCGATTTGATCTCGATCAGCATGGCCGCCATCAGCAGGTACTCGGCCGCCAGCTCCAGGTTGTGCACGCGGATCTGGTCGACGTACTTCAGATATTGCAGGGTGACCTGCGCCATCGGAATGTCGAGAATGTTGAAGTTTTGTTTACGGATCAGGTACAGCAGCAGGTCCAGGGGACCTTCGAACGCATCGAGAAAGATTTCCAGTGCGTCCGGCGGGATGTACAGGTCCGTTGGCATGCGCAGCAACGGCTCGCCGTACAGGCGGGCAATGGCGTCTACCGGCGCGGCGAGCGCTTCGGTCGCCGCCTCATCGGGCAACATGGTCGCGTCTTGAACGATCAGCGCTTATGTCGCAACGATCAGAGCTTGTTCTGGTACACGTAGGCCTGCTGGCGCACGCGCGACTCGGTATTCTTGTCCTGCTCGGTCAAGGTGACGGGCGCCTTGTCCCACAGCAGGGCGCGGCCTTCGCGCTGACCTTCTTCAATGGCCGGATTCTTGGCCTTGAGGTCCTTGATGAACAAGGTGTGGTCGGATTCGTAATTGGCAAATTGGTTGGACAGTTTCATGGCTCGACTTTTTTTGTGTGGGGCAACAGGCTATTCTACCGCGCTGCTAGTGCCGACGGGAAAAATGCCCCGCCGGCACTGTGTTAAGGATGCAGGGCGTTCAGTTGACGGGCAATGATGTCGTGGTTCAACCACAGCACCGGGGCGATCTGCTCGCCCGCGCCGTAGAACATCAACGGACCGGCGCTTTCCAGTACCAGCGAGCTGAGGTGGTCGGTGATCAGGGCCTTGCGGTCCTTGTGCAGCTTGGTGATTTCTTCCGAAGTGCCGATCATCACGTCGGCCAGAGCCGGGGTATTGTCCATCGGCCAGGCGTCGAAGTTGCGGAAGGTGGCGCTGGTCGGGTCGTTGTTGTACGCCTCGATGGTGTCGAGAATGCTTTGCAGGGTGACGCCGTCTTCCAGCAAGCTTTCGCAGATGGCCCATTGCTGCTCGGCCCAGGCGCCGCCGCCTTCGCGCTTGAGCGCGCTGAGCAGGGGGAAAAGCGACAGTTCCACGCCGACAAAAATGTCCGACGAGTTGGTGCGGATTTCCGGGCAGTTGAACACGGTGGCGTGCACGCCTTGGGCCCAGGCTGCCTGCGCCACACTTTCCAGGCGCATCTTGGCGTAGCCCTGGGTGTAGTTGGTGTAGGTTTGCCACTGGTACTGGTCGCCGATCAGGATTTCGCTGCCATGGTAGCCGTACGCCGTGTAGCGCGCGCTGCCGCCGGTGGCGGCCACGCGCGCGCGGATGCCGGCGCTGGCGGTGATCAGGTGCTGCAAGGTGTTGGCGGTGACTTCGTCGAAGTTCATCAGGATCAGCTTGCCCAGATCGCTTTCCAGCAGGGCGCGCGAAGACATGAAGCGCTCGCCGCGGCCTTTATAGATGCGGTTGGCGATGGCCAGGAAGGCCTTGATCTTGGGAATGCCGCCGGCCATGGTGTGGGCGAAGAACACGTTGGCGCCGTCCGGGATCAGCTTATCGATCTCGGCCATGACGCTGGCGGCCGAGCTGCTGAAGCGGTTCACGCCGGCGGCGCGGCAGGCTTCGATCTTGGCCCAGTCGAGCTGCTCTTCCTGCCAGTTTTTCAGGGTGATACCCGACAGCATTTCGGTCGGATTCTGTTCGCCGGCCGGCGCGTCCAGATCGAAACCGGCCATCAGCGGCACGTTGATGATGCGACCGCCCAGTTTTTCCTCGGCTTCGGCCAGTTCCTCGTCGTTCAAGGCGCGCAGGGCATTGTTCTCGTCGCGACGGCCGACGGTGATGCCGACGATGGTCATGCCGGCCTTGCGCGCTTCGTCGATCAGGCCGTTGACGTAGCCACGGCCGAACAGTTCGCCGAACAGGACGAAGACGTCGCCCTTGCGAAAAGGATTGGCCGTCGGGATGTGCCTTAAGGAAGTAGGTTCGGTCATAAGTAGCTACCAGTCAAAAAGTAAGGGTGAATCAGACTGCAATTGTCCATGGATATCCGCGTCGCGGCGGGAGGCAATCTGCTCGGGCGCGCCATTATAGCGCCCGCGCGGGCGGGCGCGACGGCCCGCTGCGGCAGGATCGACGGCGCGCTTAGCGGATGCGCATGCCCGGCTGCGCGCCCGGGAAGGGTTCGAGCACGTACAGGCCCGGATTGGCTTTCTCGTCGGCCGCGGAGGCGCACAGCACCATGCCTTCGGACACGCCGAACTTCATCTTGCGCGGCGCCAGGTTGGCCACCAGCACGGTCAATTTACCGATCAGCTGGTCGGGCGTGTAGGCCGACTTGATGCCGGAGAACACGTTGCGCAAACGGCCTTCGCCCACGTCCAGGGTCAGGCGCAGCAATTTGTCGGAGCCGTCCACGTGCTCGCAGTTGACGATTTTGGCGATACGCAGGTCGATCCTGGTGAAGTCGTCGATCTTGATTTCCGGCGCCAGGGGTTCGATGTCGGAGGCGGGCGCGGCGGTCGGCTGATCGACGGCAGCGGCCGCGTCGGCAGGCACGCCGGCCGCCGCAGCCACCGGTGCCACGATGGCGGCCGGACGGTCGAACAGTTCCTCGACCATCTTGGCGTCGACCCGGGTCATCAGGTGGCTGTAGGCGCCGATGGTGCGTCCGAGCATGGTTTCATACACGGCGCTGCCCTGGGTGTCGCTCCAGGCCAGTTTGGCGTCGCCCAGGAACTCGGCCACGCGGGCCGCCACTTGCGGCAACACGGGCGAGAGCAGGATGGTCAGCTGGCGGAACAGGATCAGCGCGGTGGTGCACACGTCGTGCAGGTCGGCGTTCTTGTCGGCATCCTTGGCCAGGATCCACGGCTTGTTTTCGTCGACAAACTGGTTGGTGATGTCGGCGATTTCCATGATTTCACGCAGCGCCTTGCCATACTCGCGCGCCTCGAAGTTGGCGGCGATGCTGGCCTGGCGTTCCACCCCGTCCACGGTCAGGGCGCGGGCGATCCACTGGGTGGCGCTGGCCGACAGGTCGCCGGCCAGCTTGCCGTCGAATTTCTTGGCGATGAAACCGGCGCAGCGGCTGGCGATGTTGACGTACTTGCCGATCAGGTCGCTGTTGACGCGGGCCACGAAGTCGTCGCCGTTGAAGTCCAGGTCTTCCACCTTGGAATTGAGCTTGAAGGCGATGTAATAGCGCAGCCACTCCGGATTCATCTTCAGGTCCAGGTAGCGCAGGGGCGAAATGCCGGTGCCGCGCGACTTGGACATTTTCTCGTTGTTCACCGTCAGGTGGCCGTGCACGTTGACCTTCAGCTTGTCGATGATCGGGTGGCCGGCGAAGTTCAGCATGGCCGGCCAGAACAGCAGGTGGAAGGAAACGATGTCCTTGCCGATGAAGTGCACCTGTTCCGTGTCGGGATCGTTCAACAGGCCGTCGAAATCGATGCCCCGGGTGCTGCAATAGTTTTTCAGGCTGGCCAGGTAACCCACCGGCGCATCCAGCCACACATAGAAGAACTTGCCCGGCGCATCGGGAATAGGAATGCCGAAGTACGGGGCATCACGGGAAATATCCCAGTCGGCCAGTTTTTCGCCGTTCTCGCCCAGCCACTCGGACACCTTGTTGACCATCTCGGACTGCAAGCGGCCCGGCGTGTTCAGCCATTCCTTGAGGAAGGTGAAGCAGCGCGGATCGGACAAGGCGAAGAAATACTGCTCCGACGGCTTCAGGATCGGCGTGGACCCGGTGAACACGGAAAACGGATTGACCAGCTCGGTCGGCTGGTAGGCCGCGCCACAGACTTCGCAATTGTCGCCGTATTGGTCTTTGGCGCCGCACTTGGGGCACTCGCCCTTGATGTTGCGGTCGGCCAGGAACATGCCTTTGACGGGGTCGAAAAAGCGGTCGACCGTCTTGGTGACGATCAGGCCGGTATCGCGCAGCTTGCGGTAAATGCCTTGCGACAGCTCGACGTTTTCCGGCGAGTCGGTCGAGTACCAGTTGTCGAAGGCAATGTGAAAGCCATCCAGGTATTGCTGGCGCCCGGCGGCGATCTTGGCCACGAACTCCTGCGGGGTGATGCCTTCCTTTTCGGCGGCGATCATGATCGGCGTGCCGTGGGTGTCGTCGGCGCACACGAAGTGCACTTCGCGCGCCGCGCCGCCATCGACCTGCATACGCTGGAAACGCACCCAGATGTCGGCCTGGATGTATTCCATCATGTGGCCGATGTGAAAGGCTGCGTTGGCGTAGGGCAGGGCAGTGGTGACGAACAGCTTACGGGTCATGTTGAGATGCGCTTATCGAGGGTTTGAACGAAAAATGCTCAATTAGTGGGAAATCGTGCGAACACGTGAGAAACGTGCGGCGACAATCTGCCATTTTACCAGCGGAAGCCCAGCCTGCGCACCTTCGCACCGGGTCCGTCGTGCTTGCGACAAGGAGGCTCATGGCGATTTGCGCTAAACTTCGGCCTTACTTTCGGAGATTTTCAATGAGTATTACTGTAGAAGACGTCAAGGCAGCATTGTCGGCAGTGGTCGATGCCAACACCGGCAAGGACTTCGTTTCCTCCAAGGCGATCAAAAATATCAAGCTCGACGGCGCCGCCGTCAGCTTCGACGTGGAGCTGGGCTATCCCGCCAACAGCCAGATCGCGCCCATCCGCGCCGCGGTCGAGGCGGCCGTGCAGGCCCTGCCGGGCGCCGGCCTGGTCAGCGCCAATGTGTACTGGAAAATCATTTCGCACACGGTGCAGCGCGGCTTGAAAATCATGCCGAATGTGAAGAATATCATTGCCGTCGCGTC
>CALRYE020000144.1:0-17944 GCA_943372275.1 Janthinobacterium lividum
ATCATTGCTGGAAGCTGGCGCCGCGCGCGGTTCGCGTTTGACGGGCACCGGTCCAGCCTTCGCCGGCACTGGCCGCGCCGGCGCCGCAATGGCGCGTCTCACCCGTACTGCCGGCCTGGCCAGCGGTGCCCCCGACTGCTGTACCACCCGTGCGGCTGCAGGCGCGGCAGCCATGGTCAAGCCATGCTCAAGTTTGAACACACTGACCACCTGCGCCAGTTTCACTGCTTGCTCGTGCATCGACGCCGCCGCCGCCGCCGACTCCTCGACCAGCGCAGCATTTTGCTGCGTCACTTCATCCATCTGTCCGATCACCCGGTTGACCTGTTCGATGCCGCCCGATTGCTCCGCGGTGGCTGTGGTGATTTCCCCCATGATGCCGGTGACGCGGCGAATGCTGGTGACGACCTCCTCCATCGTCGCGCCAGCCTTGTCGACCAGCTTGGTGCCAGCTTCGACCTGCTCGACCGAGGCGCTGATCAGACCCTTGATTTCCTTGGCTGCCGCAGCCGAGCGCTGCGCCAGTGTGCGCACTTCGGAGGCCACCACCGCAAAGCCGCGGCCCTGCTCACCAGCGCGGGCCGCTTCGACGGCCGCGTTCAGCGCCAGGATATTGGTCTGGAAAGCGATCCCATCGATGACAGCAATAATATCGACAATCTTGCGTGACGCTTCATTGATGGCACCCATCGTGTCGACTACCTGGCTCACCACGACGCCGCCTTGCACCGCCACATCCGACGCCGCAATGGACAGGGCATTCGCATGGCGCGCATTGTCAGCGTTGTTGCGCACGGTCGTCGTGAGTTCCTTCATCGTCGCAGCGGTTTCCTGCAGCGCGCTGGCTTGCTGTTCGGTGCGGCCAGACAGGTCCAGGTTGCCGGCACTGATCTGATGTGATGCCGTCGCGATGGTATCGGTGCCGCCGCGTACTTCCGTGACGATGGCCCCCAGGTTGCCGCTCATCTGGCGCAACGCGCGCAGGAGCGCCCCCGTTTCATCACTGGCGGAGTCGTCGATGCGTTGCGACAGATCGCCGGCGGCAACTGTCTCGGCCACCCGGACGGCGGTGCGGATCGGGCGCACGATACTGATGCTGAGCAGCCAGCAAAAGCCAGCGCCCAGCAGCACGGCGCCTGCCGTCAGCGCGGTCATCAAGCGGCTGCTGGCGCCGGTGCTATTGTCGATGATGGTGGCGGACGCGTCGATGCTGGCGCGTTGCATGGCCACAAGTTCACGCAACGAATCCTGGTAGGCTTTCGACGCCGGTACAAAGATCTGGTCAAAGATGCGGGCAGATTCTTCGGCGTCGCCCGCCGCCTTGGCTTTCACCGCGCCGTCGCGCGATTGGGAATAGGCCGCCCGCTGCGCAACAATCTTGTCGTACAGTTGTTTTTCATTGCCGGCCGAAATCAGAGGTTCAATCTGTTTGATCAGGTCTGCCGCCGACTTGGTAGTGGCTGCAATATCTTCCTTAAAGAATGCTCCCAGTGACGCATCGCTGCTTTTGGCGATGGCTGCAGTGCGGCGCACTGCGCCAAAAACGGTCGTGTACCAGTCGACAATCAGGCGTTCCTTGGCCAAGGACTGGCTCATCATTGCGCGCGTATCGCCGGCCACTTGCTGCAAGCGCCAGATGCCCGTAGCGGCGACTGCAATGGTGAGCGCAAGAATTAGCGCGAAACCGGCAGCAAGACGTTTGCCGATATTAAGATTGGCAAAAAAACTCATGGATGCTCCTTCGGAAAATGAAAGTGTGAAGCTAGAAATTGCCTAGTGGGCTAAGCACAAGTTCAGCGTAAGCGTCTATCCGGGGCCGTCTATCCATGATCCCGCTGAGTTCGAGCAGAGCTTGACGCCAGCCGCCTGCCAGCCTGGCGTATCCGAATCGAAGCAAACACAAGCGCAATGGGGGCGACGCGACCATGGTGTGAACATGGCGCCGCGCGGCTACGCACCAGCTTGGTTACGAAGAAGCTACTGAATGCCTTGAGTCTGCTGCCTGCGCGCTATCCTCCGTGTGACCGGCATGCGAGCTAACAACCACCGCCTGGCGGCGAAATTGACAACCGTAATTGTGGAAGACCTTTTCTAAGGCAGCTGCGCTTGTTCAGCGGCCGACGCGCGACCTGCTCAAGCTGCGGTGCCCGGCTGGAGACTGACTGTGCTGGCCGGCCATTCCCTCGACCGTGGCCGGCGCACCTTCAGGCCGCGCAACTGGCTCACACTCTGGCGGCGACGTGTGCCGATGACGTGGCGCTGTGGCGGAAGTGCGTGATCCATGCGCGTGGCCGTGTCCAGCTCGCCCGCGCACTGCTGGCTGGCCGGCTCTGAGGAGCCAGCGCGTTGCTGCGGCTACGAGTTCAGGCAAGATTCAGGCAAGATTCAGGCAGTGGGTCCCGGAGCCTTGCCCTGCGTCGCCTTCAATAAACTATCTGGATAAATTTGCCCCATGGGCAAGCCGTACGCAGCCATCACATGCTCTCGATCACGACCGGCCGCTGCCATGCGCCACGCTCACGCCAGCGGGGGCGCTTCGGGGAAGTCCACGGGTATTTTTGTGGTTGAATGGAGGTAGTTCATCACTGTCTTGTCGCCAATTGCGACCATTGTATCGATCAAGTTTTCTTTCGTCCAACCCGCGGCAAGGAAGGAGTCGACCAGGGTTGGATCGACATGACCTCGATTTTGCGTGACACCTTTTGCAAAGCGAGCGAGCGCGTCGAGCTTGCTATCGAAGCTGGCCTGGCCAGTGCGGATTTCGATCATTTGTGCGTCGTCAAAGCCACTCATTTTCCCTATCATGCTGTGAGCAGCAAGGCAATACGAACATTCGTTCACTTGGCTGACCACCAGGTTGATCACTTCGCGGGCCTTGCCATTCAGACTGCTTTTGGCGTTCTGTAGCGCCAGGTACGTTGCTAGCGCATTTTCGGAGTGCGCCAGGGTAGCAAACAGGTTGGGGACCTTGCCAATGCCTTTCTTCAGGCTATCAAAAATGGCTTGGTTTGTAGTACTGACTTCTGCGTGCTGAGGAACGTTAAAAGTGGTCATACCCGACTCCTTGATGTAAGCAACATTGCAGTTCGCGCATGTCCTGCCGCCTGCGCGTGATTGTCTTCGATAGCCGTACGTCTCGACATTACCAGTGGGGACACTACTGGAAAGACCCGACTGCCATATGTTCAGCGCGTGTGTCAACCCGCAATGAGCGTGTTTCACGAGCTCTTATATGTGACTCAATCATATAATAGGTTCGGCTTTCGAGCTACTCATATTTACTGCCTGGACACACAAGGCATGTCATGGCTTGTAGCGTGACTGTCGGATGATCGCTAAAACCGTCCAATCGCAGCGCTTCTTGCCGTGGCGGCAACTTATAGCATAGGCTTGATCGCCGCTGCGGCAAACGATTTCAGCGTGGTCGGCGTCCATGCTTCTGGTGTACGCACGGTGGCGTAGACTCCGCGCGGGTCGCCCAAGGCGCGCATCAGGTCGGTCATTTCCCGCTGAACCGTCCGGTTAGCACCGAGATTGGCGAACATCTGACCGAAGGCTTCCGGCGGCAGCGAATGATAGATCAGGGGCATGCCGATCACCTCGGCAATGATCTGGGTCGCCTCACGCGGCGTCAGGCTTTCTGGGCCAAGCAGGTTGCGGCTCGATTGACCGTCCCACTGATTGTCCATCAGGTATTGCGCGGCAACCGCACCGATGTCATTGGTGCTAACCCAGGGAATGTTGTGATCGGCCGGCAGCGCCATGTGAACTTCCCCTGCGCGGATGGCATCAAGTTGCAACAAGAAGTTCTGCATGAAATAACCTGGCCGTAAATTCATGACACGGGCGCCGGTGGCCGCCAGGATCTGTTCGACTTCGCCACCGTAGCTGACCGTTCCCAGCTGAGGGGCTGCGCCCGCGCCGACCGCGGAAATATGGACCACGCGCGCGATGTGCTGCTCCCTCACAAGGGTTGCGGCGATCGTTCCGGTATCGCGATACCACCTAGCCAGGCTGGGCTCACTGTAAGTAGGCGGCGTCAGCCATAACAAGGCGTCGGCATCGCGGCAGCTTTGTTGTATAGCAACCAGATCGGTAGCGCCAGCGGCGACATGCATGGCGCCACGCGCGACGAGGTCGGCCACTTTGGCCGCATTCCTGGCCACTACGATGGGCTTGACGCCCTTTTCAAGCAATATGCGCGCCGTGGCGTGGCCGATGTTGCCGCTGGCGCCTGCAATAACGATTTTCATGGGATACCTCGTAGGATGTGGTACTGGAAGCGATGGCGATGCCAAGCGCAGGTGCGACGCTGACAATTGCGCCTGAATCGATCAGGTGCTGACCGAGACCGCGCACCGCAGCGTCGTGCCGCAGTGCGTGCGACACGACGGGCGCGCCGCGCGGGCCCGGATAGGTGCCGGGCTTGAACACCCTGGGCGAATGCGAATGGAGTGGCCCTGATCGCCCCATCCATTCTGGCTCGTCATGACACGGATGCAGCCAGCGCCAGTTGTGGCGCCAGCTGTGCCACGAAATCGGCCATCGTTTCTTCGCGCAAATCGACTGCTTTGGCGCCGCCGCCTGCAACGATCGTCACGTCGGTGATGCCGATGACGCTCAAGATTAGACGCAGGTACTGGCTGGCGATGTCCCGGTCGCGGATCGGCGATCCCTCTTGATAGCTGCCACCGGACGCGATCAGTATGCTGGCTTTTTTGCCTGTCACCAGTCCCTTGCCATCATGGCCGAGCGTCAAGCCTTTGCGCACGATGTGATCGATCCAGGACTTGAGCGAAGCAGGCACGTTATAGTTGTACACCGGCGTCGCAATGACGACATGGTCGGCTGCAAGAAGTTCGGCGACGAGTTCATCGGACAAACGCAGGGTGTCGATCATGTCCGCCGTGTGCTGTGGCGGTGGGGTGAAGTAGGCCTGGAGCCACGCCGCGTCGACAAATTGAAGGGCCGTGTCCGACAGGTCCCGGTGGACAATGTCCCCACCGGGATGGCGTCCACGCCATTCCTGTACGAAGCGCTCGGTCATGTTGCGCGACACGGAATGCTGACCGCGCGAACTGGTGTGTACTACTAACAGCTTATTCATTAACATTTCCTTTTAAAAATTACCGAATCGAAATCCCGACAGGGGCTTGCCGAGTGCCTGACCACGAAAGTCGACATGGCCGTGTTCACCGGACGCTGCACCTGCCACCACCATGAGTGGCAACAAGTGGTCCTCGTGCGGCTGCGCGTAGCGGGCGCCCGGTGCTTGTTCCCACTGTCTTAACGCAGACTCACGCGTTACGGGATTGGTCATTTGCAAGCACAGCCAAGTGTCGAACGCGTAGGCCATTGGATCGCCCTGCGAACCGACGGCGGCGAACCCCCGCATGGTGTGATACGTTTGTCCGCTGCCAATAATCAGCACGCCATCGCGACGCAGGGGCGTCAGCGCACGTCCGATCGCCAGGTGCCGGGCAGGGTCCAGTCCCTGCTGCAACGACAACTGGACCACCGGAATGTCCGCTTCCGGCAGGGCGACCTTCATGGGTATGAACACGCCGTGATCCCAGCCGCGCTGTGTGTCTTCGGCGCTGTCGATGCCAGCCTCCCCAAGCAGCCTGCGCAGTCGCGCCGCTAGCCGGGGTTCGCCGGCTGCAGCCCAGCTCAGGGCATACGTGTAGTCAGGAAAACCAGCATAATCGAACAGCAGGGCGGGGCGGGCGCCGGCATTGACCGTCGGCTTGGTTGCCTCCCAGTGTGCGGACACGATCACGATGGCGGATGGACGCTTGGCCAGGCGCCCCATAAAACCCCGCAGGTAGGTTTCAAGCGCTTGCCAGGCCGCGCGCATTGGGCCGGGTTCCAAAAAAAAGCAGGGACCACCGCCGTGGTTGATGAAATAGGTAGGTTGCATGAGCAGAATATATGCGCGTATCGCCCTCTACGTAAGACATTAAACTGTGATGGTCTTGATCTGCATTGATGATGATCGAGCGTTAAGATCGGTTCGCTTGGTGGGGCGTGGCCGATGGGGTGCCTGATACGACGCTGGTCGCCCCCCCACTGCCGGCCGCAGCCTGAGTCGTGTGTCTGCCGGGTCCCTGGCTACGAGGAAGGTGGATGTCGACGCCAGACTGTGGATACGGACGCGGCAGACTTCAGGCACTCACTGGCGTCGGGCGCCTGCCGTCTTCAGGCTGGCAAGATGGTGCAGAACACCCTCCGAAAAATAGAAATAGCCCAACCGTTCAAATTCATAGTGCGCCGGGTCCGCAAGTCCCCGCTCTACCAGCATCGTTGTGCGTTTTACGCTGTCAATGTCGCACTCCCCGTTAATATCGAACAAGGGCCCGTAGTGCTGCGCCGCCACTGCGACACTTTCTGCATCGCTGAGCCAGTGCAGTGCAGTCTTCGCCTTGTGGCGAGCAGCCTTCAAATCACGACTGCCAATGTCCGCTTCAGCCACCACGCGGACAATTCGGTCTCCTTCGGTTTCTACCGCTTTGATCAACACGTTTAGCCCATGCTTGAGCCGCACCCAGTTTCCGGGGTATGCGCGCCAGAAATCCGGCTCAGCTTCGGTGCGAATATCGGCGCGGTCTATCCAGAGCTTTCCGGTAAACAGGCGGTGACGCGTTCCGAACGATGCGTCCTTCGGATGGTTGGGAACCTCTACCTCGAATGACTCTGCTAAATTGTCAATCAGCAGTTCAACGGGATCGGCAATTGCCATACGCCGGCCAGCGACCGGGCTCAAGACATCGCGCACGCACTCGGCCAACGTTTCCGCCGGTACAGTAGTGTTCGCCTTGGTAAACCCACAACGAACGGCAAACTCGTGCAAGATGGCGGGCGTGTAACCTCGCGCGCGAAGTCCAGCTAACGTGGGCAGTGCAGGACTATCCCAGCCGGCCACGTGACGCGCTTCTACCAATGCCTGCAACTTCCGCTTCGACAGTACGATACCTTCAACCTCCAGCCGGGCAAACTCGATCTGAACGGGTCTGGCTCCCAAGACAGCGAAGCAATGTTCGATGACCCAATCGTAAAGCGGACGGTGGTCCTCAAACTCCAGTGTGCACAGTGAATGCGTGACTCCCTCCAGCGCGTCCGCAATGGGGTGCGCGAAGTCGTACATCGGGTAAATCGGCCACTCGGTCCCGGTGGCGTGGTGCTCTGCATGGGAAACCCGATACAGCACCGGGTCCCGGAGATTCATATTCGGGTGTCCCAAGTCGATCCGCGCCCGAAGAACTGCGGCACCTTCGGCCAGCTCGCCAGCCCGCATGCGGGAGAACAGCGCGAGGTTCTCCGAAACCGGCAAAGCCCGACCCGCACTGGCCACACCGGCGCGCCCGAAATCTCCGCGCATCCCGCGCATTGTTTCTGCACTGGAAACGTCCACATAGGCCAAACCACGTTCAATGAGGTGAACGGCGCATCGGTAGATGTCCGCGAAGTAGGCCGAGGTCCAACGTGTCCGGCTGAACCGCGGCGTCAGCCAGGCGGCATCATGCGAGATCGCCGCAACGTACTCCGCAGACTCTTTTTTCGGATTGGTGTCATCGAACCGGAGTGTTAGCTCGGCATTGAATTCCTCGGCCAACAGGTCGTGAAGTACGATAGACTTGGCGTGTCCCAAATGGAGGTAGCCGTTGGGTTCAGGGGGGAACCGGAGTACGACCTTGGGAGTCCGGCCCGAGGCAAGGTCTTCCGCGATGCGGCTGGCGATGAAATTCTTATGTTCCATATTGTACTTTCCAAAATACGCAAGGGCACCTTGTACAAGTGCCCTTCCGGTAGAGTGGGGGAATGTTACAGGGTGCTGCTATTCTGCTAAACGCAGCACGCTTCCCGTCCGTGCAGACCAATGTCTCCAGCGCGTTGTTGGCGCCGGCGTGCGGGCTGTTGTTGGAATGCGGTATGGGTCATGGTGTGGCCTGAGAAAGTGTAGAAAACCTGACGGGACTGTGTACGCTGGAACTGGTTTCAGGTAAAGAAATCGAACAATGACTGAACGCGCTGGCCTGCTTTCCAACTTGCCAACGCAGTTCGCAACAACACGTAGGAAGCGGCAAGCAGCACAAGATCTTTCAACAGAAACTGACCAATTGGGGCGGAAATTGCTGGAAAGCCGCCTGCGGTCGACTCTGCCACTCCAGGCGTGCTCACAAAGAAAGTGAGCGTCAGTGCAAATGTGGCACATGACATTGCCGCCCCGAGCACCAACGCCCCGCGGTAGTAGGCGCCCGTGGCCAGGGCCGCGGCCGTGGCCAGTTCTATCGTTCCAATGAAGCTACTTGCTCCACGAATACCAAACAGGCTGTGCAGCCAACTCATGACTGGACTGTTGGCGATGAACGGGGCAATGCCTTGCGCCTCGTAATTGGTGAATTTCATGGCACCAAACCACAAAAAGACGACGAATAAGGACCATTGCAGCAGTTTGGCATTGCTTGAATTAAATGCTGTGCGGTCGGTCGTTGTGAGCGTGTTCAGAGGTTTCATTGGTAGTTCCTGAGTTGAAGGTGGTGGGCCCGCCTTCGGCGAAAGGGGCCATTGCGAAAGCCCTAAAACCTTTGCACAGTTTTGGGAGCCTTCATCGTCCGCTTTGGTAAAGATGTATCATGTGTACTTTAAATCTCAATATATGTATGCGGCATACATATAATAAGGGCTTTTCGATCAAGGAGCAAGCACAAATGGATGATGCACAAACTCGCCTGGCGAACCTGCTAGGCGCCCTGGCTGTAGGCATATCGGACCGGATCCGGTTGGCAGCAGCAGAGAAGACGTCGATGGCGGGTGAGGCTGCCGCTGCCTTGATCGTCATTGGGCACATGGTGGGCCTGTCAATCGATCAATTGGGACGGATACTCAAACTCACCCATCCTGGTACGGTCCGTGTCGTGGACCGCCTGGTCGCCGCTGGGCTGGCGGAACGAAAGACGGCCCTGACCGACCGCAGGGTGTTGGCGCTGCACCTGACGCCGGCAGGCGAAGCTGAGCGATCTGCGGTGCTGGATGGGCGCCGCGCCGCCATCCTGGCAGTGATGGAACACGTTGCTTTGGAAGACTATCCGGTCTTGGAGCAGTTAACAAGACAGATGCTTGTAAGCATGCCGTGCGATGCAACCTCGGCAATGAGCGTGTGCCGCTTCTGCGATCAGCAAGCCTGTGCTGCCTGTCCCATGAACCGATTTGACACGGGTGGTCTGCAAGTCAATTCAGTCGCCTGACCCGGCCCGCCAGTCTCGCCCGACTATCAGCGCGGAGAACGCGGCGCTGGCGGCGCGATCGTGATCGTTGGCCGACGGGACGGGGCCGCCAGTCAGTGTCACGTGCGACGGGGCGGCATGGCAAGGCATCGCCTCGATCGCCGCTTGTGAAGGCGTGCGCGGCTCCCTGTCGCCGCAGTCGCGTGGGGAATGTGGCGCAGGCCGTCACGCTTGCGCTCTCATTCTATCGCTGTCACCAAGACGTCGTGGTTGTTGTACTATATTTCAACTGTATGCGTCAATTATATACTTTCTGCAACAGTTTTCGCAACCGCTCACCTTCAGAAGGACGCTCCCATGTGCTTTTCTCATCCCGCGCACAGACCGATGTCCATGATGCTCGCGCTGCTCTTGGGCGCGGTGGCCGCGCAAGCATGTGCGCAGGTAGCGCGCGAAGCAGCGCTGCCTTCTCCGGTGACCCTTCAACAGCGCACCGTACCTGGTTTTTACAGATTTCTGCTGGGGGATTTTGAGATCACTGCCTTATCCGACGGTACGGTGACGCTGCCCCTCGATAAGCTCCTCACTAACACCACGCCAGCGCAACTGCAAACCGTGCTGGGGCGCGCCGGGATTGACCCCAAGGCGGCGGAGATCTCGATCAATGCTTACTTGGTGCACACCGGCGCGCACATCGTGCTGATCGATACAGGGGCCGGCAACTTGTTTCCAACCGGGGGCAGGATCCTTCAGAGCCTGGCCGCGGCGGGGTATGCGCCGGACGACATTACTGACGTGATGATTACCCACATCCATGGCGATCATTCGGCAGGGCTCAGCCGCGACAATCGACGTGTCTTTCCTAACGCGACAGTGCATGTGGACGGGCGCGATGCCGACTTCTGGCTCGATTCGCGCAATGCGGCCAAACATCCGGAGCACGCGAGTTTCTTCGCTCAGGCCAAACTCGATCTCGGCCCCTATCTGGCAAGCGGGCGGGTGCGCCGTTTTGCCCCAGGAAGCGAGCTCGTTACCGGCATTCGCACCCTGCCTGCGCCCGGCCACACGCCCGGGCACTCCCTATTCGCCGTGGAAAGTGGAGGCAAAAAACTTGTCGTCTGGGGCGACTTGATCCACGACATGGAATCGCAATTCCATGCGCCTGGAATTGCCATAACGTTTGACGTCGACCAAAGCGCCGCAATTGTCCAGCGCAAGATTGCGCTCAACGATGCCGCAGCCAAGGGCTACCTTGTGGGCGCGGCGCACATTTCCTTTCCGGGTATCGGCCGGGTCCTGCCCGACGGGGCCTCCTATCGCTGGCTGCCGGTGACGTACAGTGAAACCGGACTCACATCGCAGGGCAAGCGGCGCTGAATCCGGTAGCTGCTTTCGACATTCATGCGGCGACTGCGCAAGCGCTTGCGTCCCCGCTGCGCACTGCTGTTCCACGGCTCAATGTGCTGGCCATGCGTGCCACGGCTTCGCTTGCCCGACGACCCAAGTAGGCGAGCTCGTCTCACCCTCAAGGCGCTTCAACTGAAGTGTACCGTGGATTTTGCACACATGAGCTCTCGCCTAGTATATGATTGAAGCATGCATAAAGCGTTTTCCCGCTGCTGCAATGATGCAGAGTCGTTGGTGCCCACGCATCGCTCAGCATCGCGGCGGTAACGCAGAACAGTCAAGTGAACTGTTGGAATCATCAACTATCCCCATGAGTAACCAATATGTCCCATTTGCTGCAAGCACTGCAGTGGTGCTACGCCACCAAAAAAATGAATCCCTCGAAGACTGTGTCCAAGGATCAGGTTGACTGTATCACCGAGGCGGTGCGCCTTACCGCCACGCCGAGTGGCTTGCAGCCGTACGAGTTGGTGGTCGTTACCAATTATGCGCTGCGCGAGCGGATTCAAGCGGTCGCATGGAACCAGGCGCAAGTGACCGCCTGCTCGCACCTGCTGGTGTTTGCTGCGTGGGACAACTACACGTCCGAGCGGATTAACCAGATGTTTGACCTCGTCAATGAAGAGCGCGGCATTGTTAATGTGGGCTGGGAAGCGTACCGCCAGCAGGTGCTTGACACCTACACTCAGCGAGATGCGGAAACCAATCACCAGCATGCAGCCCGCCAGGCCTATATCGGCGTTGGTACCGCCCTCATCGCAGCTGCCGGGCAGCAGGTTGATGCTACTCCGATGGAAGGGTTCGATGCTGCCAAGGTCGATGAGATTCTGAAGCTAAGCGCGCGCGGCCTGCGCTCGGTGGTAATGCTTCCACTCGGTTACCGCGATGAGGAAGGCGACTGGCTCGTTCATTTGAAAAAAGTGCGTCGTCCACGCGAACAGTTCATTTCGGAAGTGGCTTAACGTCCCCTCGACATCGACGGTGACGGGAGCCCCCGGTCTCCGTGTGCGTGTATATCGAGGCGGCTCTCAGCGTAGTTCATGAGTCAAGTCACGATCATTTTTTATTCGCGCTACTCTGACGCCTACCTCGGTCCACGCTTTGACAGTGTGCTGAAAATTGTTGGCTTCATCACTGAGGACTATACCCATGCGCAATGAAAAGATCATCGAAGAGATTCGTATCGCAGACTGTGGAGCGGTGTCAGCAGGGCTGGATGGCGCGCCGTTTGATGTGCTGCAGCCGCTGTACATGCGTGCGAACGCCTTCGATGTCGACCTCGATACCTCCATCAGCCGGATCTGCCGGCTGGATTACCTTCTCGACGATGTGAGAAAGGGGGTACTCACCCATGTAAAAGCACTCGCCAGTATATGGAAGGATCCTCTTGAAAACCCGCTGTACACCATGCGATATTCCGATCCGGTGACGGGTGCATCGATTGATCTTAGCAAGCTTGTCGGCGAATCGTACGCACTCTGCTGGACGGAAGGGCTGGAAAGTGAACTCGCCTGGCAGACGTTTGCCACATCGTCGCAATATGTTTGCATATCGACGACGCCACGCCGATTGCTGGAAGGCCTGATGCACGAAGAAGATCGCGGCTACATGTTCCACCATCACATCGGTGCGGTTCGATATCGCTCGGTTGCCGACATTGAGCATTGGCGTCGCGCTCCAAATTATGACCAGCACCTCGATTCACTGGGGCAAGCATTGATCGCGTCGCTCACGGTACTTCGGGAGCAAGTCACGATGGAGCAGGAGGTCCGGCTTCTTTACTCGCATATGCCAGAAGCCGGCGGATGGATTGAGTCCCACGTAGTCGCGGATGACATCCTGGCAAAAGTGCCGTTCAAGTGGACTGATGTGATAGACAGCGTCGTGCTCAGTCCGGGTGTGGACGCCACCTTTGCCGACCATGCGCGGCACGACATCGCCGCCGTCGGTATCGTTGCGCCCGTCAAGAACAGCTTGCTGAATCAGCCAACTGCGTTGTTCCGTGATGGCGCGCGTTGACTTCGATGGCGTAACTGCTTCTTGAAGCAGCAGCGTTGTGCGCTGGTGATGGCCGGCTCGGCATGCCCCTTCTCGCGTGCCTGTCTGACTATGCACGACTGTAGATCCCGATGACAAGGGTCACAGGCGAAAGCAATCAAGCGCAAACAACAGCTCCGGGCAACCGCGTACACCGTCTGCTGGTCCTGCAGGACGTCACGCGGGCCCGCTACAACGATCGTGGCCATCCGGCGAACTGGCTTGCGCTCTGATGTCAATAGCCTTTGCTGCGGTCGACAATATCTGCCACGAACCCGCCCATTTCAAGCGCATTGATCTTGCCGGCGATCTGCCGCGCGCTGTCGTGCAGCACCGTGAGCGCCGAAATATGAGGAGTGATACTGATGCGCGGCTCTTTCCAGAACGGATGCAATGCTGGCAGCGGCTCGGCACTGAAGACGTCAAGCGTTGCCCCGGCAAGGTGTCCCGATTGAATCAGCGTCAGCAGGTCCGGTTCGTTCACCATCGCGCCGCGGGCGACGTTGATGAGATAGGCGCCAAGCGGTAGGTGCGACAGTCTGCGGTAGTCGAGCAGTGCGGTTGTCTCAGGCGTGAGCGGAAGCATACAAACCAGTACGCGTGTTCCCGCCAGAAATGTATCGAGGCTGTCCATACCTGAGTAGCAGTCAACGCCTTGCACGTGCCGCGGCGTGCGGCTCCAGCCTCGCAGCGGGTATCCAAAGTAGCCCATGGTCTCGAGCACGCGGCTGCCCAGCCTGCCCATTCCAAGCACGCCAATGGTGAAGTCCTGCTTCACGACCTGCGGCAGTGGCGCCCACATGCAGCTGCGCGCCTGTTTCTCGTAGTCGTCGAACCTCCGGAAGTAACGCAGTACCGCATGCGCCACGTACTCCGCCATCTGCACCGCCATGCCGGCATCGCCTAGTCGAATGATCGGCGCGGCTGGCAGCGCTTCGCCAAACTTCAGCAACGCGTCCACACCGGCGCCGGCAACGAAAATCGCTTTCACCTTCGTCAGCTGGGCCAGCAGCGCTGCGGGCGGCGCCCACAGAACTGCGTAGTCGCACGCCGCTTGGCCCATCTCCTCGCGCCATACCACCACTTCGGCGCCGGGCATGGCCTCTGTAAGGCCGCGCACCCAGGCATCGAGCTGGCCGTCCGGTCGATAAAAAAGAATTCGCACGATTATTTCCTTCAGAGAGTGTTTACGTTACGCAGGAACGCCGCGGAGGAACGCCCGGAGGAACGCCGCGGCGGCGCGCCGCTTTCTATCTGGCCGCTTGCGTCGTCAGGCGTGAGCGCCGCCAGGCAAGCTGTCGGCGCGGTGCCCTGGACGCCGCCAACTGGTTCGCCAGTCAGGCAAACACTGTCACTACCTGCGGTCCGAGCATTGGGACTACGGTGAGACGTTGGTCCGGACACGCATAATGTAGTAAGGCGGTGTGCCTTTGTCCGCGCCACCAGTGAAGGCTGGGGACTTATGCAGCTGATTCACCGAGATGTACAGCAAATCCTCCGATCCGAACTGAATGCCATCTGGCCAGTCGAGGCGGGCATCGCGAATGAATGGAACAAGCTTCCCATCTTTCGTCAGCACGTCGATCCCGCTTTCAGTGACGTTGGTGATGAAGTGATTGCCATTGGCATCGGTAGTGGCTCCATCGGAAATCGGTTTGTCTCCCACGCGTACGATGGCGTTCGCAATCTCCTTGTCGGTCGCACCGTTACGAAACAGTTTCGCTGGCAGGGAGTACCAGCTTCGCCCGTTTGTCGCGCCAAAAAAAATGGTTTCCTTATCGGTCGAAATGGTGATCGGGTCGATGGCCACCTCCGCTGGCTTGCCATTGAAGTTGATGGGCTTTCCGGCGATAACCATCTTCACGCTGGCCTCAGCGTTAAGCGAAGGATGATTCCCGAAGCGTCTCGCTTTACCGTTCCCGATGTTCACCGCGATAATACCTGGATCGGCGAGGTCTGCCAGGTAGATCCAGCCGTTCACATCATCGACGACCAGGTCTTGTACGAAGCTGCCCTTTGGCGCCACCTTCGCAGTCAGGTCGATGCGTTTGAATAGCTTTCCCGTTCTGCTGTCGAACGCCCAGATGCGTGTTTTTCCGATGTGGAAGCCCATGTCGGCTATCCAGATTCTTGCGTTGTTGTCGCGGTAGATTCCAAGCGGTGAGTCCAGCCGGTTGTCCGGAAAATGCTTTCCATCATTCTGATACTTCGCATTCGGCCAGGGGCGATATGCATGCTTGCCTGTCAGCGTGATCAGTTGAGCGCCGCTGGGCTTATCCAACGGGTGCACAGTCGCAAACACCTTCCCATCTTCGGTAGCGGCGACATTGGCTGGCCGGAAAGGGAGCTCAGCTACGATTTCAAGCGGCCCCGCAGCCGGAGGCGCCGCGACCGCACCGATGCCGGCTGACGTCGCCGCGATTGCGAACACGGCTTGCAGTGTCCATCGAACGTTCGCGCTCGAGATGCCGCATCGATGATCCATGATGAGTGGTCGAGGTGATGGGTTGGTCGTGGGGAGACTTGCCCCCCGAAGTATGGCCGCCGATGTCGTCACGTTCAGTCCCGTCCATTGACCAGAGTGGCATGATATTCAGACCCCGCGAAGCGGTGCTTGGCTGCAGATTGGTAGGCATCGCTGTTGTACCAGTTCCGGGCGGCGGCCATATCCGGAAATTGCAGGATCACGGTGCCTTCCGTCGATGGTCCCTCAAGGGTCTCCTGTTCACCATAGGTAGCAAGAAATTGCACGTCGCGGTCCTGAAAGCTGGCCGAAACGGTGGCGGCATACCGGCCTAGCGACTCCTGGTCTGACGTGTGAATACGCTGGAATACGATGTAAGCGCTCATGGTTGGTCTCCTAAAAAGGGTAGGGCATGGATCAGCCGGGCTCCGGGAACGCTGTTCATTCGCGTAGCAGGCCCGCAACTGGCCTGGTCAGAAATAGGTTAGAGAGTTCTTCCTGTGTCATCCTTTCAATGTGGGGGCGACGCTCATACTGAGTCGGCTTTGCCGGAAGCAACGGCGCGAACAGCAGGTGGAGGCCGGTCCTTGCGAACGCGTTCTTGCAGAAACGAATCGTTAGTCTCGTAGCGATCCAGAAAGGCAAAGTCGCTCAATGCCAGGCCCCGGACGGGCAAACAGGATACGCCTCTGCAGGCTGCCAACGCGGCCGCCCGGAGGTGCCGGGTTAATGCTGGCTTGGCGGACCCCTTCGGCGCGAAACGATAGTTCCCGCTGACTGTGTAGCCGTCGCCATACGTGATCTCGAACTCGCAATCGAAGATGCCGCCAAACTCCAGGCACCAATCCGCCAGGATCTTGTCCGCTGCTGAAAACGACCTCAGCATGGCGCAGACGCTACGGGGGCGCTCGAATAACCTGATCAGGTTCACACCAACCATGTCGGCTTCAAAAACCGAGTTGGTGGCGTTTGCTGCTACGTTGGTAGACTGAAGTTCCGCTTTGTTCATGACGTTGCTCGATTGAGGAAGGTAGACGTCACAAGGCGTTGGCGACCGCTCCCTGTTCGTCGGGCCGAAGCCTGATGAACGCGCCGACTGGATCGGTGTCACCGCCCACACAGGTACAAGCCAGGGCAACCAGAGCAGGGCTCTGGAACAACAGGCCCTCGGTAAAGTTATGATTACTATATATTAATTGTATGCGTGAGTCATGGAGTTTTTCACGTGTTGCTTGTCCTTCCAAACCCGTCGTCCAGTGATCGATTGCCACCGCTAGATGTTTGCAACGTTGCTACCGCGCGACTTCCGCTGGCATGTGCAGCTAGATTTCCACCTGGGTGCCAAGCTCAATAACACGATCAGAAGGCAGCCTGAAGTGGTCGGCTGCAACGCATGCGTTCTTGACCATCGATGCATACAGACTCTCGCGCCACGGCGCCATCCCTGCTCCCGGTGTCGCGATGACATTTTCGCGCGCGAGAAAATAAGACGTCTCCATGGGATCGAAATCTAAGCCGTGCCTGGAACACGTCACCAGATCAACAGGCACGTCTGTGAAGTCAATAAACCCATACGTGAGATCGACCTGATAGCAGTTATTCCCCAGCAATTCAACTTTTATTCTGTCGACGGCTGGGACAGTCGGAATGTCCGTCGAGATCACAGTCAGGAAGACAATACGTTCATGAAGGATTTTATTGTGAAGCAGGTTGCGTAACATTGCATGCGGTACGCCGTCACTTTCAGCCCTGAAAAACACCGCGGTCCCCGCGACCCGGCGCAGTGACGTGTCGCGCAGGGTGGTGAGAAATTCTGCAAGGGGGATGCAGTGACTTTTCAGATTGTCGAAGACCAGCTCGCGGCCTTTACGCCAGGTGAGCATGATCGTCACCATGATCATGCTGATGACCAGGGTGAACCAGCCTCCGCTGACGATCTTGAGACTGGTGGAAGCGAAGAGCGCTACGTCGATGACAAGGAAAAATGAGGTCGCACCAACGGCGACTATCCAAGGGTAATTCCATCCGTATCGTACGACGAAGAACGTCAACAACGTCGTCATCAGCATGGTGGCAGTCGCTGCGATTCCGTACGCGGATGCCAGGTTCGTCGATGAGCCGAAGACGACGACAGCAAACACCACTGCGCCAAACTGGAGCCAGTTTACCAACGGAATGTATATCTGGCCTTTTTCATGACTTGAAGTGTAGAAAATCTTCATGCGCGGCAAAAATCCAAGCGAGATGGCTTGCTGCGTGACCGAGAATGCGCCGGAGATTGTGGCTTGCGATGCAATGACCGCCGCAAGCGTGGACAGTGCCACCAGCGGATAAATGCTCCAGGCACCCAGTTGATGAAAAAACGGACTGACCGCCGCAGCGGGGTTCGACAGCAGCATGGCCCCTTGGCCAAGGTAGTTCAGTGCGAGCGCGGGAAAGACCGCCAGAAACCAGGCAAGGCGGATTGGCTTGCGGCCGAAGTGACCCATGTCAGCGTATAACGCTTCGGCGCCCGTTAGCGCAAGGACAACCGCTCCAAGGGCGATGAAGGCGAACCAGCCATTCAAGCGCAGGAAGTTGAAGGCATAGGACGGATTCAATGCGGCCAGGATTTGAGTGTTCGCGATAATATTCGCCACGCCCATTGCCGCAAGGGTCGCAAACCATACCAGTACGACAGGTCCAAACCATCGGCCTATGCCTGCCGTCCCATGACGCTGTACCCAGTACAGCAGCCACAGAACCGTGAGCGTCAGCGGCACTATATAGGGCTTGAAGGCAGGCGTGGCGACTTCAATGCCCTCGATGGAGG
>CALRYE020000145.1:0-17696 GCA_943372275.1 Janthinobacterium lividum
CGGCGCCCTGGGCCGGCCCTGCCGCCCACCCCAGCGCGCCGGCGCCCAGCGCGCACGCCAGCACGGCGCCGCGCAGGCGGGGCCACGTCGCGCGGGCGGCGATCGGTCTCAAAAGTGCCGGTCCAGTGACGCCGGACGCGCCAACGCCGCCGGGCCGACTAGCGGCCCGGGCAAATTGGTGGTGCAAGCGACTTGTGGAATTCGAACACATTGTTTACGCATGATTGCTATCGTAGAACATTTTCTCTCATGCACAAAGTACCGTACCGCCATCAAGGGGTAAACGTGGTTAATTTTTCGCCTGCTTGCTCGTTTCAATGAGACTTTAACCGCAAGTGGCAAGCAGCGGTGAGCTTTATCGATAAGCCGGGGATCATGGGCCGGAGATCGTCGGCCGGAGATCGTCGGCCGGAGGCGCGCGCGCCGGGCGGGCGCCTCAGACGCCGTATTCGGCTGCCGCCTTGGCAGCGCCCACGGCCGCCGAGCGGCTCGGATACGGTTCGTCGTAGCTTTCCACGCTGCCGTCGTCGCCGATGAAACTGGTCCACCAGCCGTCCGCGGCCGTCCGGATGGCAATGTCGCCGGGGCCGCAATGCTCGGACAGCTCCTCGCCCTCGCCCAGCACCACGATGCGCACTTTCCGATGTACGACGACTTCCGCCATGATTTTCCCCTCGCCGCGCCGCACTATGCGTATGCGCCATAACTGACATCATGAATAAAAACTAGATTAATTTTCCTACGGAAAGCATAATCCGGCTGTCTCCTCTATTCTCCTCCAAGAAAATAGATTCAGCCCGCTCTTTTGAGTGGGCTTTTTTTTGCCTGTTGTTTTGGCGCGGCGGCGCCGCCCCCGGCCGCGCCCAGGCCGGGGTTGCCAGCCATCGCAAGCCATCGCCAGCCTGCCGCGCCGATGTGACACGCGGATGACAAACGGCCATGTTGAGGTGAGATGGTGTAGGATTCGTGAGTGATTTCGTTTTCACAATAACAACGACGATACAGGTACTCATGCCCGCTCCCAGCACTTCGACTAGTTTAACCGCCGCCTATGACTGGAGCACCACCGACCTGGGCGACCCGGCCGGCTGGCCGTACGGCCTGCGCCTGACGGTCGAGTTCGTTCTCGCCATGCCGCTGCCCATGATGCTCGACTGGAGCGAGCGCCACATCGTCGTCTACAACGACGCCTACGCCACCCTGGCCGGCGCGCGCCACGCCCGTTCGCCCGGTGGGCGCGTGCCGGCCCTGCGTCCGCCGGCGGTGTCGGCCAATCCGCAAGGCTTCGCCAGCGCCTGGGCCGGCAGCGCGCTGCAGCTGGCGCACCAGCGCCTGACCTTCATCGGCAGCGGCGCCACCAGCGAGCTGGTGTGCGATCTGCACCTGAACCCGGTGCGCGCCGAAGACGGCGCCGTGTGCGGCGTGCTGTGCGCGGTCGTGCCCAGCGCCGTGCCCGACACCGCCGCCGCGCAGCTGCGCGTGCTGGTGGTGGAAGACAACCTCGACTCCCAGTACCTGGTGTGCGAAATGCTGCGCGCGTTCGGCCACGAACCGGAAGGCACCGGCCACGGCGAAGGCGCCCTGCACCTGCTGGCCGACCACCAGTACGACGTGCTGTTTACCGACGTCAGCCTGCCCGGCATATCGGGCGTGGAGATGGCGCGGCAGGCCCTGCTGATCCAGCCGAACCTGAAAGTGATCTTCGCCTCCGGCTACGGCGACGCGCTGCTGCGCCACGTCGAGTTTCCGTACGTATCGCTGCAAAAACCTTACGAGCTCGATCAGCTGCAAGATGCCTTGAGCAGCGTGGCGCCCGCGGCCGCAGGCCAGGCATGATCATCAAGCGTGTGGAACAAAGCGGCGGCGCTGGGCTAAAATCCAGTTTGACCCGCGTTGCATGGACGGCCCCTGCCTCGCACGCGCAGCTTGCCCGCCCTGTGCGTTGCCCGCTCGGTCGCCCTGCACCCCATCCACGACGTCCTGTACGGTAACGCCGCACTCACGCAAAGCGAAGCCCATGCGCATCCCCACCGAACCGATCGGCAGCATCCCCCGCCCGCCCGCCCTGATTGACGCTGTCAACAGCGGCATGGCCGGGCCGCAGCTCGACGCCATGTACCAGCAAGCCGTGCGCGACACGGTGGCGCAGTTCGAGGCGACCGGCTCGCCCGTGATCACCGACGGCGAGCAGCGCAAGTACCATAATTTCTGGACCTATTGCGTACACGGCGCGCCCAACACCTCGCCCGACGGCTTCCAGATTCCGTTCGCGGCCGGCCACACGCGGCGCATGCCGCGCCTGACCAGCGCGCCGTTCCGCTATCAGCGCTATGCCGACGACTACCTCAGTCTGGCCCAGCAGTACGCCACTGTCGCCGTCAAGCAGGCGGTCATTTCGCCGTCGGCGCTGTCGCTGATGTATCCGGCCGAAGGTTTGCCCGGCTATTCGCGCGAGCAATTTCTCGACGACCTGCTCGAGCAGCATGAAACCGAAATCCGGCGCTGCCTGGCGCTGGGCGCACACACGGTGCAGATCGACTTTACCGAAGGGCGCCTGGCCATGAAGCTGGACCCCACGGGCGAGCTGCTGAACAGCTTTATCGACCTGAACAACCTGGCCCTGGCGCGCTTTTCCGACGCCGACCGGGCCCGCATCGGCGTGCACACCTGCCCCGGCGCCGACCGCGATTCGACCCACAGCGCCGACGTCGACTATGCCGACCTGCTGCCCAACCTGTTTCAACTGAAGGCGGGCACTTTCTATATCGCGCTGGCCGGCGAAGCCGATCCCGAGCGCGTGCTGGCCATCATCCGCGACCACCTCCAGCCCGACCAGCGCGTCTTCGTCGGCGTCGTCAACTCGATCGACCCGCACATCGAAACGGCCGACGAAGTCTGCGCCCGGGTGCTGCAGGCGGCGCGCTACATCCCACTGCACCAGCTCGGCACCACCGACGATTGCGGCTTTTCGCCGTTCTGCGACGACAGCTCGACCACGCGCGAGGTGGCCTTCGCCAAGATCCGCGCGCGCGTCGACGGCACCGCGCAGGCGCAAGCTATTTTGCAGGAGCGATTGTGAACGAGGAGCACGATGAAACCGAACTGCTGCGCAATGTCGCCTTGCGCAATGCGAACAGCGTGCTGATCGCGCGCCAGCGCGCCCAGCAGGAAGTGGTGGAAGCGAAGGAAGCACTGCGCGCAGCCAACACGCGCATGGAAAACATGCTGGAAAGCCTGACCGACGGCTTTTGCGCCGTCGACCGCGACTGGCGCATCACCTATATCAATGCGCGCGCCCTGGAATTGCTCTCGGCCAGCGACCGGGTGCGCGCCACCCTGCCCGGCCAGATCATCTGGCAAGCCTTTCCCGAGCTGCTGGGCAGCGCCATGGAACAGAACTGCCGCCGCGCCATGGAGGCCGAGCAGACCGTGTCGTTCGAATTCCTGTACCCGCAGCGGGGCCGCTGGTACGACTTGCGCGCCTATCCGTCGCCCGAGGGGCTGACCACGTATTTCCAGGATATCACCCAGCGCAAGCAGGATGAACAAGCGGTGCTGGACGTCAACAACCGCCTGCAGGTGGCGCTGTCGGCCGGCCGCCTGGGCGACTGGCGCTGGGATGCGGCCACCGACCGCGTCACGCTGGGCGCGCGCGCCGCCGAAATCTTCGGGCTGCCGTCCGAAACGCCGCTGGAGTGGAGCGCCCTGCGCGCGCGCCTGCACGACGGCGACAAGGAAATGACGCGCATGGAGTTCCTGCAGGCGTTCGCCCAGGGCACCGACCTGAACATCGAATGCCGCATCGAGCGCGCCAGCGACGAACTGCGCTGGATCGCCGTGGTCGGGCGCATCGATTACGAGCGTGGCGGCACGATCGTCGGCATGACCGGCGTGATCCAGGACATCAGCACCCGCAAGAGCGTGGAGGACACCTTGCGCGAGAGCGAGGAAGTGCTGCGCGCGCTGGCCAATTCGATTCCCCAACTGGCCTGGATGGCCCAGGCCGACGGCGCCATCGTCTGGTTCAACAAGCCGTGGTACGAGTACACCGGCACCACCCCCGAGCAGATGGTGGGCTGGGGCTGGCAAAGCACGCACGACCCGGAAGTGCTGCCGCAGATGCTGCAGCGCTGGCACGAATCCATCCGCACCGGCAAGCCGTTCGAGATGGAGTTTCCCATCCGCGGCGCCGACGGCCAGTACCGCTGGTTCCTCACGCGCGTCAACGCCGTGCGCGACCGGCTGGGGCACGTGGTACGCTGGTTCGGCACCAATACCGACGTCGACCAGGTCAAGCGCGTGCAGCAGGCCCTGCGCGACGAATCGAACGTGCTGGAGCTGCTCAACAGCACCGGCAGCGCGCTGGCGACCCAGCGCGACCTGCGCTCGCTGCTGCAAACCGTCACCGACGCGGCCACCGGCATCAGCGGTGCGCGCTTCGGCGCGTTCGTCTATCACGGCAAGGATAGCGGCGACAATACCTTCACCCTGTACACCCTGTCGGGCGCGGCGCCGGCCGAATTCGAGGCGCTGGGCCAGCCGGGCGAAGCCGAGCTGGCCGGCGGCGCGCTGCGCGGCGACGTGGTGGTGCGCTCGGACGACATCGGCCAGGACCCGCGCTACGCGCAGGCGCGCCCCCATTTCGGCCGGGCCCGCGGCCAGCCGCAGGTGCGCAGCTATCTGGCCGTGCCGGTGATCGCCCGCTCCGGCGAAGTGCTGGGCAGCCTGTTCTTCGGCCACCCCGAAGTGGGCATCTTCAGCGAGCGCACCGAGCGCATCGTCGGCGGCATCGCGGCCCAGGCCGCCGTGGCGATTGACAACACGCGCCTGTACGAAGCGGCCCAGCGCGCCGCCGAGGAACGCAAGGTGCTGCTGGAAAGCGAGCGTTCGGCGCGCGCCGAAGCCGAACGCACCAGCCAGATGAAAGACGAGTTCCTGGCCACGCTGTCGCACGAACTGCGTACGCCCCTGTCGGCCATCCTGGGCTGGGCCCAGGTGCTGCGGCGCGGCAGCCGCGACCAGGCCGACCTGCAGCGCGGCCTGCAAACCATCGAGCGCAATGCGCGCGCCCAGGCGCAGCTGATCGAAGACTTGCTGGACATGAGCCGCATCACGTCGGGCAAGGTGCTGCTCGATATGCAGCCGGTGGCGCCGGCCGTGTTCATCGACGCGGCCGTCGAAACGGTGCGCCCGGCCGCCGACGCCAAGAATATCCGCCTGGAAAAGCATTACGATGCCGCCGTGGGCATGATCGCCGGCGACCCGGCGCGCCTGCAGCAGGTGATCTGGAACCTGCTGTCGAACGCCATCAAGTTCACCCCGCGCGACGGCCTGGTGCGCATCTGCCTGCGGCCCGTGGCCGGGCACGTGGAAATCACCGTGCAGGACACGGGCGTGGGCATCAAGCCCGAATTCATGGCGCACGTATTCGAACGCTTCCGCCAGGGCGACGCCTCGACCACCCGCAAGCATGGCGGGCTGGGGCTGGGCCTGTCGATCGTCAAACACCTGATCGAGCAGCACGGCGGCACGGTGCGGGTCGACAGCGAAGGCGAGGAACGGGGCGCCAGTTTCACCATCGAGTTGCCGGCAGCCAGCCGCCAGTCGCTGGCGGCGCGCGCCGACCGCTTGCCATACAGCCCGCCCTCCCCCCTGTCGTCGGAAATCCTGCTGCGCGACCTGACCGGACTGAAGGTGCTGGTGGTGGACGACGAGCCGGATGCGCGCGACCTGATCAAGCGCATCCTGTCGGACTGCCACGCGCTGGTGGTGACGGCGGCCAACGCGTCCGAAGCGCTGGCGGCGTTCCAGCGCGACCGGCCCGACGTGCTGGTGAGCGACCTGGGCATGCCCGACGTCGACGGCTTCGAACTGCTAAGCCTGGTGCGCTCGATGGAGAACGGCGACACCGAGGTGCCGGCGGTGGCCTTGACGGCGTTCGCCCGCTCCGAAGACCGGCTGCGCGCGCTGGAAGCGGGATTCCGCTCGCACATCTCGAAACCCGTCGAGCCGAGCGAGCTGATCGCGACCGTCGCCCAGATGGCGCCAGGAAACCCCCGGTAGCCTTCGCTAAAAGTTGCTATAATTAAAATAATGGCGAGATGGGGCCGATAGTCACTGGCGTGAAGGTGCCGACGACGGGGCGGCGCCGGTTCATGCCAAGAAGACTTCCATGGCAAGCGCCGCAGGATAAGTTTCCACTAACAAATTGTTAGAACGGGCGCCACACCGTATGTTGTCGACAACTGCGGTGCGCATCGACCGGAAATGCATTGCTAATTGCCCCGCAGCGAGAAGTATTCTCACTCTGACTTGGTTCCTACTGGCGCACGCGGCGCTGTCCTACAAGAAATTTTTTACACGCTGATAAACTATCAGCTTATAGTAACGCTGTGCTCCCTTAGCTTTGGGAGCGCCCCTCCGCTTTGACCGAGACTGACGCATGCCTAGCCGAGAAGAGATTCTGAACGCAAAGATTTTGGTGGTAGACGATTCCGCCGACAATATCGACCTGATGGAGGAGATATTGCGGGAGGAAGGCTACAGCTGCGTCAGCTCGACCATGCTCCCCGAACAAGTCTGCCCCCTGCACCGCCAGCACAATTACGACCTCATCCTGCTTGACCTGCAGATGCCCGGACTGAACGGGTTCCAGGTCATGAAGGGTTTGAAGGAAATCGAACAAGGCGGTTACCTGCCCGTGCTGGCGCTGACCGCGCAACCAAGCTTTAAGATCGCCGCTCTCGAAGCGGGCGCGCGCGACTTCATCAGCAAGCCATTCGACCTGCTCGAAGTGCACAAGCGTATCCATAACATGCTGGAAGTCCGCCTGCTCTACAAGGAACTGGCGCAGTACAGCAAGGCCCAGCAAGCGCTGGCCCTGCACGACGCGCTGACGGGGCTGCCCAACCGGCGCCTGCTGGAAGACCGCATCGAAACCACGCTGCAGCATGCCAACCGCAATCACCACAAAGCGGCCATCATGTACCTGGACCTGGACGGCTTCAAGGCCATCAACGACACCTATGGCCACGCCTACGGCGACGAAGTGCTCAAGATCGTGTCGCAGCGCCTGCTGGCTACCTCGCGCAAGGAAGATACCGTTGCCCGCCTCGGCGGCGATGAATTCATGGTGGTGCTGGGAGAAGTCAACAGCCTGGCCGATGCCCAGGGCCCGGCCGCCAAGCTGGTCGAGGCCGTTTCCGAACCGTTCTTCATCAACGACCTGACCCTGCGCCTGTCGACCAGTATCGGCATCAGCATCTATCCGGACGATGCCGAGACGGTGGAAGCGCTGATCAGCATCGCCGACTACGCCTTGTACGAAGCCAAGCGCGGCGGCAAGAACCGCTTCTGCGCCACCTCGGCCCAGCCCGCGGCCGTGGCGCCGATCAAAAAAGTCGAACTGGTGCCCACGCGCTGAGGTTGTAGCCGCTGATCCAGAAGTCCGAACACCCGGCCGCCGCTCGCGCGTGGCCGGGTTCTTCCGTTTTTCCTCCCAACTGCGCGTGCTGCACCGCATTACCCACAGCGGTGCCCGCCGGTCACCCTCACGCCCTTCCCTGCGCTCCCATTCCTGCCAGGCCAATGCAAACAGGCACCCAACGCCAATGCGCGGGTGCCTGCGACATACTGCCAGTGCGCTGCGGCCAAGGCGGCAGCGTTACCCGGCGTTAGCGTGAAGCCGTCTTGCTCTTGTCTTTCGACGTACTGGCTTCGACCGCTTTGGCGTTCTGGTGGTCGGTGCTGGCATTGACCATCTCAGGCGGCACTTCGATCCGGGTGATGCCGGCGTCGACCGAAATCGGGTCGCTGGCGGGGAAGGTCATTTCCACCGCTTCGTCCAGCAGCGTTTCCTTGGCAGCCTGCTCCTTGGTGTCGCACTCTTCCGAGGCCAGCACCTTGATGGCGCTGGCCCACTTGATGAAGTTCAGATCGGCCAGCTCGCCGATGGAGCTGACATTGAACGCCTGCTGCAATGCCTTGGCATCCTTGGCGCTGACGCCGCGCAGCGCGCTCAGGGGCGCATTGCACAACTCGCGAAAGCTCTTGCCGGTAAATTCTTTGTCTACGATGGTATCGATGTTCATAGTAATCCTTTCAATGTGCCGCCAGTCAGGCGATGCACCGCGTCTGCAACGATGCAGCGAGCGCGGTGAAACTGCCTTGACTATCCCATACGGCTGTCGGTACGTATGTGCGCCAGCGAACCTAGTGTGAAGTTGACCACGCGCACGATTGCTTTTTGACACGCATTTGTCTGGTTGCTATGATGGCTGCCAACAACAGGCCAGCGATACTTGCCTGAGCAGGCGCGACCGTATAGCAGCGTCTGCTATCCTGTCGGCTGAATTTTGAAAGTCGTATAACGAATCGCAGCGCAGGAACGACGTGCCTACAATAGACAAACCGAAGATCTTGGTCGTCAACGACGATGCGGGCAGCTTGCTGGCGCTGACCAGTCTGCTCGACCAATGGGCCGACGAATCCGGTTACACCGTGCTGTCGGCGCGCTCCGGCCAGGAAGCATTGCGCCAGGTGCTGCTGCATGATTTCGCCGTGATCCTGCTGGACGTGAACATGCCCGGCATGGACGGGTTCGAAACCGCCGAGGCAATCCACCAGCGCGCGCGCTCGGCCGACATTCCGATCATTTTCGTCACGGCCTTCCTGGCCGACGAGATCGACCGCCTCAAGGCGTATCAGCGCGGCGCCGCCGACTTCCTGTTCACCCCCGTCATTCCGCAGATCCTGCACGCCAAGGTGCAGGTGTTCGTGGCGCTGGCGACCAAGAATGAAGAACTCAAGCGCCAGACCCAGAAGCTGAGCCAGCGCACCACGGAGCTGACCGCCACCAACCGCCGCCTGACGCGCGAAATGGAAGAGCGCCAGGCCGCCGAGCGCAAGAGCCACGCCAAGGACGAGTTCCTGGCCATGCTGGGCCACGAGCTGCGCAATCCGCTCTCGGCCATCAGCAGCGCGGCGTCCCTGATCGGTCTGGCCGGCGCCGGCGCCGACACCGTCGGCCGCGCCAAGGTGATCATCCAGCGCCAGAGCCAGCACCTGTCGCGCATCGTCGACGACCTGCTGGACCTGTCGCGCGCCATGTCGGGCAAGATCCTGCTGTCCAAGCAAGCCCTGGAAGTATCGGCGCTGGTGTCGGCTTGTCTCGACACCTTCCGCGCCACCGGGCGCACCGGCAACTATCTGATCAACGTGGACCTGGAGCCGAGCTGGGTCGACGGCGACCCCACCCGCCTGGAGCAGATCGCCACCAACCTGATCGACAACGCCCTCAAGTACACCCCGCCCGGCGGCACCATCGATATCCGCATCGCCCGCCAGGGCGACGAGGTGGTGTTCACGGTCAAGGATTCGGGCGTCGGCATTTCGGCCGAACTGCTGCCTCACGTGTTCGACGTGTTCGTGCAGGGCAGCATCACCATCGACCGCTCCCAGGGCGGACTGGGCATTGGTCTCGCGCTGGTGCGCCGGCTGGTGGAACTGCACGGCGGCAGCGTCAGCGCCGAGAGCGATGGCGCGCAGGCCGGCAGTACCTTCACGATCCGCATGCCGTGCGCCGTGCCGGCGGTCGAGCCGCATCAGGACGACGCGCCCCGGATCGATGCCGACAAGCCGACCATCCTGCTGATCGAAGACAACGACGATGGCCGCGAGATGATGGCCACCATGCTGGGCGCCTACGGCTACGCGGTGCGCCACGCGGCCGACGGCGTGCAGGGCGTGCGCATGGCCGGCGCCCACCTGCCCGACGTGGCCCTGGTCGACATCGGCCTGCCGGGCATCGACGGCTACGAAGTGGCGCGCCGCCTGCGCGGCAGCGGCGAGACCAATCACATCAAGCTGATCGCGCTGACCGGCTACGGCCTGGCCGACGACCAGCGCCGCGTGCTCGAAGCCGGTTTCGACCGGCACCTGGTCAAGCCGGTCGATATCGCCACCCTGCTCGACGCCATCAGTACCTGCGCCGCCGAGACGGTCAAGTAGGGGCGCCGCCGGTGCGGGCGCGCACGCGACACGGCGACAGCGCGCGACAAGCTGTTGTATGATTTCGGAAACTTTTATCGAGCCCAGTATGAGCGTCACGCCCAACAATCAATCCGAAACCGATCTGGAACGTCTGGTGGCCGCGCGTACGGCCGACCTGACCGAGCTGCTCGGCCATGTGATGACGTGTTGGGACGACGACCGCCGCCAGCTGGCGCGCAAGATGCATGACGGCCTCGGCTCCAGCATGACGGCGCTGACCATGCACCTGGCTCTGCTGACCCAGCAGATCAAGGAAAAGCCGCTGCAGGACCGCGCGGCCCAGATGAAGACGCTGCTGTTCAATATCATCGAGAGCAACCGCGACATGCAGCTGGCGCTGTGGAATGACAAGCTGGAGTTTCTCGGCATCAAAGCCGCCCTGTCCGAGCTGGTCAGCCAGTTCGGCATCGATCACGGCATCAAGGCGCGCGTCAGCCTGCCCGATGAAGACGCCAGCTACCCGCGCGAACATGGCGTGGCGCTGTTGCGCACCGTCGAAGAAGGCTTGCGCAACGCGCACCGGCACGCCGGGGCCACCGAAGTCGACGTGATCCTCGACGACAATGACGACGAAGTGATCGTGACGGTGCGCGACAATGGCATCGGCCCGGCCGGCTACGATGCCGCGGCCGTCGACTGCCATGGCCTGCGCCTGCTGCGCGAACGGGCCAGTTACCTGGGCGGCGAATTGAGCATCGGCGCCGCCGGCGCGCAAGGCACGCGCCTGACCGTGACGTTGCCGAAACCGCCGCCAGCCAGCCTGTCCTGAACGGGTCGGGCCGGCTATAGAGCTAGCGATACAGGCGAGCTAGCAATACAGGCCGATCGCCGTAAGCCGATCGGCGCCGGCAGATCAGTGCAACTTGACCAGCGGCCGGCTGCGGCGTATCAGAAAGCGCGCCAGCGCCAGCACACCGGTGCGCACCGCGCCCAGCACGGCGGCGTGGTGCATCAGGTGCAGGCTGACGTACATCAGGCGCGCGAACGTGCCCTCGACAAACCAGCTCAAGCCCTTTAGCGATCCCATCAGACTGCCCACGGTCGTGGTCTGGCCGAACGACACCAGCGAGCCGTAATCCTTGTACACGTAGGGCGTTTCCAGCGGGGCCTTGCCTTTGGCCTGGCGCAGCAGGGTCGCCAGCAGATAGTCGGCCTGCTGGTGCGCGGCCTGGGCCCGCGGCGGCACCAGTTTTCCGGCCGGGTCGGCGCAGGCGGCGCAGTCGCCCATGGCGTAGATGCCGTGCAGGCCGCGCACGCGCAAGTGTGCGTCGACGTCGATCTGCCCGCCCTTGGCCAGCGGCAGGCCCAGGTTGGCAAGAAATTCGGGCGCGCGAATGCCGGCCGCCCACACGCACAGCTGCGCCGGGTAGGCATTGCCGGCCTTGTCATGGACCTGGTCGGCCTCGATGCTGGTCACACGGCAGTCGGTGACGACCTTGATGCCGCGCTCGTGCAGCAGCTTGAGGGCCGCGCCCGACACCCGTTCGGGCAGCGGCGCCAGGATGCGCGTCGCCCCTTCCAGCAAGGTGATGCGCACGTCGCGCAGTGGCTGCAGGTGCTTGAAGCCGTAGCTGGCGTAGACGCTGCTGGCCTCGCGCAGTTCGGCCGCCAGTTCGACCCCGGTGGCGCCGGCGCCGATGATGACGATGTCGACGCCCGCGTCCGGCTGCTGCGGCTTGCGGGTTTCGGCCTGCGCCAGCAATTTGAGCAGCGTCAGGCGAAAGCGCTCGGCGTCTTCCGGCGCGTTCAGGGAAATGGTGTGTTCTTTGGCGCCGGGCACGCCGAAATAGTTAGAGGTGCTGCCCACGGCGATGACCAGCTGGGCGAACGACACGATGCGCTCGGGCAGCACTTCTTCGCCGTCGGCGGTGCGCACGGCGGCAACGGTCAAGCGCTGATTGGGAGCGTCCAGCGCGCTCATGGCGCCGTAGACAAAGGTAAAGCCGTTGTCGTGGGCCAGCATCTGGTAGGACAAGCCTTCCTGATGAATATCCATGGTGCCCGCCGCCACTTCGTGCAGCGACGGCTTCCAGATATGCGTCAGGCGGCTGTCGATCAACAGCACTTTGGCGGGACCGAGCTTGCGTCCCAGTTTGCTGGCCAGTTCCAGGCCGCCAGCGCCACCTCCGACAATCACAATTTCGCCTTCCAAGCGATTCTCCCGTTCCGTGTAGTTGATGATTAGTCTACTACGCGGGGCGGAACGGCGCTGAAGGTGTTCTAGAGGAATCAGTCTCTGCCGTGGCCCTTGCCATTGCCGCCGCCATGCTTGCCGTTGCCGCCGCCATGCTTGTCGAACTTGTCGTGCTTGTCGTGCTTGTCGTGGCGTTTGTCATGCTTGTCGTAGCCACGGTCGTCATGGTGGGCGGCACGCGGCGCAGCGTAGCTGCGTTGCTGGTGCCGGCCCTGGCCGTGCTGCTCGCGATAGCGCGGCGCGTAGGTATTGCTGTACCAGTCGTCGCTGACGAACAGCACTTCCCGCCCGCACGCATTGTAGCGGTTGCAATGCTTACGCCAGTTCTTGCGGTGTCCGGGCGGCACGCGCAGGTACACCGGCTCGGCAATGTAATTGCTGCGGCGCTGGATGATGACCGGGCGCTCATAGATCAGTTGCGGGCGATAGTCGCCCGCGTCGATGCGGCCATAAAAGCCCGGCTGACCGATGTCGATGCGCGCGCTGATCTGGGCCAGTGCACCGGTGGTGGCGCCGAGCAATGCTACGGCGAGCAGATATTTTTTCATGAGGTGCCTCTTTCTTGTGTCGCAGCGCCCGGAGGAACGCCACCAGCCTTCCTGCTTGGCCATGGAATAAGTTTAGCAGAGGCAATGAATAAATCCGTTCGCTAACGCACATAGCCTATCGTGGTGGCCCGCGCGTGGCGCTAGCTGCTCGCTGCGGCGTGCGCGGCGCCGGGTGGGCGCGCAGGGGCGTACGATGGAATTTTTAAAAGGAAGTCTCATGAACCGCGCCATGTTGCTACGGGCCGCCGCCGTCGTTTGCCTGCTGACACTGTCAGCCTGCGGCGACAAACACGAGCCTGTCAAACCGACCGTGCTGATCGACGGACAGTTGATCCTCGGACAGTGATCCTCTAGCCTGTGCCAGGCTGCACGCCACGCGCCGGCTGAATCGCCCGGTGTGCAAATGTCCAGCTTCCCGCCTGGACAGGGTAAACTGACGCCTTCTCCAGTTGCTTCCAGGTTATCTCCATGTCGTTTGTTTCCCTCGGTCTGATCGATCCCCTGTTGCGCACGCTTGAAGCGCTGGGCTATGCCACGCCCACGCCGGTGCAGGCGCAAGCCATACCCGCCGTGCTGGCCAGGCGCGACCTGATGGCTGCCGCCCAGACCGGCACCGGCAAGACCGCCGGCTTCGCCCTGCCCCTGCTGCAGCGCCTGACCATGGAAGGCCCGCAAGTGGGCAGCAATTGCGTGCGCGTGCTGGTACTGGTGCCCACCCGCGAGCTGGCCGAGCAGGTGCACGACAGTTTCAAGGCCTACGGGGCGGCTCTGCCGCTGCGCACCCACGTCGCTTACGGCGGGGTCAGCATCAACCCGCAGATGATGAAGCTGCGCAAGGGGCTCGATGTGCTGGTGGCCACCCCCGGGCGCCTGCTGGACCTGTACCGCCAGAACGCCGTCAAGTTCGAGCAGCTGCAAACGCTGGTGCTCGACGAAGCGGACCGCATGCTGGATCTGGGCTTTTCGCGCGAGCTCGACGCCGTGTTCGCCGCCCTGCCCGCGCAGCGCCAGACCCTGCTGTTTTCCGCCACCTTCTCCGACCAGATCCGCGCGCTGGCGCAGCAACTGCTGAACGACCCGCTGTCGATCGAAGTCAGCCCGCGCAACAGCACCGTCAAGAAGATCCGCCAGTATCTGGTTCCCGTGGACAAGAAACGCAAGCCGGAACTGTTCCTGCACCTGCTGCGCAAGCACAGCTGGCGCCAGGTCTTGGTGTTCGTCAAGACGCGCAAGGGGGTTGATCAGCTGGTCGACACGCTGGCGGCGAACGGCATCGCGTCCGACGCCATCCACGGCGACAAGCCGCAGCCGGCCCGGCTGCGCGCACTGGAGCGCTTCAAGAGCGGCCAGGTCAGCATCCTGGTGGCCACCGATGTGGCGGCGCGCGGGCTGGATATCGAAGACTTGCCGCAGGTCGTCAACTTCGACCTGCCCACCGTGGCCGAAGACTATATCCACCGCACCGGGCGCACGGGCCGGGCCGGCGCCACGGGCGAAGCGGTGTCGCTGGTGTGCGCCGACGAAGTCGATCTGCTGGCCGCCATCGAAGTGCTGACGCGCCAGACGCTGGAGCGGCGCGAAGAGTCCGGCTTCGAGCCCGCGCACCGGGTGCCGACCACCAACACGGCCGGCGAAGTGGTCAAAAAGCCCAAGAAACTGAAGAAACCCAAGGAGCGCGGCGACGCCCCGGTGTCCAGCGTGGATGTGCGTTTCGCCCGAACACGCTGATACATTGTGGTAGGACAAAACGACCAACACTTTCTTGATGTCAATGGCGGATTAGTCACCGAGGCGCAGCATTGCTAAGGTATGATGCGGCGCATACCGCTTCATTCACCTTCACTGGAGCCATCCATGCCACAACCGTTACCGTTTATCGCCGCCCCTGCCATCAACCTGGGCGTTCTGAAGGCGAGTTGCGCAGGCTGCAGCATGCACCAGCTGTGCCTGCCGATGGGGCTGGACGAGGTCGACATGGGGCGGCTCGACAAGATCATCGGCAAGCGCAGCCGCATCGCCCGCGACGAGCGCCTGTACCAGATGGATCAGCCGTTCCGCAACCTGTATGCGATCCGCTTCGGCCACTTCAAGACCTACCAGGTGAATGCCGCGGGCGAACAGCAGATCACCGGGTTCCAGATGGCGGGGGAGTTGCTGGGCATGGACGCCATCAGCGGCGACCGCCACCAGTGCGACGCGGTGGCGCTGGAAGACAGCGAAGTGTGCGAGATTCCGTTCGTGCGGCTCGAAGAGCTGTTCGGCGAGGTGCCCACGCTGCTGCGCCATTTCCACCGCATGATGAGCCAGGAAATCACGCGCGAGCAAAAAGTCATGCTTCTGCTGGGCAATATGCGCGCCGAGCAGCGTTTTGCCGTGTTCCTGATCAACCTGTCAACCCGCTACGCCGCGCGCGGCTATTCGCCGACCAGCTTTCAGCTGCGCATGTCGCGCGAAGATATCGGCAATTATCTGGGCCTGACGATCGAAAGCGTCAGCCGCCTGCTGTCGCGCTTCAAGAAGCAAGGCTGGCTGGCGGTCGACAAGCGCGAAGTCACGCTACTGGACCCGGCCCACCTGAAAGCCATGGCCGCCGGCACCGAAGTGTGCGCGCCCATGACCTGAGCGGCTTGGACTCCGCTAACGCCTCCGAATCCGGTACACCAAACAGACAATCTACCTCCTGCTTACGTCGTTCCCGCGGAGGCGGGAACCCATAGCACGCAAAACGACGCCGCGCGAACAGAAACCCGCCGCCCCGGTGAAACGCACGACCCGCCCCGTCGACACCTACCGCCCCGGCAACGGATCGGCCACAATGTCCAACCCATCGCTCTGCGGCCAATGCCAGGCCCCGGCCAGCCGCCAATCTTTCTGCCCGCCCTCGACCACGGCCTGCCAGCGCGCCCGCGCCAGCGACCCTACCTTGACCGCAAAGCGCCCGTCGACACCGGGCACCACTTCGCGCACGATATCCTGCTCGGGCAAGGTGGCATGCGCCAGATACAGCCGGAACGGCACCGCATACGCCCGCTCGAAGCTGCGCAACTGCCCGCTCATCACCCCGGTCGCCGGATCGTAGCGCGCCCGCCATGACAAGCGCAGCGTGGACGCAGCGCGGTCGCGCCGCAGATCCTGGTTGATCGCCTTGCCCTTCTTGTAATAGTCGTCCACCACCATGGCATCCTGGTGCGAATACGCCAGATAGGTGGTGAACGACCCGGCCACGACCACGATGGCCGGCCCCAGCATGAGCAGCCACGGCCAGCGCTGGCGATACCACGGCAGCGCCGTGGGCAGCGGGGAATGCTTGGGTGAAGCGGTACGCATGAAAACTCCTCGATAAATCGTTATTGCCTGGCGCGTCGCCTGGCGCGTCGCCTGGCGCGTCGCTTAGCGCGGCACGATGAAGACCGCGTCTTCCCGCACCTGCAAGGCCGACGCATCCTGCGCCGTCAGTTCGAACGTAATGTGATTGGATCCGCGTTCGGCGGACGCGCGCGGCACTCGCACCCGCACCGCCACCGCGCGCGTGCTGGCGCCGTCGACCTGTGCTTCGTCGCTGCCCTCCACCGCCGCACCGTCCAGCCCCGACACGCCAACGCGGAAGCGGTGCGCCGTTTCGGCCGTATTCATGATCTGCAGGCGGTAGACATTCTCGATCACGCCGTCGCCCACCTCGCGCCCCATCGAACCGCGGTCGCGGATCACATCGAGCTTGAGCGGCGTGCGCATCGCCAGCGCAATGCCCAGCGCCGCCACGATCACGGCCAGCAGCGCCGAATAGATCAGTACCCGCGGCCGCAGGATGCGCCGGCCGATTTCGCGCGCGCTCCAGTGCGACGCCATGGCGCGGTCGGTGCTGTAGCGGATCAGCCCTTGCGGCAGGCCGACCTTGTCCATCACGCCGTTGCAGGCGTCGACACAGGCGGCGCAGCCGATGCATTCGTACTGCAGCCCTTTGCGGATGTCGATCCCGGTCGGGCACACCTGCACGCACATGCCGCAGTCGATGCAGTCGCCCTTGGCAGCCGCCGTGGCAGCCGCCTTGGCGCCGGCCTGCGCGCCGCGCGGCTCGCCGCGCTCCACGTCGTACGTCACAATCAGCGTGTCGCGGTCGAACATGGCGCTCTGAAAGCGCGCATACGGGCACATGTACTTGCACACCTGCTCGCGCAGCCAGCCCGCGTTGCCATACGTGGCCAGCGAATAAAAGCCGATCCAGAACGCTTCCCATGGTCCCAGCGCCAGCGCGCCGATCGCCGGCAGCAGCGCGCGCGCCGGGGTAAAGTAGGCCACGAACGAGAGGCCCGTGTACAGCGCCACCACGCCCCAGCCGAAATGCTTGGCGCTCTTTTTAGCGACCTTGGACACGCTCCACGGCTGGCGGTCCAGGCGCATGCGCGCGCTGCGCGTGCCCTCGGTGCGGCGCTCAATCCACAAAAAGATCTCGGTGTACACCGTTTGCGGGCAGGCGAAGCCGCACCATACCCGGCCCGCCACGGCGGTCACCAGGAACAGCAGATAGGCGCTGACGATCAGCAGCGCGGCCAGGTAGATGAAGTCTTGCGGCCACAGCACCAGGCCGAACAGATAGAACTTGCGCGCCGCCAGATCGAATAGCACCGCCTGGCGGCCGTTGTAGTTCAGCCACGGCAGGCCGTAAAACACCAGCTGCGTCAGGAACACGCAGATCCAGCGCAGGCGCGCGTAGCGGCCCTTCGCTTCGCGCGGATAGATCTCTTCGCGCGCCGCGTACATGTGGATCACCGCCGGCTTTACGTCCCGAGTCGGCTTGACTTCCTGATTCATTTTTTGGCCTGCACTACCACGGGTTCATTGGACAAGCTCCACACGTACGCGGCCAGCACATGGGCCTTGTCGTTGCCCAGGAAGTCGTCGAACGC
>CALRYE020000146.1:0-17663 GCA_943372275.1 Janthinobacterium lividum
GATGAAATCTGGAATACTCCGCCGCCGAAAGATGCCAGCCTGTGGGAAACCGTGCGCACCCGCATCCTGTCGTTTGGTCTGATCCTGGTGCTGGCGTTTCTGCTGATGGTGTCGCTGGTGGTGAGCGCCGTGCTCGCCGTGCTGGAAAACTATTTCAGCGGCATGTGGAAAGAAGCCACGGTGCTGCTCTCGTGGGTCGCCTGGGCCATCAGCTTTTGCGTGATCGCCAGCCTGTTCGGGGTGATCTACAAAATGCTGCCGCGCATACGCCTGAGCTGGAACGACGTGGTCATCGGCGCGCTGGGCACGGCCACCATGTTCACCTTGGGTAAATTTCTGATCGGGCTGTACATCGGCAACAGTGGCGTGGCCAGCAGTTTCGGCGCGGCCGGGTCGATGATCGCCCTGCTGCTGTGGGTTTATTATTCCGCGCAAATCTTCTTTTTAGGTGCGGAGTTTGCACGCCAGTATGCCCTGCAACTGGGCAGCCTGAAGCATAAATCGGACGAGGAAACCGGCGTCGCCAAGCCACTGCCGGCGGTGGACCAGGGCGCGCGCAGGTCGCGCTGAGCGGGACGCCGAACGCCTGCGCACGCAGGCGAACACTTGCAAGGGTTGGCTGGAACGCTGTCTCGGCCCCAAAACCGCGTCGGCATAAAAAAAACGCTAGCGCACGATGCGCTAGCGTTTTTTTATGGAATACCGCAGTTCTGGAGACTTCAACGTGGCCTATTGTCCCAGCAGCTCGGCAAGTACTTCCATGCCTTCGACCCGTTCGGCAACCACCTTGATCACCACCACCACCGGTACGCCAAGCAGCAAGCCCCACATGCCCCACAGCCAGCCCCAGAACAGCAGGCTGACGAACACGGCGGCCGGGTTCATCTTGGCGATCTTGCCGGTCATCCAGGTGGCAATCACCGTGCCGACCAGGGTCGCGATGGCCAGCGACGCGCCCGCCACCAGCAGCGCCATTTCCAGCGACTCGAACTGCATGAATGCGACCAGGCCGGTGGCGACGGTGATCAGCAGCGGCCCCACGTAAGGAATGATGTGCAGCAGGCCGGCGAAGATGGCCCACGCGCCCGCATTCTCCAGTCCGATGGCGCGCAGGGCAACCCACATCAGCAGCGCCAGCAGGGTGTTCGTCACCAGCAGCATGAACATGTAGTTCTGGATCGAGGTATTGATGTCGTCAAGAATATGCACGGTCACCTTCTTGCGGCTCAACGATGGTCCGGTCAGCTTGACCAGCTTGCGCTTGAACGTGTCTCCCGCCAGCAGCAGGAAGAACACCAGAAAAATCACCATGGTGGCCTGGGTGGCGAAGCTCATCAATCCCATCGAGCCGGCCAGCACCCAGTCCATGATCTTGAAGCTGCTGCCGGCCGAGGCCGACGCGGCCACGGCGGCGCGGCGCTGCGCCGGAGTGCGCTTGACGTCGCCTCCGCCCACGCTGGCGGTAGCCTGCTCGATCTGGGCGGCGGCGGCCTGCACCTGGGCGATCGTGCTGGGTTGGCCATCGCTGGCGTTGGTCAGCACCTTGGTGATTTTCTGGGTGATGCGTGGCAAGTCGTCAAGGATATTAAAGAACTCGCCCTGGACCCGGTGCGCCACGCCGGCAAGAATGCCCAGCATGGCCACCGTGACCAGGGTGGCGCCGATGGCGCGTTTGATATGGATGCGCTCCAGCCACATCACCAGTGGACTGAGCGTGTACGCCAAAAAGATGCCGAGCAAGAGCGGCACCAGAAATTTTTCAGACCATTGCAGAGCCCACACGAAGACGACGGTGGCAATGATGCCCAGCGCCATGCCGCGGGCGTTGACATGGACCGGTATGCGCAACAGCGGATTGGTGGGGGCTGCCAGCGGATCGGCCGGATCGGGCGGTGGCGCCAGCGCAGGCAGGCCGTCGACGGCGGAAGGTGTGGAAGCAGAAGATGCGGGTCCGGGTTCGGCGAGCTGCATGGTATCGACATTCATAGAGGCTTACAACATAAAAACGCGCGTTAACACGGACAGGATCTGGCGCTCACAGCGTCACTGAAAAAGCGCAAAAAAAAGGCCGGCCAACCAGGCCGGCCCTTCTCGGTCCGCCTGCGGAATTATTTCACGCGCACGTCATTCTTCACCGATGTTACACCCTTGATGCCGCGCGCGATGGTAGCGGCTTTCTGGGCATCTGCTGGATCGGCCACGAAGCCCGACAATTGCACATCGCCCTTGAAGGTTTCAACGTTGATTTCCGATGCCTTGATGGTCGGCTCGTTGAAGATCGATGCCTTCACCTTGGCGGTGATGACACTGTCGTCGATGTATTCGCCCGTGCCTTCACGGGTCGGGGTCGAGGCGCAACCGGCCAGGGTAGCGACGAGGGAAGCGGCAAACAACATGGTCGAGAGACGTTTTGCGAGTTTCATGGTGGACTCCTTGTTAATTGGTTAGACATATAAATGCTCACATGAGCAGCGGTAATCATCTGGTTACCGTACAACGTCATTGCTGGGTACTGACTGAATCGCTTACTCACTGACTTACTACTAAACCTGCTTGGTTAAAATGCTGACAGCGACCGAGTTGCTTCGGTGACCGAGCAGTTATTTCCCATACTGCGATTTTGCGGCCGCGACACAGGTGTCCTTGGCAGCACCGGCAAACGCATCGCACTTCTCCAGTGCGACTTTGTATTCAGCCGTTCTTTTGTCGTCGCGCGCATCGTTGCGCGCTTCGATGGCTTTCTTGTCCGCGGTGGCATCGGCGCGCGTGGCCACCAGCGTCGCCTTGGCCTGCTTGACGCAGACATCCTTGTCGTTGCCGGTCAGGGCATCGCACTTGATCTTGTCGCGGTCGTAATTGGCATCGGCTATTTTCAGACGCGATTGCGTGTACGCCTTGAGGGTGTTGCGGTAATAGGCTTCGGCTTCCTGCTCGGCCCGTACACGCGCCGTTTTCGCTTCGGCCACGCACACATCTTTCGGGTTGCCGGCGATAACGTCGCACTTGGCGCGGGCCGCCTTGAAATTCGCCTCGGCCAGGTCTTTGGCTTGCACATAGGCGGCCTTGGCTTCGGCGCTCGGACGTGCGGCCTGCGCGGCGCCGCTGGCAAGTGCGATGCTGATCAAGGCCAGGCTGATGGGGTGCTTCATGGTGTTCTCCGTTGATACTGGTGCGTCGATGTTTACGTTTTACGGGAACAATTGATTGTGTTCTGTTCGCTGGCGAACACAAGTGAATATGTTGCCGGAACTCTTCATTCCTCTACTCAATTCTCACGTGCGGCACCGCACAGACCAAGCAATTCTTGCTGGCTATCCTGACCTCACACTTTGCTAAGGAGAACAACATGAAATCCACTCAGACCATTGCAGCCATCGTCATCGCCACTACCGCCCTGCTGACCGGCTGCGCAAGCAACTCATCGCAATCCAATGACAACGGCAATTACAACGCCTCCAGCGCCAACATGGGCTACGGCACCATCGATTCGATCCAGGTCACCCGCTCCGGCGGCAGCACCAGCGGCACCGGTGCCGTTGTCGGCGGCCTCGTCGGCGCGCTGGTCGGCAATCAGGTCGGGAGCGGCAGCGGCCGTGCCGCCGCCACCGTGGCCGGCGCCGTAGGCGGCGCTGCGATCGGCAACAATGTCGAGTCGAACCGCAACCAGAACGGCCAGGACATGTACCAGATCAGCATCCGTCTGGACAATGGCGACTACCGCACCGTCGTGCAAGACAGCGTGTATGACCTGCGCGTCGGCAACCGCGTGCGCGTGGTCGACGGCCGCGTCTATCGCTACTAAGTCGTTCCCTGCTCCATCATTTTTGCCCCAACCATTCCACCACAACCATAACTAATCGGAGTCTCTCATGGGAACTATCCTGCTCATCATCCTTATCCTCGCGCTGGTCGGCGTACTGCCAACCTGGAACCACAGCCGCAGCTGGGGTTACGGTCCTTCGGGCATTACCGGCTTGCTGGTTGTGGTGCTGATCGTCCTGTTGCTGACCGGCCGCCTGTAAGGCCCGGCGTCGACACCATGAACCGGCGCCGCGTGCGCCGGTTTTTCGTTTTGCGCAGGAATTATCCCGTTGATGTTCCCGTTGATGTAACCATGTTTGATGTCCCCCTTCAAGGAGTTGTCATGCAATCGATCTCTGCCCTGCTATCTACCCTGACCTCTACCCGTAGCATCCGCGCCGCGGTCGGCGCCGGCATCCTCAGCGCATGTGCGGTGGCGATGGCGCAAACCAGCACGCCGGCGACTGCGCCCGCGGCGACCGGCCAAGTTTCGAGCGATCAGAATGTGCCCGCCGCGACGGCGCGTCAGCAGGCTGCGGAAATTGCCCGCGGCGATCCGGCACGCTGGACCCGCGAGGACACCACCAGCGCGGCACGGCTGGCCAGCCTGCGCAAGGAAACGCGCGCAGCGTTACAGGAATCGTTGGGAAACTGCCGCACCGCCCCCAAAGCGGAACAGGCCGCCTGCACCAAGCAGGCACGCGACACCTATCAGCAGGAAATGGCTGGCGCTAAAGCCCAGGCCATGGCTGGCCAATAAGCGGTATTGAACAGGCGCCGGGCAGCTGCCCGGCGCGGCTGCGGTTGCGGTTGCGATTGCGGCCGATGCTGAGCTTAAACCGAGCCGAGCTTGATCTGAGCTTATGCTGAGCAGCACTGCGCGCCGAAGACCGCCTCCAAGGCGGGATCACGCCATCCGCTTGCCGTCGTCTTCCATCGTCGGTAGCTCATGCACCACCACGGCCGTGTCTTCCGACACCAGCGCCAGCCAGCCGGCGTGGCCCAGCGCGCGCAAGGCGTCGCGATAGCCCTGCTCCCAGCGCCACTGGATCGATCCGCGCGAAAAATTAACGTCCTTGGCCGCCATGTGCCAGTCGGTCCCCGAGTACGGCACCCGCACGATATGCAAGGTGGAGTCGCACCCCAGCGCGGCCAGCTGGCGTTCATCGTCGGCACTGCGCTGATCGGCCGGCATGCGCGCATACAGCTCGCGCAACTTGCGCTGCATGGCGTGGGTCGCGATGTAATCGTCGATGTGGCGCTTGGAACGCGACGCGTACGTGACGTCCTTCTGGCGCGTCTGCACTTCATCCATGGTGGTCGGTTCCGGGCCCTGCGCGCTCCACAGGTCGACCATGAAGCAGATGGTGTCGCCTTCGTGCAGCTCATTTAAGACCGACTCCAGCGGCGTGTTCGAGTACAGGCCGCCGTCCCAGTACAGGTCGCCATCGATACGCACCGGAGGAAACGCCGGCGGCAAGCTGCCGCTGGCGCGCACATGGTCGGCGCACAGCTGGCCATCCTGGCTGTCGAAGTGGGACAGCTCGCCGGTGGCGACCTTGACGGCGTTGACCGTCAGGCGTATGCCGCCGGGCTCGTTCAGGTAATCGAAATCGACCAGTTCTTCCAGGGTCGAGCGCAGCGGCGCCGTATCGTAAAACGACGCCTGTTCGGGCGCCACTGGCATGCCGATCGGAAAGCCGCTGAACCAGCGCGGCGAGAAGAAGCCGGGCACGCCGCGCATGACGGTATCGACCGTGTTGAGCAGAATCGCGGAGCGGCGTGCGCGGTCGTCGACCCGGGTCAGATCGACCCCGTCTGGATGGGCCACCCGGTCCCAGAATTGCTTGACCCGCTGCAGCCGGTTCTCCTGCTTGTTGCCGGCGATGAGCGCTGCGTTGATGGCCCCGATCGACGTGCCGACGATCCAGTCAGGCACCAGATTGTGCTCGTGCAGCGCTTGATAGACGCCGGCCTGGTACGCGCCGAGCGCGCCGCCGCCCTGCAATACCAGGACGATGCGCAGATTGTGCGGGTTGAGCTGAGCGTTGAGCTTGGTCTCGGAATTCATGTCAGGTGGGTAGGAGGGGAAAGAAAGGACTATACAAGGAAGCGCGCAAGCGCGTACGGCCGGGATGAACGATGAAGCACGCTCGCGCGTACGGCCGGGATGAATCGCTATCGAGCCCGAGCGCAGCGGGCGAAAAAAAAACGGCGTCGAATCAGAGATTACGACGCCGCTCAAGCCCCACCATATCTTGCCGTTCTTATTGCAACGCCAGGTTCTCGCGCCTGGCACGGAGGAAATTACTGCGTTGTGACATAACTGCGATGTTAATACGTTGCCGCTGCCTGCGTCCGGCGGCGTTGCACATACCAGGCCAGCGCGCCGGCCGCAGCCGCCACGCCGAGCGCCGGCTTGAGCAAGCCTTTGCGACGGATAATACTCAGCACCGTCAGTGCATACGGCGCCATCGAGGCGACGGACAGACCGGTCGGACGCAGGATACTGTCCACGCGCGTGCGCACGGCCCAGGTCGCATGGTCCAGCGCCGAATGAAACATCGCTTCGGGCCGGGCGCCTTGCTTGATGGTCGCCTTGGCGTGCACGATCCCGACGCGGTGAAACTCGGCCTGCCGTAACAATCGCGCCTTGCGTTCCGCGAGCGAGTCTTCCGGCACATTGGACGCATCGGTCTTGGCCAGTCCGACGATTTGGTTTTCCATCAGTGTCCTCCCTTGTCTGGCTGCCTTACAGCAGCATGTCGCGGTCGTGTTTGAGCTCGTTCATGGTTTCGGGGAACGCCAGTTTGCCTTCTTTCAGCAAGGACTTACCCTTGAAGAACAAAGCCGCTGTCGCCACCAAAAACACACCGAACATGATCAGCAGGATCTTCCAGCCCAGCGCTTCCCATGCCAACGCCACGATCACGGCCGACCCGAAGGCCAGCGCGAACAGGCTGCAAATGAACGCCAGCGCGAAGATGGCCATCAGCTCGAGCACGTGGTTACGTACTTCGGACAGCTCCAGCGCCGCCAGTTCGACGCGCGACACCACCAGTCCGAAGACGTTTTTCGCCAGGCCAGTCAGCCCGCCCAGCAGGCCGGGGCCATGTACAGCTGCAGTCGAATGGTCCATGGCTACTCCGGGATAAAGTTATTTACGGCCCAGGATCACACCGACCAGCAGGCCGACGCCGGCAGCGGCGGCAACGGTGCGCCATGGGTTGTCCTTAACATAGACATCGGCGGTGCTGGCCAGTTCCTTACCTTTGACCAGAGCTTGACCTTGCACGTGCGATGCCTTGCCCAGTGCGACGTCCAGCATCTGCATGCCGCGCGCGCGCATGTCTTCGGCCTTTTCGCCGGTCAGGGCGGCAGCGGCTTGCAGCAGGGATTGGGCGTCGCGCATCAGCGTCTTGACGTCCGATTGGACATTGCTGGCAGCGCCGTTGATGGACGAAGCGGAACCGTTGGTGCGTGGGATATTGGTATCTAACATGATGAACTCCTTGGTGGGTTAAAAGTCTTGGTGACACTGTTTTCAATGAACAGCTACTAACGCAAGTTACTTACATAAACAGCTACTTCGAACTGCCTGTACTGCACTGCCGGCGCGGTCCCGGGCCGCGCACTGCGCGTGGCCCGGGCGTGCCGGCGCAAATCATTTCTCGAGCAGGTCGCGCATATCGTCGGCGTGCTCTTCTTCGACTGCCATGATCTTGGTCAGCAGATGACGGGTGGTCGGGTCCTTGTCGCCGATTGCCAGGATCATCTGGCGATACGACTCGATGGCCACGCGTTCGGCGATCAGGTTGGCGCGGATCATGCCCTTGATGTCTTCCGAATCGTCGTACTCGGCGTGGCTGCGCGCCGTCAGGGTGGCCGGGTTGAAGTTGGGCGAGCCATTCAGCTGAACGATGCGCTCGGCCAGCCAGTCGGCGTGCTCCTGCTCTTCCTCGGCGTGCTCCAGGAACTCGGCCTTGATGGGACCGTTGCCCAGGCCGCTGGCCGTGTAGTAGTGGCGCTTGTAACGCAGCACGCACACCAGTTCCGTGGCCAGTGCATCGTTGAGCATGGAGATGACAGCTTCGCGGTCGGCACGGTAGCCGTCGGTGACGGCGCCGTCATCGAGATTGGCGGCGGCGGCGCGGATCGCTTCGATATCAAAACCATGTGCCAGAGGCGTCTTCGATTGTTCCATTGTGGTTTCCTTCGTCTTTTGTGTTGGCATGGCACCATAGCCATGCCCTTCTTTCAATAGCGTCAATAGCGCTGCTTTTACTGCCGGTGCGGTGATGCGCACCGTCGTGCAACTGGCTGCCGGCGCGCAGCACGCGCCGGCTCCACCCCGGCGCGATTAGCGACGTGGGGCGATGGCCTGGCCTTCGTTCGACAGCACAATCTCCACACGGCGATTGAGCTGGCGGTTGCCGGCGTTGTCGTTGGCGGCGACCGGGAACGTTTCGCCGTAGCCTTTCATGGCCACGCGTTCTGGCGACACGCCCATCTGGGTCAGCGCAGCGCGTACCGAGTTGGCACGGCGCTCCGACAGTTCCTGGTTATGCGCGGTGCCGCCGACACTGTCGGTAAACCCTTCGACCAGCACAGTGCGGTTCTGGTTCGCCACCAGCACGTCGGCCAGCTTGCGTACCGTCGCCGTGCCCGCTGGCGTCAAGGTTGCTTGATTGGTAGCGAACAACACGTCGCCGATCGTGATGATCATGCCGCGTTCGGTTTTCTTCGCTTGCAGGTCGCTCATCATCGACTCGAGCTGGGCAGCCTTGGCCTGGGCGTCGCGGGTGGCAGCTTCCGCTTCGGCGGCGCGGCGCTGGGCGTCGCTGACCTGGCTCTCGGCCACGGCGGCCTGGCTTTGTGCAGCGGCGGCCTGGGCCTTGGCGGCTTCGGCATCCATCCTGGCGCGGTTCGCTTCGGCGGTGCGCGCTTCCAGGCGCACCTGATCGCGTTCCTTGCCGGCGCCGGCGATTTCCGCTTCAGCAGCCTTGCCCTTGGCGATTTCCTGTGCGGTGGCAATCTTCTGCTTGGCGATATAGGCCAGCTTGTCGATCTGCTCCAGGCTGTCCTTGCGGGCGGCAGCGGCGTTGGCCGCTTCCAGCGCCTCGCTGGCTTGCTTGAATTCGACCGGGGCGTAGCTCGACACGCGCGGGTTGTTATTGGCCTGCACGAAGTCGCCGCGCGCCTGATCCAGCAGCGGGGTGGTGGTTGGCATCGAGCTGCAGCCAGCCAGGGTAACAACGGCGGCCAGGATGGCGGCTTTCATGATCGAAGGTTTCATCATCTAATCCTTTATTATTGTGTGCGCCTAAGCGCAGATGGGGTGGTTCAGTTCATCGCCGTTCGGCTCGGGCACCTTATGCCCGGCTCCGGCTTGCAACGGCGCTTTCAGGGAAGCTTACAAGCGCCGCTTGCGCGGCACGATTACTTGGCGCGGTCGACTTCTTCACGCAGCACGCGCAAGTCTTCTTGCAGCGCGTTGGCGGCGGTGGTGGCCTTGGCCGAATTGGCTTTGCTCTGGGCCAGCTTGGCGTCGGCCTGGGCCTGGGTCGCCAGATCGCGGGCCAGGGTGTAATCCTTGGCGGCCAGTGCCTGATTGGCGCGCATCATCTTGGCGCGCGCAGCATTGATTTCTTCTGGTGCCAGATCCGCGGCGCCGGCGCTCACGGCGTTCTCGACCGCGTTCTTCGAAACAGCAACATCAGCCGTGGCAGGTGCCTTCTGCGAACTTGCGCAGGCCGCCAGCGTCAAAACGGCTGCGGCACACAATACTTTGGTCAGCTGATGCATTGTTTGGGTAGTCATCTTTTTTTCTCCGTGAGTGATAAGTGATGTCGTGGTAACTTTATAGGCTCAATCACGGGCAAGTTCGGTACGCTGCCGCACATAGCAATGTTTTATAGACAATAGCGTCGTTTCGACTATCTCCAACGTGTGTCAACGCACACTGTGGCGATAGCGTTTGCGCTATTCTCGGCCCCAGATTGATCGTAACGGTATATATCAAATAGCTTGTATCGATCAATACGGCACCACAATAACCAGAACAACCGTCACAACACACCATCTGCGCGTGCGGGCCCCAGCGCCCCGCCGCCACTTACGAGGACTGCCATGAACCAACCACAAGCAGCCGGCCCCAAGCACCTCAAGCGCGGCACCAAGATCTTCCTCTCCGTGCTCGGCGTGCTGGTCGCCATTCCCGCCATTGCGCTGGTGATCTTGCTGAACTACGACTGGAACAGGGCCCGCCCATGGCTCAATGCCAAGACCAGCGAAGCGATCGGGCGGCCGTTCCAGATCGCCGGCAACCTGTCGCTGAAGTGGGAAAAACCCTCGGAGCTGATGGCCGCCCACGACAAGACCTGGCGCGACCTGATACCGTGGCCCCATCTGATCGCCAACGACGTCCACGTGGGCAACCCCGCCGGCATCGGCAGCGGCGACATGGCCAGCGTGAAGCAGTTTTCGTTTTCCCTCAATCCGCTGGCCTTGCTGCACAAGAGCATTTCGATTCCCGTGCTGCGCTTCGAGTCGCCGGCCGTCGAACTGCTGCGCAACAAGGACGGCAGCAACAACTGGACCTTCAAGCAGGAAAAGAAAGAGTCGCCGTGGAAGCTGGACCTGGAGCGCATCGTGCTGACCAAAGGCGTGGTCAAGGTCAAGGACGCCATGACGGACGCCGACATCACGGCCGATATCGACACCGTCAGCGGCGACGCTAAATACGGCGTGACGTGGAAGCTCAGGGGCACTTACAACGATGCGCCCGTGACGGGCGGCGGCAAGGCCGGCGCGGTGCTCTCGCTCAAGCAGCAGAGCACGCCCTACCCCATCATGGCCGACATGCGCATGGGCAGCACGCGGGCCCATGTCGAAGGCACGGTCACCAAGCCGACCGAACTGGCTGCGCTGGACCTGCGTCTGAAGGTGTCCGGCGCCAGCATGGCGCGGCTGTTCCCGCTGACCGGCGTGCTGCTGCCCGAAACACCCGCCTTCAGCACCGAAGGCCGTTTGCTGGGCGCGATCAGCGACACCAGCAGCCGCTGGACCTATGACAAGTTCACCGGCAAAGTCGGCTCCAGCGATATCGGCGGCCGTCTCGAATTCCAGTCCGGTAAGCCACGCCCCAAGCTGACCGGCAAGGTGGTCTCGCGCCTGCTGCAATTTGCCGACCTGGGTCCGCTGGTGGGCGCCGATTCGAACGCCAGCAAGACTGCGCGCGGCGTGGCCCCCGTGCAGCCGACCGGCAAGGTGCTGCCGGTGGAAACCTTCCGCACCGAGCGCTGGACCGCCATCGATGCGGATGTGCATTACGCCGCCGAAAAGATCGTGCGCCAGGAGCAGTTGCCCATTAAAAAACTCAGCACCCACCTGGTGCTCAGGGATGGCATTCTGACGCTGGCGCCGCTGACGTTCGAGATGGCGGGCGGCACGCTCAATTCCAACATCAAGCTCGACGGCAGCGGGCGTGAAGGCAAGAATGCCATCCGCGCCACCGCCAAGATCACGGCGCGCCACATCCGCATCAAGGATCTGTTCCCCACCATCGAAAAGATGCAGGCCACGGTGGGCGAGATCAACGGCGACGCGCAGCTGTCGGCCACCGGCAATTCGGTGGCCAGTTTGCTGGGCACCTCGAACGGCGAAGTCAAAACGCTGATCGACCAGGGCACCATCAGCAAACTGCTGCTGGAACAGATGGGCCTGAACGTGGGCAACATCGTGCTGACCAAACTGTTTGGCGACAAGCAGGTGCAGCTCAATTGCATGGCCACCGATTTCGCCGTGACGAATGGCCTGATGCAAACGCGCACCTTCGTCGTCGACACCAACGAGGCCATCATCAACGTCAACGGCACCATCAACCTGGCCAACGAGCAGCTGGACATGACGCTGCGCCCGGAGACCAAGGGCTTGCGCATCTTCTCGCTGCGCGCCCCCTTGTATGTGCGCGGCGGCTTCAGCAAGCCCGACGTGAGCGTCGACAAGGGCATGCTGGCCATGCGCGCCGGCGGCGCCATCGCACTGGGCCTGGCCGCGCCGGTGGCGGCCCTGCTGCCGCTGGTGCAGGCCGGTCCCGGTGCGGACAGCAATTGCGCCCAGCTTCTGGCCATGGCGCGCGAGAAACCGGTGGCGCCGCCGCCGGGCAAGACCGCGCAGCGCAAGCCGAGCCGCCAGCCCGCAGGCTAAGCGCTTCGGTCGGGGGACGAACACAAGAGCTGGGACGACCAGAAGCGCCGGCAAAGCAAAAAATAGGAAGATCGGCAACAAAATACCTTGTGTGCGTTGCCGTACAGACTCAAGGGTGGCGAGGATCTATTCTTCGTGCATCGGTTCAGCGTTTTGCTGGCCGGAGCTGAATAAAAGCTAGACCCCACCCAGAGGAAAATAAAATGAAAAACCTGAAAATCGTTTCGACCCTGATCGCCGCCCTGATGCTGACCACCGTTGTTGGTTGCGCCACCAACTCGAAGACCGAAACCGTTGGCGAATACGTTGACGACGCCGTCATCACCACCAGCGTGAAAGCAGCAATCGTCAATGAGCCTACGCTCAAAGTTGCTGAGATCAATGTCGAGACCTACAAAGGTGTGGTTCAGCTGAGCGGCTTCGTTGCTGCCCAGGACAGCATCGCCAAGGCAGCGTCGGTAGCACGCGGCGTCAAGGGCGTACAGTCGGTCAAGAACGACATCCGCATGAAGTAAGCGTTTCAAACACGCATACAATAAATTAATTCGAGGAGAACCCACGATGAAAACGATCAAGCAAATGGTAGTAGGTGCGTCGCTGGTAACGGTGGCGCTGGCAATGGGCGGCTGCTCCAGCATGTCGGCCCAGGATAAGAACACGGCAATCGGCGCTGGCGCCGGTGCAGTGATCGGTGGCGTGCTGACCGGTGGCAGCACCGTCGGCACCGTCGGTGGCGCAGCCGTCGGCGGCGTGATCGGCAACCAGGTCAAGCCTGCTGCAAAATAATTGTCGTACACCGTGGGTGGCAACACCCTCGTGTTAAAAAGGCCGCTTCGTTGAGCGGCCTTTTTGTTGTCCGTAAGCGTAGCTCCGTCGTTCACGCGTCAGCCATCCGTCGTCCCTTTGTCTTCCATGCATCGTCCATGCTTGCCCCCCCCGGGCGTGCATAGATCGTCCATCCATCATGTTTCGCCCATCCCTGCTCACTAAAAAAAAAGCCGCTCAACATGGAGCGGCTTATTGGACTGCACCATCAGGCGGCGAACCGGACCGTGACCTTGGGGCTTGGCGGTCAGCGCATCGCCGGACCGCAACGGCGCTATACGAACGCCGTCGACAGCGCACTGGCGCCGGCATCCTTGACGATCTCGTAGCACTTGCATGACGCCGATGCCAGGCCGGCCGGATCGAGGATCTCGATATTGCCGCGGCTGTAGATGATCAATCCCTGATGCTGCAGGGCGCTGGCCGCCTTGGTCACGCCGACCCGGCGCACGCCCAGTGCATGTGCCAGGAACTCATGGGTCAAATGGAATTTATCGGATTGCAAGCGGTCGCGCGTGATCAGCAGCGAGCGTGCCAGACGCGCTTCGAGTACATGGAAGCGGCTGCACACGGCAATCTGGATCGCCTGCGCCAGCAAGGTGTCGGTGTAGCGGTACAACACCCGCTGCAGCGCCGGATTGCTGGCGAATTCAGCGCGGAACTGGGCGCTGTCGACGCGGCTGGTCATGCCGGCCCGCTGCACGATCGCCCGTACCTGCGCCACCTCATGACCTAACGCCACCGTGGCGCCCAACATGCCTTCCCGTCCGACCAGACCGACCTCGAGCGTCATGCGCCCTTCGGCCACGCCCAGCAGCGAGATCAGGCTATCGTGAGGAAAATAGATGTGGCGGATCGGCTCGCCGGGTTCGCACAGCACGTCGCCCACGTCGACCGGCACAGGTTCGAGCATGGGCGCCACCCGCGCCAGGTCGGCCGTGGGCAAGGCAGCAAGTAACTGGTTGCCGTGCGGCTGGAGCTCGAGCCCTGAAACGATGCTCATCGGTGTCTCCCGTACGGATGGTGTGGATTCATACATAAGGCGGAACGGGTCGCATTCATGGATCGGATGTGGATGGCTGATTTGCACGGATACACTTGCAAACAATTTTCAATCAGCGTAGCGGCAATAATAGGCAAAGTATGTACGGTGACGCACGGATGGGAGCGGCCCCGACCCGGACAATGGCGTCACCGTTTGCGCCATCATGCCGCGCGACACGGCTCAAACAAGAAAAGGAAAATCACCATGCATTCATCCCCTACCCCCAACGGTACGCCCTCGCCAGCGCGCGCCGCATCCCGCCAGCATCCCCTGATGATCGCGGCCGCCATCGCCGTGATCCTGTTGTGCCTGACTGGCACCGCCGCCATCCTCGGCTGGCTGCCCACGTCGATGGGCGGCGCCGAACCGAAAAGCGAATTGAGCGATTTCGATAAAGCCACCCTGGCATCCAAGATGGAACAGGATGGCCGCCAGTCGGCGCCAGCCCTCGCCATGGCGGCGCCCGATACCAGTGCACTCGACGCCGAACGGCGCGCGCTCGACGCCGACCGCCGCGACCGCATCGACGCGGACAACCGCAACGACAGCACCCGCGCGCAGCGCGATGCGTCCGACGCGCGCGACAACGACATCGCACCGGCAGCGCGCCAGAGCGAGCCGCGCCGCGTGGCCCAGGCCGCACCTGAAAAAGCCTGGTGCTCCAACTGCGGCAACGTCGAATCGGTACGCGCCATCAAACAGCGCGCCGAAGGCAGCGGCCTGGGCGCAGCGGGCGGCGCCGTGCTGGGCGGCTTACTGGGCAACCAGATCGGTGGCGGTCACGGCCGTCAACTGGCGACCGTGGCCGGCGCCGTGGGCGGCGCGGTGGTGGGCAATCAAGTTGAAGGCAACATGAAGGCAACCACCAGCTACGAAATCAAGGTGCGTCTGGACGATGGCAGCGCCCGCACGTTTCATCAAAGCAGCGCGCCGCGCTGGGCCGCGGGCGACCGCATCAAGGTGGTCAAGGGCGCCCTGCGCTCGGCCAGCTGATCCGGCGACCGTCGTGATGGGCTGGTGGGCGCAGCGCGCCTGTCAAGCGAAGTATCAATAAACAACGCTCCAGCAGCAATTTGCTCCTGGAGCGTTGTTCATTTCGGCAATGTGCGGCAGCGAACGGTTTTACTGCTGAGCTAACGGCAAAATGGTTTCCAGACGACAAATACTGTCGTCATGAATGCAACTTTAGGAGCCATACCATGAACAGCCTGCGCTGGACTGCCATCATCATGTGGGGAATGTTTCTCACCGCCTTAGGCCTGCTGTCGGCCGCGCCCGCCGGCGACATGGGCGCGGCGTCGGAAGCGTCCAACGTGGTGTTTCTGATTGCCGGCGGCCTGGTCACCAGCCTGGTGGGTGCCATCGGCCTGATGGGCTTCATGGGTTGGATCCCTGGATTGCGTTCGGAACAAAAAAGTTATTCGTAATGTACGCCAACGTACAGAATCGTTATCTGTACAGAAGCATAATGAACTCAACGACACTCAAGTCGTCCAAAAAAACTACTGAGGACTCAATCATGCTCTATACCATCGCTGTCGTACTCCTGATCCTGTGGCTGCTTGGCTTGGTCACTTCCTACACCATCGGCGGTTTCATTCACATCCTGCTGGTCGTCGCTGTTATCATGGTTCTGGTCAAGCTGATCAGCGGCCGAGGTATCTAGCCTGCACTACCCGGACATCGTTTGATGCCCGATCCGTTTCGCGGTCGCGCCCAGCTTGTGCTTGGTGTGACGGCGAAACGGATTAATCATTTCTGAGGAGAGAAAACCATGAAGAAAAACATCATCAAAACAATGGTAGGCGTGACCGTACTGGCATTGGCCACGGGCTGTGCAGATATGTCCGCTACTCAACGCGGCACCGCCACGGGTGCGGGCGTCGGCGCCGGACTGGGCGCCATTCTGGGTGGCACCACGGGCGGCGGCGGCAGCAACCGCGCGGCCAAGGGTGCGGTCATCGGCGGCGCCGCAGGTGCGCTGATCGGCAACATCTGGTCGAACCGCATGGAAAAGCAAAAGCAGGCGATGGAGCAAGCCACTCGCGGCACCGGCATCCAGGTCAGCCAGACCCAGGATAACCGCCTCAAGCTGGACATTCCGGCCGATGTGTCGTTCGATACCGGCCGTGCCGATATCAAGTCGAACTTCCGCCCTGTGCTGGAACAGTTCGCCAATACCCTGCAGGACAATCCTGCCACCAGCGTGTCCATCATCGGCCACACTGACAGCACCGGCAACGATGCCGTCAACGAGCCGCTGTCGCTCGAGCGCGCCGCCCGTACCCGCGACTATCTGTCCATGCGCGGCGTGTCGCCGAACCGCATCAGCATCGATGGCCGCGGCGAACGGGAGCCGATTGCCTCGAACAACGACAACAACGGCCGCGCCCGCAACCGCCGCGTCGAGATCTACGTGGCGGAACCGAACCGCGGTTGATCGACCGCGCTTCGTTAGCCAAAAAGCCGCCGGGTTCCGGCGGCTTTTCTATTGGTACGATACACCAGCAATGGGCCGGCCCTGCGCAATGCCGGCCTCACCACCCGTTTCATTCAGACTGAGGAGATCGCAATGAAGAATCGACACATCGTCGCATTGGCCGTGCTGGCCTGCAGCAGCCTGGCCTACGCGGCCCCGGCGGACACCATGACCCCGGGCCTGTGGCAGACCAGCAGCAAGGTCGATTTCGGCAATTCCGAGATGGGCAAGGCCATGGCCATGGCGCAGCAGCAGATGGGCAATCTGGGACCTGAGCAGCGCGAGGCGATCCAGGCCATGATCACCAAGCAAGGCGGCGGCCAGCTGCCGCCGATGACCATGAACGGTGACGGCAGCGTGGCCATGCCGGCCTGCATCACCAAGGAGATGATCGCCAAAAGCATGGTGCCAGTGCCGACCCAGGGCAATTGCACGCAGAAAAATTCGCCCATCGTGGGCGGCGTGCTGAAGACCACGTTCTCGTGCACCAATCCGCCGTCGTCGGGCGAAGCACGGTTCCAGTTCAGTGGCGGCAAGGCTTACACCATGACAATGAACACCGCCAGCACTCTCAACGGCCAGCCGCACACCATGTCGGTCACCGGCAGCGGCAAATGGGTCAGCGCCGACTGCGGCAGCGTCAAGCCGCTGACGGCACCCATGCCCGCGCCGGCGCCCAGGTAAGCCACGCGCGGCCGGGCTCGCCAGCGCCATCGTCAGCACCATCGTCAGCGCTATCGCCATCGTGACGGCGACGCCGTCACCGCGTATGCTGCCGGCGCGCTCAGCGGCGCGCCCCCTGTTGCTGGCCCGGGTCGCCCCCTTCGACCCGGAATAATCCTGCGGCGGGCGGCGCGCTTACCACCGGAGCGGCGGCGAAGGCGCCCACGGTATCGATCAGGTGGCGCGCCTTAAATGGTTTGAGCAGAATGCGCACCACACCGCGTGCGCGCAATCCGGCGATCATGGCAGCGTCGCAGCGGGCGGTCATGACGGCGATCGGCATGCCGGCATCGCACGCCGTCGAGCCCGCCCGAATCCGATCCAGCAGGGCCAGCGTGGAGGCGTCCGAGTCGGCGCCATCCCGATCGATGGCGATCAGCGCGCCGTCGAACGCCTTGTCTTGCAGCATGCGCAGCGCCAGCGCATGGCTGGCCGCTTCATGCACCGTGGCCAATCCCAGCGAGCGGGCGGTGAGCGTGACCGTGCGGCGCAACAAGGTCTCCGGTTCAACCAGCAGCATATGCGGATCACTCATCGCGGGGCTTCTTCTGAGATTGGGCGCCGGCGCTCAGTTCCATCACC
>CALRYE020000147.1:0-17658 GCA_943372275.1 Janthinobacterium lividum
GTGCGCCTTCGAGGTGACGTACGGCTCGAAGGCGCGCGACAGGATCTTGGGCGCGAAGCCGGGGCCGTTGTCGACGATGGCCAGGCGCACCGCCGTGCCGTCGCGCCCGTCCGCGCCGCGGTAATGGATCGCCTCGGTGGTGACGTCGATGCGCGGCGGCGGCGCATCCGGACCGCGCTCGGTCATCGCGTCCTGGGCGTTCTGCAGCAGGTTGTGGATCACCTGGCGCAGCTGGGTGGCGTCGCCCATCACGCCGGGCAGGCCGCCCGCCAGGTTCAGGTGGATGATGTCGCTCTCGTCGCCGGCCAGGTACAGGTGCAGGATCTCGCCGATCAGCGCATTCAGGTCGAGCTGGCCCAGCACCGCCGGCGGCGCCTTGGCGTAGTCGCGGAAGTCGTCGACCATGCGCTTCATGGCGTCGACCTGGTTGACGATGGTGGCGGTGCCGCGGTTGAGCAGCTCCGCGTCCACCGGCGAGAGCTTGCTTTCCAGTTTCATCTGCATGCGCTCGGCCGACAGCTGGATGGGCGTGAGCGGATTCTTGATTTCATGGGCCAGGCGGCGCGCCACTTCGCCCCAGGCGATCGAGCGCTGCGCCGAGATCACGTCCGAGATATCGTCGAACACCACGATGTAGCCGCTGCCCGCCCCCACCGGCAGGCGCGAGCCGCGCGCCAGCAGCACGATGTCGTGGTCGTCGGTGCTGCCCGGGCGGCGCGGAATTTCGATCTGCTGCTGCCAGTGGCCGCGCGAGCGCGTGCTGCCGGCGGCCGACTGCGCGCTCTGGGCCGAAAAGGTGCGCGTGATGGCGTCGGCGAACGGGCGCAGCCCGTCGATGGCCGACAGCGGCGTGCCCACCAGCCCGCCCACGTCCTGCTGCAGGATGCGCGCCACCGCCTCGTTGGAGCTGACCAGATTGAAGGCGGCGTCGAGCACGATCACCCCGGCCGACATATTTTCCAGCACCGATTCCAGGTGGGCCTTGGCGCTTTGCAGCGCGGCGCGGTTGCGCTCGACGGCGCTGCGCGCTTCGAACAGCTGGCCGGTCATGGTGTTGAACGACTGCGTCAGCGTGCCCAGTTCGTCCTTGGTGGCCACGATCGGGCGCGGCGACAGGTCGCCCTCGGCCACCGCGCGCGTGCCTTCGGCCAGCACCAGCAGGGGCTGGGCCAGATTGCCGGCGATGACGAAGGCGCTGGCGATGGCCCCGAAGATGGCCAGCAGCAGCGTCAGGGTCAGCGTTTCGATGTACATCTTGCGCAGGCCCGTGCGCGCCACGAAGCGTTCCTGATATTCGCTGTAGGCGGTGCGCAGCACTTCGGCGTTGGACGCCAGCTTGACCGGCACCGACTGGACGATCTGCAGAAAGCGCGGCTGCACCCCGGGCGGCTCCGGCACGGCCACCACCACGCGCAGGCGCAGGCCCGTGACGGCGTCGATCGACGGGCTGGCCGCGCCGCCGCGTATGCCCGACGGCTCGCGGAAATCGCGTTCGATGCCGCCCTCGGGCCGTGCGTAACCACCCGGCATGACCGCCTGCAGCAGCATGGCGGGCGTGGGCACGTCCACGCGCAGATCGACGTTGCGGCGCTTGGCGGCGCTGGCCAGCATCTTGCCGTCGGCGCCGATCAGCATCGCGCTTTGCACGCCATCCTGCTCGTTGACGACGCGGCGCAAAATGTCCTGGGCGTCGCCCTGGTACTGCCCGGCCAGGGTGGCGGCCGAAATTTCGGCGCTGGCGCCCAGTTCCGACAGGGCCTGGTCGAGCGCCGCGTGGCCGAGCGCCAGGCCCGATTCCAGCGCCGCCTCGATCTTCACGTTGAACCACGACTCGATCGAGTGCGACACGAACTGCACCGACACCACGAAGATCACCAGTCCCGGCAAAATGCCGATGCCGGCGAACAGCAGCACCAGCCGGGCCATCAGGCGCGAACCGAATTTGCCGCTCTTGTAGCGTGAATACAGGCGCGCCAGGGCCACGATCACCAGCAGCAGCAAGGTGACCGCCACGGCGGCGTTCACCCCCAGCAGCCAGGAATAATAGCGGTCGAAGAAGCCCGAGTTGTCGGACGCGGAGGCGAGCAGGAACAGCAGGATGCTGACGACGGCGCCGCCCACCACCAGCGCGTAGCGTATGGCCTGGTTCACGGCTTATTCCGCCCTGTAGGTGAATTTTTTATCTTTGGACGCCAGGCGCCATTCGGAATTATTGAAGGCGTTGACCTGGATCGGCTTGGCCAAGAGGCCCCGGTCCATGAACATGCGCAGGGTGACGTTATAGACTTCGCCGGGTTTTAACTGCCCGCGCCGCCCGATCAGCCAGCGGCTGGGCCGGTGAATCATCACCATGGCGTCTTCCAGCGTGGTGAAACTTTGCTGCACGCTGGCCTGCAGCGCGCCCTTGATGGTGACGTTGTACTCGCGCGTCAATACGTTGTAGTAGATGCGCAGGGTCTGGCGCGCGGCCACGGCGCGGTCGTCGGTCCAGTACCAGCGCGGGCGCGTCAGTTCGATTTCGGTGGTGAAGAACAGGTCGACGCCGTGCTGGATGGCCAGCTCCAGCTCCTGGTTCAGTTCGAAGTCGTAGGTGGCCGACAGGCGGTAGCCGTCGTCGGTCGACTCGATGTGTGCGTGGGTGATGTCGACGGCGTCGGCAGCCTGCGCCTGCGCGAACGCGAACGTCAGCAGCAGCTGGCAGGCGAGGAGTCGAAGAAGTCGTAATGTCACAGGTTGCCCAAAGCCTTTAAGAACAATCGCATTGTCGGGGACCCGTTACTGGGCGCGCTTTTCGAACAGCGCGTAGAACAAACCATCGTGGTCGTGGTCAACGCCGCCAGTGGGCAGCAGCTGCCCCGGCGCGTCGAGCCGGACCGCGTTGTGGCGTACCGCGAACGCGGCCGCCTGCGCCTCCGATTCCTGGGGCCAGATCGAACATGTCACGAACAGCAATTTACCATTGGGGGCGAGCATCTGCCAAAGGTTGTCGAGAATTTTGCCCGAAAGTGTTGCAAGTTGGAGTGCATCGGCCTTGCGCCGCAACCAGCGGATATCCGGGTGGCGCCGCACGATGCCCGACGCCGTGCACGGCACGTCGGCCAGGATGCGATCGAACGGCTGGCCGTCCCACCAGACGCGGGTTTGCGCCTCGAACGCCTTCAGCGTGGCGCTCAATCCCAGCCGCACCAGGTTTTCCTCGACCCGCTCCAGGCGCTTGGGATCGGAGTCGATCGCCGTCAGGTCGACCTTGGCCAGCTCCAGAATATGGCCGGTCTTGCCGCCCGGGGCCGCGCAGGCGTCCAGCACGCGCATGCCGTCGGCCACGTCCAGCAGCGCCGCGGCCAGCTGGGCGCCGGCGTCCTGCACCGACGAATAGCCCGCATCGAAACCCGGTATCGCGGCCACGCCGATGGCTTTGTCCAGCCGCACGGCGGACGGGCCGATCTGGCGCGCGCCGATGCCGGCCTGTTCCAGCGTGACCAGATAGTCGGCCACGCTCACCTTGCGCTGGTTGACGCGCAAGGTCAATGGCGGCTGGGCGTTGCCCGCTTCCAGAATGGCTTGCCAGTCGGCCGGATAGGCGGCCTTGGTGGCGTCGATCCACCACTGCGGATAATTCCATTTGGCGATCGGCTGCCTGAGCGCCTCGGCCACCAGCGCGGCGCGTTCGCGCGCAAAGCGGCGCAGCACGGCGTTGACCATGCCCTTGGCATGCGCCATGTCGGGGTGCGAGGTGGCCACCGTCACGGCCTGGTCGACGACGGTGAATTCTTCGTACGGCGCCGTGGCGCCGTCTGGCGTATCCATCAGCGACAGCGCGCAGCACAGCAGCGCGGCCAGCATGGGCGGCTCGGGCGCCTTCGACGTCATCAGGCCCAGCAGCGTTTCGCTGCGGCCCAGCTGGCGCATGGTGCGGTACGAAATATCCTGGATCGCGCCGCGCGCCTGGGGCGAGGCGTTGGTCACGCCGAAGGCGGTGGTGAGCGCCTGCGGCAGCGCCGCGCCGCCGCGCACCTGGGCCACGGCGTTGGCCGCGCCCAGCAGGCACAGCGCCAGCGAATCGGGTTTCAGGTCGGGACGGTAGCCCGGCTGGAGCACCGGCTTGACTTCGTAGCTGGCGCGCACGCGACCGGGGCCGGCACCGGCGCCAGGAGCACTGGCCGGGTTGGCACGCTTGACGGAATTAGCGGAGTGAGCGGTGTTAGCCGGGCTGGCCGGGCGGCCCGCGGCGGCGGTCTTGATGGAGAGCGTCGGGCGCTTGGCGGTCATGGCGAGTCTTAATATGGCTTTATAAAGGCGCAATTGTACCGGGTAAGACTTGCGCCGAGCTTAAAGCGGCGCTTTTGCAGGGCCGGCAACAACAGCGCCGAAGCACCCCGCCCCTGCCAACGGCCAGTATAATTAGTCAATTCGCCGTTGCGCTGACCGATTCCTTAGCTGTTCATACCTGTTCGTTACCTATTCGTTACTTTGCAGCCCAGCCTGCACTTTATTTAGACCCGCTCATGCTCGCATCACAAAAACAAGAAATCGCCGCCCTGCTCCAGGCCGCTCTCGCCACCGCCCTCGCCGACGCGCCCGATGCGCCGTCGGCCACCGTCGTGCTGGAGCGCCCGCGCGACCCGGCCCACGGCGACATCGCCTGCAACATCGCCATGCAGCTGGCCAAGCAGCTCAAGATGAACCCGCGCGAACTGGCCCAGAAGATCGTCGCCGCCCTGCTGGCCGATCCGGCATCGGCAGGCGTCGTCGACAGCGCCGACATCGCCGGCCCCGGCTTCATCAACCTGCGCGTGGCCGCCAGCGCCAAGCAGGCCGTGGTCAAGGCCGTTCTGGAACAGGGCACGCAATTCGGCCGCGGCACAGCCGGCGTGGGCCACAAGGTCATCCTCGAATTCGTCTCGGCCAACCCGACCGGGCCCCTGCACGTGGGACACGGCCGCCAGGCCGCGCTGGGCGACGCGCTCGGCGCGCTGTTCGACGCTCAGGGCTTTGCCGTCACGCGCGAGTTTTACTATAACGACGCCGGCGTGCAGATCGCCACCCTGGCCAACTCCGTGCAGGCGCGCGCGCGCGGCATCAATCCCGGCGACGCCGGCTGGCCCGAGTCGGCCTACAACGGCGACTACATCGCCGACATCGCCGCCGATTACCTGGCCGGCAAGACCGTCTCGGCCAGCGATGGCCTGCCCGCCACCGCCAGCGGCAATGCCGACGACCTCGATTCGATCCGTCCGTTCGCCGTCACCTATTTGCGCAACGAGCAGGACATCGACCTGCAGGCGTTCGGCGTCAAGTTCGACAATTACTACCTGGAGTCGTCGCTGTACGCCGACGGCAAGGTCGACAAGGTGGTCCAGACCCTGATCGACAATGGCAAAACCTACGAGCACGAAGGCGCGCTGTGGCTGCGCACCACCGACTACGGCGACGACAAAGACCGCGTCATGCGCAAGTCCGAGGGCAGCTACACCTATTTCGTGCCGGACGTGGCGTACCACATCGTCAAGTGGCAGCGCGGCTTCGAGCAGGCCATCAACATCCAGGGTAGCGATCACCACGGCACCATCGCGCGCGTGCGCGCCGGCGTGCAGGCGGTGGGGCTGAATATCCCGCAGGGTTACCCCGACTACGTGCTGCACAAGATGGTCACCGTGATGCGCAACGGCGAAGAGGTCAAGATCTCCAAGCGCGCCGGCTCGTACGTGACGGTGCGCGACCTGATCGAGTGGTCCGGCAACGGCGATCTGGTCAAGGGCCGCGACGCCGTGCGCTTCTTCCTCATTTCGCGCAAGGCCGACACCGAATTCGTGTTCGACGTCGACGTCGCGCTCAAGACCACGGACGAAAACCCGGTGTACTACGTGCAGTACGCGCACGCCCGCATCTGCCGCATGCTCAACCTGTGGGGCGGCGACGAGGCCACCCTGAGCGGCGCCGATCTGGCCCCGCTGACGGCGCCATCCGAAATGCATTTGCTGGCCACCCTGGCGGCGTATCCGGAAATGCTGGCCCGCGCCCAGGCCGAGCTGGGGCCGCACCAGGTGGCGTTCTACCTGCGCGAACTGGCCGCGGCGCTGCACAGCTTTTATTTCGCCGAAAAAGTGCTGGTCGACGACGACGCCATCAAGCTGGCGCGCCTGGCATTGGTGGTGGCCACGCGCCAGGTGCTGCGCAACGGCCTGGCGCTGATCGGCGTGTCCGCGCCCGACCAGATGTAGGCTGCGCCTGGCGCAGCTGCGATCAACCCCGGGCTGCCAATGCAGCTCGGAGCACATCCGAGATTTAACCCCGACCTGGATCTGAACTTACCCATGACTATGTCACCCGTTACTATGTCACCCGTTCCGCAGTCCCGCATTCCCTTCCGGCGCCAGCAGGGCAATACGCTCACCGGCATCATCATCGGCCTGATCGTCGGGCTGGTGATCGCCGTCATCGTCGCGCTGCTGATCACCAAGGGCTCGACGCCCTTCACCGACCGCGCCGGCAAGGCCGGCAAGATGGGCGAGCCCACCGCCGGCCAGGCGTCCGATCCGAACAAGCCGCTCTACACCAACAAGGATGCTGCGCGCGCGGCCAACAAGCAGATCATCGAGAAGCAAAAGCCCGAAGAGGACCCGCTGGGCGCGGCGATCGCCACCATGAAGACGCCCGAGCCGGTGGCCGTGCGGCCCGCGCCCGCGCCCGCCGCGCCGGCGCCGCAAACGGCCCCGCTGCCGGCCAATGCCGCAGCCGTCGTCGCGGCCGCCACCACGGCGGCCACCGCTGCCGCAAGCGAAGAAGACAAGACCATTTACTACCTGCAGGCCGGCGCCTTCCGCGAAATGGCGGATGCCGAAAACACCCGCGCCAAGCTGGCCCTGCTGGGTTTTGAAGCCGTCATCAGTGAGCGCGTCAGCGACAGCGGCGTGCTGCACCGGGTGCGCGTGGGCCCGTACCCGCAAGTCGAATCGATGAACAAGGCCCGTTCCAAGCTGCTCGACAGCGGCATCGACGTGGCCATCGTCCGTAACCAGAAATAACCTAACCCCATGAGGAGTCGTTTCATGCGTCGTCGTGTGCTTGCAGTGATTGGCGCTTTGGCGCTGGGTGCCTTGAGTAGCGTCAGTGGCGGCGTGGCCGCCGCCGAGCCAAAGGCGGGTGTCGAATACCTGGTGCTGCCGGAAAAGCAGAACACCGACGCCGGCAAGAAGGTCGAAGTAACCGAGTTCTTCGCTTACTACTGCCCGCACTGCCACGCGTTCGAGCCGCAGCTGGCGGCCTGGGTCAAGAAACAGGGCGACAACATCGTCTTCAAGCGCGTGCACGTGGGCCTGAACGCCAGCGTGGCGCCGCAGCAGCGGCTGTTCTACACACTCGAAGCGATGGGACTGCTGGAGCAGTACCACGCCAAGGTGTTCGCCGCCATGCACGAGCAGAGGCTGCGCCTGAACAGCGACGAGCTGGTGTTCGCCTGGGCCGAGCAGGCCGGCATCCCGCGCGCCAAATTCATCGATACCTACCGCTCGTTCGGCATGCAGTCCAAGGTCAACCGCGCTGGCAGCATGATGGAAAGCTACCGCATCGACTCGTGGCCCATGATCGCCGTGGGTGGCCGCTATCTGACCTCGCCTTATACGGCCAGCCAGGGCGCCAACGTGGGCGCCTCCGAAGCGCAGCAGCAGCAAGCCGCGCTGGTTGTGCTCGACTTCCTGGTTGCGAAAGCCAAGACGGAAAAGAACTGATATGCACGCTGGCGCTCCGCTGCGCGTGTTCATCACCGGCGCCTCGTCCGGCATTGGCGCAGCACTGGCGCGTGAATACGCCAGCCGCGGCGCCGTCCTCGGGCTGGTGGCGCGCCGGGGCGAGCTGCTGCAAGAACTCATTGCGCAGTTGCCCGCGCAGGTGCCCGGTGCTCCAGCCCACGCGGCGTATGCGCTCGACGTGACCGATCACGCGGCGCTGGCCGCGGCGGCGGCCGACTTTATCGCCCGCGGCGGCGCCGACGTCGTCATCGCCAGCGCCGGCATCTCGCACGGCACGTTGACCGAAGAACCGGAAGACCAGCACGTCTTCGAGACCATCATGGCGGTCAACCTCAACGCCACCGTGGCCACGTTCGCCCCCTTCATCGCCGCCATGAAACAGCAAGGCACGCGCGGCACGCTGGTGGGCATCGGCAGCGTGGCCGGTGTGCGCGGCCTGCCCGGCGCCGGCGCCTACAGCGCCTCCAAGGCGGCCGTGCGCTGCTACTGCGAATCGCTGCGGCTGGAGATGAGGGCGCACGGCATCCGCGTCGTCACCATCGCACCTGGCTACATCGACACCCCCATGACGCGCAAGAACAGCTATCCCATGCCATTTCTGATGAGCCCCGAACGCTTCGCCGCGCGCGCGGCGCATGCCATCGATCGCGCCACCAGCTACACCGTGATTCCCTGGCAGATGGGCGTGGTGGCCAAGCTGCTGCGCGCACTGCCCAATGCCGTCTACGACTTCGCGTTTGCCAAGGCGCCGCACAAGGCACGCAAGGTAAATAAGGTGAGCGCATGACTGATACGCAGATGAGCAGCAGCCGCATCGCCAGTCTGACGCGCGCGTTGGCGAGCATCGAGGTGGTCGCCGAAACCGGCTCCACCAACGCCGACCTGCTGGCGCGCGCCGCCACGCTGGCCGGCCCCACCATGCTGATTGCCGAGCACCAGAGCGCCGGACGCGGGCGGGCCGGGCGCAGCTGGCTGTCCGAAGCGGGCAAGTCGCTGACGTTCTCGCTGGCGTGGAAGTTCGACGGCCCCCTTACCCGGCTGCTTGGGCTGCCGCTGGCCGTGGGCGTGGCGCTGGCCGAGGCTCTGGACGCGCAGAACGTACCGGTGCAGCTAAAGTGGCCCAACGACGTCGAGCGCGACGGCGCCAAATTGGCTGGCATATTGATCGAAACGGCCGCCGCCAGCGGCGCCACCTGGGCCGTGATCGGCATCGGCCTGAACCTGGTCATGCCCGACGAACTGGAACAGCGCATCGGCCGGCCCGTCGCCAGCGCGCCATGGCTGGCCCGGATGGACCGCGACGTACTCATGGCGGCGTTGCTGGACAGCCTGTGGGACACCTTGCGGACCTTCGAGCAGCAGGGCTTCGCCGCTTTCAGCGCGCGCTGGAATGCGCGCCATGCCTATCAGGGGCAGCGCGTGACCATCAGCGACCGCGGCGCCACCCAGCGCGAAGGCTTCGCCCTGGGCGTGGACGACAACGGCTGCCTGCTGCTCGACTGCGACGGCGAACGCGTGACCATCGTGGCGGGCGACGTGTCGCTGCGCCGCGCGCAGGCGGTTATATGAAACCCGGCATGCTGCTGCTGATCGACGCCGGCAATACGCGCGTCAAGTGGGCGCTGGCAGCGCCCGGTGCCGCGCCTGGCGAGTGGATCGCCAGCGGCGCGGTGACGCACGCGGAGCTGAATCACCTGCCGGCCAACTGGCAGCAGCACGCGATCAGCCGCGCCGTGGTGGCCAACGTGGCCGGCGCCAAGCTGCGCGACCAGCTGCAGCTGATGATTCCCGCCACCTCGATCGACTGGTTCGTCTCGCAGCCGACGCTGGACGGCCTGCGTAACAACTACCGCAATCCCGCGCAGCTGGGCAGCGACCGCTTCGCCGCCGCGCTGGGCGCGCGCGCGCTGGAACCGGGCCGCGCGCTGGTGGTGGCCACTTGCGGCACCGCCACCACCATCGACGCCGTCAGTGCGGACGCCGTGTTCATGGGCGGAATGATCGTGCCGGGCCTGGGCCTGATGGGCGCGTCGCTGGCGGCCAACACCGCGCAGCTGCCGGCTATCGACACCACCCGCCCTTTGCCTACCGGTTTTGCCGACAACACCGCCGATGCCATCCTGTCCGGTTGCCTGGCCGCGCAAGCCGGCGCCATCGAGCGCGCGTGCGCCCAGCATGGCGATGCGCTGTGCATCCTGTCGGGCGGCGCGGCGCGCTTTATCGCGCCGATGCTGTCGGTGCCGCACCGGCTGGTCGACAATATCGTGCTGATCGGGCTGCACGCCAGCGCGTCGTCGGCAGCGCGGCAGCAGCCAGCGCATCAGCCACTACCTGAGCCACCCCAAGGACATCCGCCGTGCTGAAATTTATCTTCTGGACCCTGTTGGCGACCAACGTGCTGCTGCTGGCGTACGGCCAGGGCTTGCTGGGCAATTTCAAAAGCGGCGAGCGCGAACCGGCGCGCCTGAAAAATCAAATCGCCACCGACAAGCTGGTAATGGTGCCGGCGGCTCTCGCCCTCAAGGCGGCAGCGCCCGTGGCTGACCCGGCGCCCGCCCCTGCTGCAGCGGCGGTAGCGCCGCCGGTGCTGGCCTGCGTCGAGCTGGCCAACTTCGCCCCCGCCGATGCACGCCGCGTGGACAACCTGCTGGCGCCCCTGCAACTGGGCCAGCGGCTGGTGCGCGAAAACGTCACCGTGCCGGAGGTGAGCAGCCATATCGTGTTCATTCCGCCGCAAGGCAGCAAGGAGGCGGCCGACCGCAAGGCGGCGGAGCTGAAGAATCTGGGCGTGACCAACTACTTCATCATGAGCGACAACACGCCGATGAAGTGGGCCATCTCGCTCGGGGTGTTCAAGTCGCCGGTGGCGGCGCAGACGCTGCTGGCGGCGCTGAACCGCCAGGGCGTGGTGGGTGCGCGGGTGGCGCAGCGCAATTCGCAGATTCCCAAGCTGACGTACCGCTTGCGTGAGCTTGATCCGCCGACGCGCGCCAGGTTCGACGCGCTGCGCGCGCGCCTGCCTGCGCATGAAGAGCGGACCTGTAACAACTAGCGTTTCTCTAAATATTGCGCGCCTCTCACAGCCACCCTGCATCGCGCGCCAGCCGGAATGCCTCCACCCGGTTGCCGGCCCCCAGCTTGCTGATCGCCTCCGACAGGTAATTGCGTACTGTGCCTTCCGACAGATGCACCTGGCGCGCGATGTCGGCGCTGCTCATGCCTTCGCCGGCCAGCCGCAGCACCTGCCGCTCGCGCTCCGACAGCGGATCGGCGCCGCCGCTCCAGCTCTCCAGCGCCAGCTCGGGCGCCACCGCGCGCCCGCCTGCATGCACTGTGCGGATGGCTGCCGCCAGCGTGTCGGCGGGCGCGTCTTTCAGCAGGTAGCCGCTGCGCGCGAACGTCGTCACGATGATGACCTTGGCCGACGCCAGCTGCTCGCCCAGCACCACGGCCAGTTCCAGCCCGGTCATCTGCGGCATCTCGATATCGGTCAGCACGACGTCGGGGCGCAGCTCCAGCGCCATGGCCAGCGCTTGCTGACCGTTGCGCGCCGTGCCCACCACGCTCAGGTCCTCTTCAAGGCCCAGCAACGCGGCCAGCGCACCGAGCACCAGCGCCTGGTCTTCGGCGATCAGCACCCGTATCATGCGCCCGCTCCCAGTGGCAAGCGCAGCTCCAGCGCCAGGCCTTGCTCGACGCGCAGCGCCAGCTGGCCGCCCAGCGCGCCGACGCGTTCCTGCATGCCGCTCAAGCCGTTGCCGTGGCTGGGTGCCGAGCCTGAAAGCAGCTTGCCGTTGTCGGCAATGCGCAGCACGATGGCGCCCTCTTCCTGCACCAGCGCCAGCTCGCAGCGCGAGGCGCGCGCATGGCGCACGATGTTGGTGACAGCCTCGCGCAGTGCCAGCGACAGCGCGTTTTCAGCGGCAGCGGGCATCACGATTTTCTGGACCTGGCTGTTCAAGGTCACGCCGGCCGCGGCCAGGCTGGCGCGCGCCGTCGATACTTCGTGCTCGAAGCCGGTCTGGCGATAGCCGCTCACGGCGCTGCGCACTTCGGCCAGCGCCTGGCGCGCGCTGTTCTCGATATCGGTGATTTCGGCGCGGCAGGCCGCCAGGTCGCGCGTGGCCAGCTTGCCGGCCAGTTCCGCCTTCAGGGTAATCAGCGACAAGGTATGCCCCAGCAGATCGTGCAGATCGCGCGAGATGCGTTCGCGCTCGGCGATGGTGGCCATGTGCTCGACCTCCTCCTGCTTGCGCAGCAGCGCGCGGTTTGAGCGGCGCAGCTTGCCGTCGATGATGCTCCCCATGCCGACCGGAATACCGATCGCCAGCGCTGGAAAGGCGAAACCGAGCGCGGGGTATGGCAGCAGCAAGGCGGTACCGGCCACCGTTGCCAGCACCATGGCCAGCACCGCATAGGCGCGCCTGACCGGCTGCACGCCCCCACACATGCCGGCGGCGAAGATGAAGAAGCAGCTGGCGCCGTAGTTCGAAGGCGCCCACAGCACGCCCAGCAAAACGGTCGTCCCCACCAGCCATGGAGTACGCCGCTCCGACTCCTGAAAGCTGGCCAGGTACAGCGGCACGAACAGCAGCACCGTCGCAATCAGGCAGGCCAGCTCCAGCGGCGAAGGAAAGCCGTGGTAGTACTTGACGAACAAATACAGCAAGGACGAGAGCCACAGATAAGGCATCTTGCCGTACCGCTGGGGCACCCACGGACCGGCCATGAAGTGTTGTAGACGCTGCATAAAGTCTTTCATTGGGCTGTCAGCCGCACGTCGGCGATCTGGAAGCGGTACTGCCCCAGCGCAGGCCCGGCATTGAACGTGATCATGGTAACCGCATGCGGGTCGATGCCGCTAAAGCCTGACAGCGGCATGACCACTTCCTGCCACGCCTGGCCTGCCGAAAAACCCACATTGACGGGAATATGCAGGCCCGCCGACAGCATCCCCACCTGGTATGGCTTGCCGTCGCCGCGCACCCTGAAGCGCAGCACGCGGGCGGCGCTCAGATCGGCCGGCTGCATCATCTGCTTGCCCGGCATGAACACCAGCCCGGCCCAGGGGTAGGCGAAGCCGGACCGCACATGGGCGTCCACTTCCAGCGCCTGCTGGCCGTGCGGCCCTCCTTCGACGAGCTTGAGCACCGCCGTCGATTTGCCGCCCATGACGGCATCGTCGGTCGCAACCCAGCCCATGCCGATCGGGCTGGCCAGCCGCGCCGCGCTGAAGTGGCTGATGCGGCCATCGGCCGGCAGCGCCAGCGGAGCGCCTGCTGCCGCTTCAGCGTCCTTCACGCGTGCCAGCTGGCGCGCGCGCAGGCCGTTGGCCGATTCGCCGTCCTTCCACACGTCGACGATGCGGCGCGTGCGGGCGATGTCCGCACTGGGGTCGCCTTCGACCAGCAGCAGGTCGGCCTTGTAGCCGGCGGCGATGCGGCCCCGCCGGCCCAGCCGGAATGCCTGCGCGGGACGCGACGTGGCAGCGGCCAGCGCCTGTACCGGCGTCAGTCCGGCTTTGACGAGCGTAGCCAGCTCATGGTGCATGCTGATGCCGTACTGGGTGCCGGTGTTGCCTGCATCGGTCCCGGCCAGCACCGGCACGCCGGCGCGGTGCAGTGCGGCGCTCACGGCCAATGGCGCCGTCAGCAAAGCCGGATTGACGACCGGCGAAAAGCTGCCGTTCAAAGGCGCTTTCTGCTCCTTGTCCAGCAGCGCCATCAGGCCGGCGTCGCCCAGCACATCGGCCGCCTTGATGCCGGCCATGCTCTCCAATACGCTAAAGGTGGGAATCACGAACGCCTTGCGCGCCTTGGCCAGCTTGACGAACTGCGCCAGCTCGGCGGCGTCGATGGCGCTTCCCGTGAACAGATGCACCAGTCCGTCCGCCCCGGCCTGCAATGCCGCGCGCGCATGGGCCAGTGTGCTGATATGCACCACTGCCAGCTTGCCGCGCCGGTGCGCTGCATTGATCAGCGCCGTCACGGTGGCGCTGTCGAGGCTGGGCATGGCGTGTCCCGGCTGGCCATCTTCCATGACGATCTTGATGAAGTGCGAGCCTTCGGCAATGCGGGCATCCACGAACGCCTGCGCCTGGGCGGGAGTCGACAGCGTCGGGATGGTCATGCCGTAGCCGGTACCATGCCCGCCCGGAGCCGTGGCCAGCGTCCCGGCCGAGAACAGGTCGGACTGGCCGTGATTGGCGCCTGCTTGCATCTTGCGCGACACGTCCTGCATCGCCGCCACGCCGGTGAACATGTCGACCTGCGTGGTCACGCCGAACAGCAGCGGCAACTCAAAATGCCGGAAGGCGTGAACGTGTGCGTCGATCAGTCCGGGCAGCAGCGTGCGGCCGGTTCCATCGATCAGCGTGGCGCCGGCCGGCGCCTTGCCACGAAAGTCGGCATCGACGATCTTGCCGCCATCGATCAACACCGAGCGCACGGGCAGCATGCGCTCGCCGTCGAAGACGCGCACGTTCTGTACGATGGTGGGGGCCGCAGTCGCCAAGGCTGACCAGCAGAGCGTGGCGCCGATGGCGAGGGTCCTGTATCTGTTTTGTTTCATCTGTGTTCCCCTTGTTGGAATGAACACAGTGTCGCGTCATACGGAGACGCAAACCAGAAGCAAACGCCAGCAAAAGCAGGTGACAAATGTCACCCGGGCCGCGCGCTTAGCGGCGCACCACGATGGGTTTCAGGCGCAGCGCTTCGGGCAAGGCACGCGCCGCTTCCGCTGCCAGCATGCGTGTGTTGAACGGGCCGCTGAAGACGCGATGCAGCGCGCCGCCCTCGACCACTTCAACCGCCGCGCCCAGCACCGCACCGGAACGCTGCAGCGCGCTGCGCAATTCGGCCGCCTTGTCGGCGCGGCTGAACGCGCCCAGCTGGAGATAAAAGCTGCCGGGCACTGCCTGCGGGACCGGTGCCGGTGCTGCTGCCGCAGGCGCCGCCAGCGATGTCGCCAACCCTGTCGTCGTCGAGGCTAGCGGCGCCGCCGGGCCGCTGTCGGACGACAGCACTTCGACCTGGGGCGTATCGACGGGAAAGCCGCCCAGCTGGGGGTCCTCCACCGTGGGGGCATTGCGCCGCGCCGCCGCGATGGTCTCTCCGCTGCTGCCGCTACCGCTGTTGTTGGCCATGCCGGGCAGCACCCGCTCGACCAGCACTTCGTGACTGCCCTTGCCCAGCAAGCCCAGTTTGAGCGATGCCGTGAACGACACGTCGACCACGCGGCTCGAATGAAACGGTCCGCGGTCGTTAATCCGCACCACCACCTGCTTGCCCGTGTCGATGCTGGTGATACGCGCATACGAGGGAATCGGCAAGGTCGGATGGGCGGCCGTCATCTTGTACATGTCGTAGATTTCGCCCGACGAGGTACGCTGGCCATGGAACTTCTTGCCATACCAGCTGCCGATGCCGCGCTGCGAGAATGGCTCGTCGTTGATGATGGGTGTGTAGGTTTTACCGAACACCACGTACGGGCGGTTGGCCGCGCGCGCATACGGCTCGGCCTTGACCTGGGCATCGGGCACGTCGTCCAGATTGTCGGGCGGGTTGTCGCCCGGTCCGTCGTCCTGGTAGTAGCCGCCGCGCCCGGAGCCGGCCTTGGGCAGCACCGGCATGTCCGGATTGATCTTCGGATGGCGCACCTTTGCTTCGCGCGGCCCGGGCAATGGCGAGATCTCGTGGCCGGTGGTGCCGCAGGCACTCGCCAGCACGGCCAGCGCCAGCGCCGCTGCGCGCTGAATCATGGGATGACTGAAGGGCCGCATCATGTCTGCACCAGCTTGCGGTGACGCTGGATACTCATCAAGATGCCCGCCCCCAGGCCCAGCGTGACGAACGCCGTGCCGCCGTAACTCATGAAGGGCAGCGGTACGCCCACCACCGGCATAATGCCACTGACCATGCTCATATTCACAAACGCATAAGTAAAGAAAATCATTGTGATCGACCCGGCCAGCAGGCGGCTGAACAGGTTGGGCGCGTTGGCCGCGATCATCAGGCCGCGCCCGATCAGCAGCAGATACAGGAAGATCAAAAACAGCACGCCGACCAGGCCGAATTCCTCGGAGTAGGCGGCGAAAATAAAGTCGGTGGTGTGCTCCGGTACGAACTCCAGGTGGGCCTGGGTGCCCTTGAACCAGCCCTTGCCGAACATGCCGCCCGAGCCGATGGCGATGATCGACTGGATGATGTGGAAGCCCTTGCCCAGCGGGTCGGCGGTGGGGTCGATCAGCGTCATGACGCGCTCGCGCTGGTAGTCGTACATCAGCGACCAGGCCACCGGCAGGCTGGCCAAGGTGGCCACGAACAGGGCGGCCAGCGCTTTCCACGACAGGCCGGCCAAGAAGATCACGTAGCAGCCGGACGCCAGCACCAGCAGCGAAGTGCCCAGGTCCGGCTGCTTCTGGATCAGCCCCACCGGCACGGCCAGCAGCACCGAGGCGACCACGAAGGTCTGCCAGCGGCCGGCGCCGGCCTTGTATTGAAAGTACCAGGCCAGCATCAGCGGCATGGCGATCTTCATGATCTCGGACGGCTGGATATCGATGCCGATATACAGCCAGCGGCGCGCGCCCTTCTTGACGATGCCGAACATGAACACGGCGATGAGCAGCGCCACGCCGACCGTGTAGATCGGCACGGCCAGGCGCATCAGGGTCTGCGGCGGCACCAGCGCTGCGGCCCACATGACCACGAACGCCACCATGATGTTGCGCAGCTGCGCTTCGACCCGCCCCGGGTACTCGATACCGGCCGAGTACATGGCCACCATGCTGGTGCACAGCAGCAGAAAGATCACCATCGCCAGCGGCGCGTCGAATACGGTCACATAGGGTTTCATGCGCCGCCAGAGCGAACGCCGTTCATTGATGCGCATGGCGTCAGTCTTTCGGAGCAGGCGTTTCAGCGCCCGGTTTGAAGGGCGGCTCCACCGCCGTGTCGGTTTTCAGTTCTTCCAGCGGCAGCAGGTCGGCGTCTTCCTTCGGCACCTTGGTGGTTTCTTTTTCCTTCGGGCGTTTGCCCAGCAGGTAGTAGTCGAGCGCCTTGCGCGCGATCGGCGCGGCCACGGCGGCGCCGAAGCCGGCGTTTTCAACGATCAGCGCCAGCGCGATGCGCGGCTTTTCGGCCGGGGCGAACGTGACGTACAGCGAATTGTCGCGCAGGCGCTCGCCGATGGTCTTGGCGTTGTACTTCTCGCCGCGCTTCAGGCCTACCGCCTGCGACGTGCCGGTCTTGCCGGCCGACGTGTAGCCGGCGTTGGCGAACGCCAGCCGGCCGGTGCCCTGCTGGGCCACGCCGACCATGGCGCGCTTGATGAAGTCGATGTTGGTCTGCTTGAGCGGAATGCGCGCGCTTTCGCTGGGCACCGTCAGGGAGCGCGTGCGGGTGGCGCCGTCTTCGATCATCTTGACCAGGTGCGGCTTCATGACCACGCCGTCGTTGGCCAGGTTGGACACCGCGTGTGCCAGCTGCAAAATCGTGTAGCTGTTGAAGCCTTGGCCGATGGCGATGTTGACGGTGTCGCCGCCCTGCCAGGACTGCATCGGCTTGTTCTTTTTGAAGCGCTCGCGCTTCCACTCTTTGGACGGCAGCACGCCCACCTTTTCGTTATCCAGGTCGATGCCGGTCTTCTGCCCGAAGCCGAACGGCTTCATGAAGTCGTGAATGGCGTCGATGCCCAGGTCGTTGCCGAGCTGGTAGTAGTAGGTATTGCAGGAGATGATGATCGAGGTGAGCATGTCGACGTAACCGTGGCCGCCCACCTTGTCGTCGTTCCAGCGGTGCCCGCCCAGCGAAAAGTAGCCGATGTCGTTGATGCCCTGCGTGGGCGTGCGCTTGCCCAGCTCCAGCGCGGCCAGCGCCATGAATGGCTTGAAGGTCGAACCGGGCGGATA
>CALRYE020000148.1:0-17540 GCA_943372275.1 Janthinobacterium lividum
CCAACCGCAGGCGCTGGCGCCGCTCGATGGCGAGCGGCCGGCAGGAAGCTGACATGCGCGCGCGCGGCTTCACGCTGATCGAACTGATGGTGACCCTGGCGATCGTGGCGCTGCTGTCGACCATCGCGCTGCCGCTGGCGCAGGTGGCCGTGCAGCGCCAGAAAGAGCAGCAGCTGCGCCTCGCATTGCGCGACATCCGCACGGCGCTGGACGACTACAAGCGCGCCAGCGGCGAGGGCAGGGTGGCCAGCATGCTCGATGGCAGCGGCTATCCGCCCAATCTGCTGGCGCTGGTGCGCGGCGTGCCCGATCAGCGCAGCGCCAAGGCGCGCAAGATCTTCTTCTTGCGCAGCATCCCGCGCGATCCGTTTCACACCGATCCCTCGGTGCCCGACGAGCAGACCTGGCTGCTGCGCGCCTACCAGAGCGATCCGGCCGATCCCAAGCCGGGCGAAGACGTCTACGACGTGCACTCCACATCCGAACAGGTGGGCTTAAATGGCATCTCCTACCGCCGCTGGTAAGCGCGGCTTTACACTGATCGAACTGCTGGTGGTGCTGGCGATCCTGGCGCTGCTGATGTCGCTGGCCGCGCCGCGGTTTTTTCGCAGCATCGACCAGTCCAAGGAAACCGTGCTGCGGGAGAACCTGCACATCACGCGCGAGACCATCGACAAGTTCTATGGCGACAACGGGCGCTATCCGCAGTCGCTGGCCGAACTGGTCGAGCGTAGCTATCTGCGCGCGCTGCCGCACGACCCTATCACCGAGAGCAACGCCACCTGGGTGCTGATCGCGCCGCAGAGCGGTGAGGGCGTATTCAACGTCTACAGCGGCGCTGCCGGCAACGCCCGCGACGGGACGCCGTTCAACGCACTGTGATAATCAAATTGGCCAGGCCAATACTCTTAACGATATCAGTTCGGCCAGTCCAAAAATACAGTTTGGACTGGCCGAAGTTGTATGAAATCGGCGTATTTCTTTGATTGGTCAGGCCAAATGTTGTTTTTGCGTCTTGATTGGTGAAAAATAATGTCATCACATCAAGGTGACAAATATCCGTCATCATCGATGAATGTCACGCTATCACTGTGAAATGTGAGTACATCGGCACGTATCAGGTAGTAGTGCGTGTTTATCGAAAGCTAACGTGCATACATCTTCCCTTTGACGTGCCTATTAAACAGGCGCAGTCTTGCCTCAGGCCAGCGATTCGTTATCTCGCAATCAATCTTTTCGAAGTAAGGCGCATCGTGATTGGCCCGCCTCCCGAGCCGCGACAACGAGCCCGGCACCGGGACCACAACAACGAATAACAACGGAGATGACACGATGACTCAACCATACTTGGCAACGGCACTGGCTGTGGCTGTAGCGCTGGCAATGGCGCCTGCCGCCGCGGCACCGGTCGGCTACGGCGCGGCGACTACGGGAGGCGGTAATGCCACGCCGGTGAACGTCAGCACGCTGGCGGACATGCAGGCGAAAATCAATGCGTACTCGGGTACCGGCGGGCTGGTGCTGTACTACACCGGCAAGTTCAACTACGCCAGCATCACCGACGTGTGCGCGCAGTGGCAAAAGCCGGCGCAGACGCTGTCGATCAAAAACAAGGGCAACATCACCATCAAAGGCGCGCCCGATTCCACCGCCAACTTCGGCATCCACATCGCCGGCAGCGCCAGCAACGTCATCGTGCAAAACATGACGATCGGCCTGCTGCAGGGCGGCGAGGCGGCCGATTCGATCTCCATCGAAGGCATGTCGTCGGGTGCGCCGAGCAATATCTGGATCGACCACAACACCATCTTCGCCTCGCTGACCTCGTGTTCCGGCGCGGGCGACGCTTCGTTCGACGGCGGCATCGATATGAAGAAGGGCGCGCACCACATCACCATTTCGTACAACTACGTCTACAACTACCAGAAAGTGGCGCTGAACGGCTACAGCGACAGCGATACCGCCAACAAAGCCTCGCTGACCACGTACCACAACAACCGCTTCGAAAACGTCAAGGCGCGCCTGCCGCTGCTGCGCCACGGCAAGGCCCATATCTTCAACAATTACTTCGGCAACGTGGGCACCTCCGGCATCAACGTGCGCATCGGCGCGCTGGCACTGATCGAGTCGAACTACTTCGAGAACGTCGCCAATCCGGTTACCTCGCGCGACAGCAGCAGCATCGGTTACTGGGATCTGCGCAACAACTACGTAGGCAGCGGCATTACCTGGACTGCGGCGAGCGGCACCTACGTCAACGCCACTTCGTGGGCGACGACCAAGGCCTATGGCGCCACCGGCTACGCCTACACCGCCGCTACCGCTTCCGGCGTCAAGGCCAGGGCCATCGCCACGGCGGGCGCGCGTACCAATCTGGCGCAGTAAGCCAGCGCGAAGGGAGGGGCGCTGGTGACGGTTGCCGTCAGCGCTCGTTATCTCCCGCTTCACCTCGCTTTTAACTTTGCTTCACCCTCGCTTCACCTTGCTTCACGCGTCTTGTTTGTTTACACCACTCACAATATCTGGAGACTTAAAAAAATGAAGATTCTCAATTCGTTGTTACTCGCCATCGCCGGCCTGGTCATCGCCAGCGGCGCTGCCGCCGCCCCGTCCAAGCGCGCCGTGCCTTCGTGCACCAAGGTCACCGTCACGGCCACCACCACCGTGGCCGCCAACACCGTGTTCGACGGCCTGGCCAAATACGGCAAGTGGGTATGCCTGATCGGCAGCGGCAGCAAGATGAACGGCAGCCAGTCCGAAGGGCAGATCCCGCACTTCATCCTCGGTTCCGGCGCGACGTTGAAGAACGTGGTCATCGGCGACCCCAACCTGGGAACCGGCAAGACGCTTCTGGCCGGCGGCGCGGACGGCGTGCATTGCAGCGGCACCTGCCGCATCGAGAACGTGTACTGGGGCGATGTGGGCGAAGACGGCGCCACCATGAAAGGCTCGGGCACCATGACGGTCAGCGGCGGCGCGGCTTACAAGGCGGCCGACAAGATCTTCCAGAATAACGGGGCGGGCAGCCGTATCGTGATCGAAAATTTCTATGCCGAAGAAGCGGGCAAGTTGTACCGCTCGTGCGGCAACTGCTCGTCGCAGTCGGCGCGCTATGTGACCATCAATAGCGTGACCACGTACAACATCAGCACGCCTGTCGGCGTGAACAGCAGCTTCGACAAGTCCAAGCTGCCGGCACTGGCCAGCGCTTACGACGTTGCCACCATGAGCGACTTTGTGTCCAACAAGACCCGTTGCGTCGGCTACGTCGGCACGTCCAGCGGCAACGAGCCGGCCAAGGACACCAACACCACCAACCTGGCGCGTGCTTGCAAATACCAGTGATCTGACGTAGTCAGATGGCCGGCCTGTTGCCGGTTGATTTCAACCCTGAAACTGCTTCGGCAGTTATGCACCGCCCCGCGATCCGGGGCGGTTTTTTTTTGGCGCTGTCCTCGTGAAGTATAGATACGCAGTCGGAGTCATCATTACTTAACGACGACAGCGCCAAAAAATACTATTTGACACGAGTGTCTCGGGCGGCCATGCTTTCCGATGTTTGCAACGGGACCACAATGAAAGCACAATAGACGATGAGCTTGTCATTTCACATTGACTACAAAGGCGAGTGCGAAGAGGCATTTAACTTCTATGCCGCGTGTCTCGGAGGACGTATCGGTACGATGCTCAGGGTCGCAGACTCACCGCTTCCAGCATCGGCGACACGTCCGGGTCGCTATATTGTTCACGCAAATATTTGCATTGATGGGGTCGAGCTGGCCGGTGCCGATGTCGAAGATCATCACTACAAGCGACCGGCAGGCTTCTACGTTCTACTCGGCGTGGACTCTGATGAGAAGGTTGATGCTTATTTCAGTGCGCTGCAGCCACACGGAGATGTGATCCTGGCACCACAGCGAACGTTCTGGTCCAGCCGCTATGCAATTGTGATCGACCGCTTCGGCGTGCCCTGGAAACTCAATCGCGGGACATGACAATGTCCGCAATGGGAGGACCGAAAGCTGCCGGTCGCTCTGGGGCCACAACCGTAATATAAACAGTTTTTTCTACGACCGATTGGTCTGAACGGCCACGAACGCCATAACCCGACACGATGCTATGCACGCGATTTACTTTAGATGGAAGGTAGCCTCTGGTCATGAGCGAGACTTTGAGCAAGCCTGGGTGGAGCTGACCGAACTGATACGCGATGAGCGAGGCGGCCTGGGGTCGCGATTGCATCGGTGCGCCGACGGCCACTATTTTGCGTATGCCCAATGGCCGTCCGAACTTCTCTGGGCTACACAGCCCGAGCCTACTGCACGCATGGTCGAGCTGCGAACTCGGATGCGTGAATTCGCTGAGCTTGTAGATGGCCCACTTCGAGGCGACGTCGTTGCCGACCTCTTGGTTCCTGCAGCTCCCGACTGATGGAACAGGCTGGCGATCCCATTCACAAGCGCGGGTGACCGGACAGGTTGGCCGGATGTGGGCAGCTCAGATAACCCCGAGCGTTAAACCCTTCAGCGTGGCAGCTGTCCTTGTCGAGCATTCGAGCTTGCGAAAAATGCTCTCGATATGGGTACCTACCGTCGACGGGCTGATCTGTAACGCGCGCGCGACTTCCTTGTTGCTTTCACCAAGACTAAGCCGGCGCAGCACGGCCGTTTCGCGCTCCGAGAGCACCTTCTTCGGCAGTACCGCCGGGTCGGCCCCTGCAGCGCCGGCGCTGCCCGCGGCGGCCAGCACCACATTCACCGCAGCGCCATCGAAGCGGCCGGCGGCAGCCTCCGCGATGAGGCATTGCGCCGCTTCGGGAGCCGTCCAGGCCTGTCGCCAGGGACGCGGCATGCACAAGGCCACAGAGGCGCATGCCGCCGCGAGAATACGCTGGGGCATGGCCAGCGACCCGGCGTCGAGGTCGCGGTAATAACCGCTGCCGTCGAGCCTCTCGTAGACATGGGAGGCCAGCGTCGCCTCGGCGCGCAGCGACGGGATCTGGACGCCGGCGCGCGCCGTCCAGTACGGCACCAGGCGCACCTTTTCCCAATCCGCGCTGCCCAGTTTTCCGCTACGCTGCCACAGCGTATTCGGCACGGCCGCGCGGCCGATCCCGTGAATCAGCGCCGCGCGGCCGATGCAGCGTTGCTGCGCCACCGGCAGCCCCGCCAGCTGCGCCGCGCGCGTGGCCAGGTCCGCCACGCGGCGTGAATAACCCATCAGCCACGGCAGTTTCAGCTCGATCATGTCGGCCACGATGGTCAGCGACACGGGCTCGGCCAGTGCGGGAATCTCCGCCGGACACGGCGGCGCATCGATCGCGTCGAGCCAGGCCTTGGCGTTCGCCGCCAGCAGCCGCACGAGCGCCAGCGGATACTTGCTGTCGGCACGCGCGGCGATCATCCGCAAACCCTCGTCCATCCCATGCGCGCGCGTGAGGATTTCCAGATCGCTGGCCAGGTTGGTGTAGTAGACCAGGCGCGGTATCTGGGGATCGGACAGGCGCTCCGGCAAGCCGCCGCCATCGTACTGCTCCCACACGCGCTTCAAGCCGATGTCGACCTCGACCGGCAGGTTCATCGCCTGGGCGATCACGCTCGACACTTCGCAGTGAATGCGCGCCAGCGGTTCGACGCTGGTAAAGGTCATCGAATTGTTGGCTGGCAGCGTGTCGGTGAGCATGGCGTCCCGGCCCGCGACATCGTCGCCGAGCAGGGACGAGAAACCGCTGGCGTTGGCGGTGCAGCCCGACCAGCGCAGCAGCGTCACCAGCCGGACATGGGCGCAGGCGCCGGCTTGGGCGCCATCGGCCAGTGCCAGGCGCTCGGCCAGCAACGCCGCGCGGATCGACTGGTTGGTCGGCTGTCCCATGCTGAGGTCGCCGACCATGGCCAGTACCTGCACGGCTTCTTCGACGGTGACGGAGTGATCTGATTGCATTGATGAACTGTAGAGCAGAAGCCGGCGCGTGGCAACACCGGCGTTCCCCCATTCAGCGTTCCCCCATTCAGATCTGATGCTGCGCCTTGATGAGCTCTGCCGCGCGTTCGCCGATGACCACGCAGGGCGCCATGGTGTTGCCCGTCGTGATGCGCGGCATGATCGAGGCGTCCGCCACGCGCAGGTTGGCGATGCCATACACGCGCAGACTGGCGTCGACCACCGACATGGCGTCGCGCCCCATCTTGGCGGTACACGACTGGTGCCAGTACGTGACGGCGGCGTTGCGCAGGTAGCGCTCCATCTCCGCGTGGTCCAGATTGCCCGGCATGCTTTCACCCTTGACCAGCTTGCCGAATGCGCTGGCGTTGCCGAGGGCCCGGCACATCTCGATGTTGGCGAAAGCCGCCTTCAGGTCGGCGGGGTGGGACAGGGTGTTGGCACGAATGATCATGGCATCGTCCGCATCCGGTCCCGACAGCAGCAGTTCGCCCCGGCTCTGCGGATGCGCCAGGCCGGCGAACATGGTCCACCCATGCTCGGGCACGCCGCGCCCCGCATTCTCGGCGCTCGGCACGGGGAAGCCGACCTGGCAATGCAGCATGTCGGGCGCGTCGAGGGACGGATCGCTTTTCCAGTACAGCGTTGCTTCCGAGCCGCCGTTGCCGACCTGCTGGGGTTCGGTGTATTCCCAGATACAGCCGAAGGAAACGTGGTCCTGGTGATTCTGGCCGACGCCCGGCAAGTGCTGGCGCACGCCAATGCCATGCCGCTGCAATTCTTTCTCCGGACCGATACCGGACTGCATCAGCAGCTTGGGCGTGTTGACGGCGCCCAGCGACAGGATCACCTCGCGGGTAATGCCGAAGCGGCGCGGGAGTCCGTTGAGGAGGACCTCCACGCCGGTGACCTTGTTGCCTTCGAAGGTCAGTTTGGACACCAGCGCGCCGGACAGCACCGTCAGGTTCGGCTGCGCCATTTTCGGATAAGTGTAGGAGCGAAACACGGAAAGGCGCTTGCCGTCGCGGATGCGCAGGTCGTTGATCGCCGCGCCGCCGTCGCCTTCCATCATGGCGCCGTTGGGGCTGTCGAAGGTGGGGACGCCGAGCGAGCGGGCCGCCTCCAGCAGCAGCGTTGCCGTCGGCTGCGGCCGGTGCGCCGGGGCCACGTACACGGGGCCGCCTTGTCCGCGCCGCGTCGGGTCCGCCGGGCCATGCCAGTCTTCGATGCGGCGGTAGATCGCCAGCACGGACTGGTAATTCCAGCCATCGTCACCGGCTTCCGCGGCGAAATAGTTCCAGTCGCTGCGGTGCCCGCGCGCCCACAGCATCACGTTGATGCTCGAGCCGCCGCCCAGCACCTTGCCCATGTTCATCGGGATCGACCGTCCGTTCAGGTGCTGGTTCGGTTCCGCCATGAAGCCCCAGTCGCGCTCCGTGCCCAGGTTGAGCGGCCATTGCGCCGGCTGCATGACGCTGTCGACTTCGTCGGATCCGCCCGCTTCCAGCAGCAGGACGCGCACGTCGGGGTTCTCGGCCAGGCGTGCCGCCACCACGGAGCCCGATGAGCCGGCGCCGCACACGATGAAGTCGTAGTGGCTGTTGAGGGAGGCCGCTTGCGTGGCCTGATTGCGGCGGACCGCTTCGGCGAAGGTGTATTCGCTCAGTGAAGATGGGTTCATGGTGTCAACGATGGTATTGGGACGATGGCGGCCGTCTCCCGGCAACGGCGGCGCCTGAACCGGCCGACTGTACGGCCGGCGTGATAGTGCTTACTTGGTGGCCGCGACGGCGTCGAGGATGACTTTCGCCACTTCGGCGGGACGCGACTGCTGCGGCACATGGCTGGTCGCCAGCTCGCTGGTCTTGGCATTGATGTTCTTCGCCATGGCCCGCTGCAGGCCGGGGTCGATCATGCGGTCCTGGGCGGCGACGATGAACCACGACGGCCGCGAGGTCCAGGCTGCATGGGTGACCTTCTCGCCGAACGCCTTGGACTGGATCGGCCCCTGGGTTGCCGTCATGACGGCAGCCTGCTTGGCCGACACATCCTGGGCAAAGTCTTCGCGCAGCGCCGCTTCCGGCAGACTGAGGAAGCCTTCCGCGTCGGCCACGAAGCGCTTGCTGCCCGGCGATGCGGGGTAGCCCTGGCCGGTTTCGAAGGTCGATTTGCCGGCGGCCGGGGCGAACGCCGCCACATACACCAGGCTGGCGACCTTGTCGTGCTGTCCCGCCTCGGTGATCACGGTGCCGCCCCACGAGTGGCCAACCAGCACGACCTTGCCCGGCTGGGCCGCGATGGCGCGTCGGGTGGCGGCGACGTCGTCGGCCAGCGAAGTGAGTGGATTCTGGATGGCGGTTACCTTGACGCCTTTGGCTTGCAGCAGCGGGATGACCTTGGCCCAGTCGGAACCGTCGGCGAAGGCGCCATGGACGATCACGACCGATGGTTTGCCCTGGGTGGTGGCGGCCGCAGTGGTGGCCGCAGCGGTTGTGGCAGCGCTTGCGTACGACGCGGAGGCCGCAAGAGCGGTGGCGATGGCGAGAAGGCGCAGCGAAGTTTTGATGGCAGTCATGGTGTTCCCCTTTTGGTGTGCTGGATAAGTGAGTCCAGTGTAGGGAGAACGTTGCCAAGGCGGTATCGGTCGAATGACCGATAGCCTGCTAGTCCAGCTCCGGTCGTTCGGTGTCGCGGCAATTGGCGCCGCAGGCGATCACGTAGGCAAACGTCCAGTCGCAATAGCGCTTCTGGCCATCCAGATACATCCAGTCGCCTTCGGTGAAACGCTGCTTGATGGTGGGCGCGCACGAGCGGCTCTTGATGCCCATGATGCCCCCGCCCGGCGCCTGCACCAGTTCCCAGTCCAGTTTGCCCGTGATGGGGTCGGGGTAGAGCTGGCGCAGATGGCGCTTGATGCCGGGATGGCGCGGGTCGTGCAGCAGGTCGGCCAGGCGCGACGGCGCGCGGCTGCCGCTGCCTTCCGGGGTATTCAACTCGTAGTCGAGAAAGGCGCGGATGTACTGCTTGCCGATGAACAGCAACTGTTCCTCGGCGGCGCGGCGGCGCGCCAGCTCGCCGACCTGCACGGTGGCGGCGGATGCCACGCCGATGACGGCCACCAGCACCATCAGGCCGACGTAGGTGAATCCTTGGGAGGCGCGCGCGGGCGGATGAGTCATCCACCGATTCTAGTGCGGTCTGGTGGCCGGCGCAAGGCCATCCGACCTGCGCCTTCGCTGCACCCGCATCAGTGCTGGCGGGGCTGGGTGAACGCAGGCAGATCGAACGCCGGCAGATGGGTGCGCCGCTGGTAGTGCAGGCGCACCTTGCGCGCGACCAGTAGCGGGAGAAAATCGACGACGCGCGCGTGCTGGCGCAAGTCGGAATAGAGCAGGGTGTAGATGGCTTCCACTTCGCCGACGGGCAGCTTCAGGTCGTTGGCGATGGCTTCGATTTCGAAGCGGGCGCGCGCACGCGCAGCCTGTTCGATCCCTGCCGCTGTTAGGTGTGCTGGTGTGTTCATGGTGATCGCCTCGGTGCAAGCTGCGGGACTGAATAAGGGGCGCCGCTGCGCTCAACGCGGCATGCCGATCCTGTCGAACTTCTTCCATCGTTTGTCGAGCATTCTGTTGTCGGAATCCACGCGCGCTGCCAGGAACCCTTTGACGAAGCTGGCGTTGGCCTGCAGCTCCGGGCGGTTCGCCGACAGAGTGCTCAGCAAACGCTCGGCCACTGCCACGTCATTCAGGAAGCCCAGTTCATCCTGCAAACCGGTCAAGCCCTTGATATAGGGGCGCACAGTCTTTTCGTTGAGCAGGGATTGAAAAAATTCTGCCGCGTACCGTGTCTTCTTGGCCGCGATGCGTACCCGGTGGCGGGCTTCGGCGGTGGCATGGCGCAGGTCGTGCGCGCGGGCGCGCAGCCGGCGCTGGTCGCGCTTGAGCACTTTATGGGCGAACCTGGTGACCGGCTTGCTCAGTTCGCGCGAGGGCGCGCCGGCGTGGTCGTCGTGCCAGCCCATGGTGAGCAGCCAGCGCGTGAGCATCAGCAATGTCTTGGTGAAGCGGGGCGACAGTACGGCGGCGGCGGCGGACAGGTGATATTCGTCCGCCGTCTGCTTGGCCGCCTGCTGCAGCTCGGCCACTTGCGCGCCATCGTGTGCCTGCTTCTGCACCAGCGCCAGGGTGGACAGGGCCAGCACGTCCCAATCGCGCGCCTCGCCCAGGGCACCGGTGAGCCAGTCCAGATCTGCCTGCATCAGCTGGGGCAGCTGCAACACGCTTTTGAACATGCTCAATGCGGAGCGTAGCCGGCGCATTCCCACGCGCATCTGATGCAGGCTCTCGACGTCATGGCGCTGCGCCACGCCTTCGGCGTTGGCCTGGATGTGCGTCAGACAGTTGAAACCGATGGCTTGAAAAGCCTGCTCGACGGTCATGTCTTGCGACAGCATTAACGCGCGCGCTTTGCTGGTAGTCGCTGGAAGGGACTGCAGCAAGGCATAGCCGCGGTCGGCCTTGCTTTGATTGCCTATGTGCAGAGGAATGTCATTGTGCAAGGTGAGCGCCAGATCGAATAGCTGGGCCGGATTGCCGGATTTCATTTCCAGTTCCAGCTCGCTGATGGGTGCGTGCTTGTCGCCGCACTCGACCCTGCCTTGATCGAGGGCGCATTCGATGTGGTCGCCATCGGGTAGTTCCAGATCCCACAGGGTGCGCCTGACCTTGGTGGCGAACACGGGCGCAACCGCCGTGCGCCGTCCGGTTTTGCTGATCAGGTCGCGGCACAGCTTTTTGTCTTCGACAACCTCGCACAGCCGCGGCAGTTCAGGGGCCGGGCCGGCCACGGGTGTTTCCCACTCGGGCCGGCTGTGCAGCCCGCCCAGGGCGTTTCCGCCGGCCTTGATGGTTTGTATCCAGGCGCCGTCGACCTTGCGCACACGCAGGCCGATCTCGCTGTGCCGCAGAGCGAGGTCGGGCGTGTCGAAATAGGTATCGGTAATGTCGTGCTCTTGCGGCTTTGACAGAAAGGAATGGGATGTAAATACAGGGTGCTTCAGGATGGCTTCGCTTTGAGCGGGATCGAGCAGCAATTTAAGTTCAGTTTCCATGGTTTTTCCTCCGTGGATAAACAGAATAGACAGATCCTGCTGGCTGAATGTTCCCCATATCGGACGTCCATGCCGATTGATCCAGCGTGACAATTGCTTGCCCGGCCAGTTGACATACGCTACTATCTTGACGTCATCACGTCATCACGTCATCACGTCATCACGTCATTAAGTCAATCGTCTTTTCCACTGTCGTTCGTTGAAACCAGATATCGGTACTAAAAATATGAGCAAAGACAAAACCGACAAAAAGAACACGTCATTGCGGCTCGACAGCAAGACGCTGAAAGCGCTCAAGATCCGCGCCATCGAGGACGACAGCAGCGTCCAGGCCATCCTTGAGTTCCTGGTCCAGGAATACCTGGAAAAAAATATCAAACTCAGAAAACCGAAAAAATGAGCGCGTTCGCACCAATGACGTGGGAGCTGAATGAGGCAGCCACGCAGCAGGACATTCTCCAGGCGCTGGCCGCGGTCTTTACGCCGGCAATAGGCAAGAGCAGCGCTGCCACGCGCACCTATCACGACGACGCCGATGCCGATCTGTGGCACGCCAACGTGCTGCTTAGCCATAGCGGCAAGCAGTTCTGTCTGGTCGACGCCGACGGCGTTTCCACCACGCTCGCCCAGGCGCAGTCGGCCAGATTCTGGTGGGACTTTCCAGCGGGCCCATTGCGCGATGCGCTCAAGCCGCTGACCGGGGTGCGCGCCTTGCTGCCAGTCGTCACGATGAAGGTCGAGCATGCCGAATTCTCGCTGCGCAATGGCGACGAAAAAATCGTGGTGCGCGGTCGCTTCACCCAGTCGAGCGTCGACCGGAACGTGGTCCGCTACCTCACGCTCACGCCGCTGCGCGGCTATGCCGGGCATTTCTCCGACGCGTCGGACATTTGCGCAGCGTTTCTCGCCAGCGACCAGCGCGCACTCGACGCGCGCGCGCTGCTGGCGCGCCACGAGGTCGACGCATTCGCGCCGCGCAGCAAACCGGCGCTGCCGGTCACTGAACAGATGCCCACCGAGCAGGCCGTACGCGTCATGGCAGGTGGCATGCTGGACGATGCCCAGCAGCAGGTCGCGGGCGTGGTCGCCGATGTCGACACGGAATTTTTGCATGAGTTCCGCGTCAATTTCCGCAAGGCGCGTTCACTGCTCAGCCTCTTGAAGAAGGCCATGCCGGCCGACACGATGGACGCGCTCAAGCCGCGCCTGTCGGCCATCAGCGGCGCCACCAACCGCCTGCGCGATCTGGATGTGTTCCTGCTGGCGCAGCAGGCGTACCGCGATCTGCTGCCGGGCGATTTCGCCGCGGGCATGGACGAGCTGGCGGCGCTGGTGCAAGCGCAGCGCGCGCAGGAGCAGCAGCGCGTGGCCCAGTATTTCTCCTCGTCGTCCTACCGCACCGAGATTGCCCGCTGCATGGCTGAACTGGCCGCGCCGGCGCGTCTGGACACGCCCATGGCATCCAGGCCGGTGCTGGCGTTGGTGAAACGCCAGCTGCTCAAACGCTACGCCGCCGTGCTGGCCATGAGCACGCTGATCGACCGCAGTTCGGCCGACGACGACGTGCACGCGCTGCGCATCGAGCTCAAGAAATTGCGCTACCTGATCGAATTCTTTCTCGATCTGCTGCCGCGAAAACGCAGCGTCAAGCTGCTGGGCGAAATGAAGAAGCTGCAAAACGTGCTAGGCGACTTCAACGACTACTGCGTCCAGATCGACTTCCTCGGCCAGTACGTCGACGACCGGCAAGTGCGCATGTCCAAGGCCCTCAGCGGCCTGATCGCCATCCTGCATCTGAAGCAGACCGAAAAACGCGCGCAGGTGGTCGATGCCCTGGCGGCGTTTTTTTCCGAATCCCGCACAATCGAGTTCAGCCTGGTATTCGGCGCTGCACCGCATGGAGAAGCGCAATGAAAGTAGTAGCTTGTTACAGCATCAAAGGCGGCGTGGGCAAAACCGCCACCGCCGTCAATCTGGCCTATAGCGCGGCGCAGACCGGGTTGCGCACCTTGCTGGTCGATCTGGATCCGCAGGGCGCGTCGTCGTTCTACTTTCGGGTGCGGCCGTCGTCGAAAAAGTGGGCGGGACGGTTTTTCGACGCGTATGAAGAGTTGATCGACAATATCAAGGCCAGCGATTACGAGGGGCTCGATATCCTGCCGTCGCACCTGGGCTTTCGCCATTTCGACACCCAGCTGGCGGGGTTGTCCAAGCGCGAGCAGCGTCTAAAGCGCATTTTAAAAGGGCTGAAAAGCCATTACGACCTGGTGATCCTGGATTGCCCGCCGTCGATCGGTTATCTGGCCGAATCGGTGTTCGTCGCCGCCGACGTGGTGCTGGTGCCCGTGATTCCCACCACGCTGTCGGAACGCACCTTCGAGCAGTTGCTGGAGTTTTTCGCGCGCAGCGATTATCCGCTCGACCGCATCGTGCCGTTCTTCTCCATGGTGCAGGCGCAAAAATCGCTGCAGCAAACCACCATGAGCAGCATGGAGGCGCGCTATCCTGCCTTCCTGAAAACGCGCATCGCGCACGCCTCCGACATTGAAAAGATGGGGGAATTCCGCTCTCCCGTGGAGCTGTTTGCCGGGGCCAAATCGTCGGGTCAGGCTTACCGCCAGTTGTGGAGCGAAGTCGCGTCGTCGCTGCGGCTGTAATGGCGCAGCCCAGTGCAGCAACAGAAATGGATGCGCCATGAGCAAAAAGCTGCAGGACAAACGCGCACGCGTGGCGGTGGTGCCGATTATCGCGCACAAAAACAAATCGAAAATCGGCCTGGTCACCAGCCGCGACCAGCACCAATGGATTATCCCGACGGGTAAAACGGAGAAAAAGCTCAGCGAGCGCCAGGTGGCGACACTGGAAGCGTTCGAGGAAGGGGGCATGCTCGGAAAACTGGACCGGCATTTTCGCACCGAGGTCATGCTCCCTAGCCCATGTGGCAAGTATCAGCGCAAGACCACCGTGTTTCTACTGTACGTCAAGCGCATGCTCAAGACCTGGCCGGAGTTCGACGAGCGCCGGCGCAAGCAGGTGAGCGTGAAACACTACCTGCATACGGTGCCGAGCCCGAAGCTCAAACGCCGGCTGTCGAAATTAGGCGTGTTCTGCTGAGGCGCTGCCCGCCACGCGGCGTTCTTCGCGGTCGAACAGGACGCGGATGATGATCTGGGAAGGGAATTGGTGCGATTTCAAGAATTCGACAGCGGCCATGGTGCTGCACGAGGTTTGCAGCTCGATCGCTTTATCGACCAGCGAGCTGCGCTTGGGACGGCGACGGCGGTTATGCGTGAAAGCGGCGGGCTTGGCGGACTGGGTATAGGGGGCAGTATGCATACAGGTTCTCCGATACAGACAAAACGTGTGAGGCGGTGTCACGACCTACTTTGTGACAGTTTAATGACAAGGTTTTCATTTGAATACCGGTAGTATTATCCCTGTCAATACCTTGCCAGTCCACCATAAAAGTATATCTATATTAAGAACAATGTATGCCGTTTCAATATAACCACTCCAGCGCCTGCTGAACTGGCTGGCGACACGCGACCGCCCGCTTCTGTTGCTCCCTTGCACGTTTTACCCGCTGCGCATACAATTTCGCCGATCATTCTTCATGGCAAGATGATTGTGAGGTAGGATCTGACGGTTCCTGGTTCGGGGGCGAATGACGAGGGAAGCGGACATGCGGGCGTTCAGAAAGTTGGTGCGGGTGAGCGACCCGGTGATATGGCTGCTGGCCGGCTTGATGTTAATTGGGGCGCTGTGGGCCACGACCGTGGTGCGCGCCGGTGCGGAACGCAGCCGGATCGTCGAGGCCGGGCTGCGCGAGACGCTCAATGCGGCGGCGGCGTACGAGCAATACCTGAACCGCTCCATCGGCCAGCTCGACCAGATGTCGATGCAGCTCAAGCACAGCGCCGAGCAGGCCGGCGGCGGCCTGGATCTGGGCATGCTGGTACGCGACGGCATGTTCAGCGACCCCATCTTCGAGGGCGTCTACATCATCGACAAGACCGGGGCGGTGCGCAGCGCGACCCGGGCGGCGGGCGCCGCGACGGCGTTCGCGCGCAGCGATTTTTTCGAATTCCACAAAAACAATAACTCCACGTCGGTGCGCATCGGCCCGCCCGCGGCCGCGCCCGGGTCGGCCCACGCGGTGGTGCAGGTGAGCCGCCGCCTGGACAGCCGCGACGACGAGTTCGATGGCGTGGTGCTGGTGACGATGAAGGCGGCGTTCTTCACCGACTTCTTTCTGAGCGATGCGCTGGGCGCCTCCAGCATGGTGGCCATGGTGGGCACGGACACGGCGTTGCGCGTGGAGCGGGTGCACGCCGGCGCGCAGCCGGAACTGATGGCCGATTCGCTGGCGGAATTGCTGAAAAAGGCGCAGGCCGACGCGCAGACCCCAGCGCCCGCGGTCCCGGCAGGGGGCGGGCAGAGCGCGTTCCCGCTTGATGCCGCGCTGTGGGACAGCAACGCCGGCTCCCGGCTGGTGTCCGGCGCCGACGGCTTCGCCGACCACGACGACCGCCTGCTGGGCTGGCGCCGCTCGGCCATTTATCCGGTGGTGGCGATGGTGGCCGTGTCGCACCGCGACATCGTCGAAGCGGCCGACCTGTACTGGAGCGACTCGCGCAACAACGCGCTGCTGGGCACGGCCTGCATCGCGCTGCTGGCCACGATCGCCTTCCTGCGCGCGCGCCAGCAAGCCGCATGGGCGCTGACCCAGGACGATATCCGCGTCACCTACCGCACCGCCACCGAGAGCGCCAGCGAAGGTTTCTACATGGCGGTCGTGGTGGCCGACCCTGCGGCCGAAGGGGGCATCGCCGATTTTTCCCTGATCGACTGCAACGCGCAGGGCGCCCGTTTTTACGGCGTGGAGCGCGCCACCATCGTCGGCTCGCGCCTGTCCACGCTCGATACGGGCGTGTTCGGCGAAGCGCTGACAGCCAGCTACCGGCGCGCCATGGCCGAGGATTATCTCGAAGACGAACGCCAGGTGCCGCAGCCGCAGGGCGAGCCGGTGGTCTGGGTCAGCCGCCGCCTGGTCAAGGTGGGCAACGGCCTGGCCATCACGGTGCGCGACGTCAGCCAGGCCCATCGCCACCGCGCGCAGCTGGAACGCCTCAGCCATGAAGACGTGCTGACGGGTTTGCCGAACCGACAGGCCCTGATGAGCTTTTTGCCGGAAGCATTGGCCGGCGCGCGCGCGGGCGCGGCCAGCACCGCCGTGCTGTTCATCGACATCGACGAATTCCGCCATGTCAACGATGCCCACGGGGAGGAGGTGGGCGACCAGCTGCTCGCCGCCGTGGCCCTGCGCTTAAAGTCGCTGCTGCGCCCGGCCGACCATATTGCCCGCTTCGGCCCGGACCAGTTCGTCGTGCTGCTGCTGCCGGCCGACAGCGACAGCCACACCGGGCGCGTGGCCGAACGCGTCATGGCGGCCGTGGAAGAACCCTTCGATATCGGCGGGCGCTGCCTGCGCACGCGCATTTCGGTCGGCATCAGCATCGCCCCGCGCGACGGCGACGAGGCGGCCCTGCTGGTCAAACAGGCCGAAATCGCCATGGGCGCGGCGCGGGCCCAAGGCCGCGCCAACGCACTGTTCTTCGATCCGTCGCTCAGCCGCGCGCTGGACCAGATGCTGCAGCTCAAGCAACAGCTGCTGCTGGCGATCCGCGAGCGCCAGTTCCTGCTGTATTTCCAGCCGCGGGTCGACACCCACACGGGCCGGCTGTGCAGTTTCGAGGCGCTGGTGCGCTGGAACGAGCCGCAGCGCGGGCTGGTGCCGCCGATGGACTTCATTCCCTTCGCCGAGTCGAGCGGCCTGATTGCCGACATCGGCGAACAGGTGATGGACATGGCGTGCGCGCAGCTGGCCCACTGGCGCGACGCCGGGCTGGCGCTGGTGCCGGTGTCGATCAACGTCTCGCCGGCCCAGTTCAACACCGTCAAGATCCACGGCCAGCTGGCCGCCTGCCTGCGCCGCCACGATATTCCCGCCGGACTGCTGGAAGTGGAAATCACCGAGTCGGCCATGATGGGCGATGAGGCCGAGACCATCGCCGAGCTGGAGGCGATCCGCGCGCTGGGGGTCAAGCTGCACGTAGACGACTTCGGCACCGGGTATTCATCGCTGCACCAGCTGCAAAAGCTGCACATGGATGTGCTGAAAGTGGACCGCGCGTTCACCGCGCAGTTGACCATCACCGCCGAAGGGCGGATTTTCTTCCAGGCGATCGTGTCGATGGCCCATGCGCTGGGGATGGAGGTGGTGGCCGAGGGCGTCGAGACGGTCGAGCAGCTGCGCATCCTGCAGCAGCTGGGCTGCAACGAGGTGCAGGGCTACTACATCGGCCGCCCCGCGAGCGCCGACACGGCCGCCGCGCTGATGGCCAAGGGCCTGCTGTTTCCCGAGGCGATGACTGCGCCGCCGGATGGTGCGCGCCACGCGGCGTAGGCGCCGCTCATACCGTCGAGCGCG
>CALRYE020000149.1:0-17307 GCA_943372275.1 Janthinobacterium lividum
CGCACTGATTTTTCGCAAAGGACGCGTTCCCCAGCCCCCTCCGGAACCACAATTAGATGACATAGTGTAATTGGGACACCGTCGCCGAGGCAGCATCAGGCTCCTGTTTTCATTTGGGTACCGGCTGCTGCCGGGCCGCATCGTACTTAAGCAAAGTAGGGCTAGCGTTATTGGACTTGTGACGCACGGGGCGGACTGACTGGTTTGGAGTTCAACGGTTGTCTTTTTGGAGAATCACATGCGCGTCCAATGGCTTGGCATGGGTGTAGTCGGCATCGCATCGCTTACCTTGAATGGGTGCGGCAAAACACGCTACACCGAATTGAGCGAAAAGCCTGCGCTGCACGCCACCGCCGCCATCCCGACCACTGCACAGTCGCTCGTCACCCTCAACGCCCTGTTCCCATACGATATGATTGCGACTGCACTCACAGACGCGCTTCCAGCGAGTACACCGCTAGAAGGGCGACAAAACGTCTGTATGAACGTGACCGAGCAAGTTCAGCAACACGTGCAGCGTCAAATCGGTGGCGATATTGGGAAGCTATTTGGTGAGGTTGCGAAATTTGTCACCGATGTTGTCACGGTCGGCCAAGTCAGGAACGCCTGCCTTGACGTTGACTATCGCGCCACCATCGTGCGCAGTGGCCCTGTAACGGTAACCCCCATGGCGACCGGACTGCGGTTGGCCGTTCCAGTTTCCGTTGAAGGTTCGGCCGGCTTCGCAGGTGATCTTGCCCAGTTCTTCAAACTGGACAAAAAGAATTTTCGCGGTGCGATCGTCGCCAGCGCTGACATTGAAATGGCCATCAACGAGGACTGGTGCCCGGTCATCAAAGTGGAGCCAAACTTTACCTGGGTGAATAACGCAGAGCTCGAAGTGATCGGCAAATTTTGGATCAACATCGATTCCGAGGCAGGGCCGAAGATCAAGGACGCGATGCGAGATGCTGCCGGAAGGATGCCGGACCTGATCTCGTGCCAACGGGTCAAGCAGCTCGTCGCACCAATGTGGCGTGCCTACCAGATTGCATTCCCTCCCATCATGGGCCAGAAAGGCCTTGTCACCATCACCCCGCAACGGGTCGGTTTCTCGGGCTTCAGTTACACCCCCGCCGGAGCTCAACTGGCGCTGATGCTTACGGCCGATACCCAACTCACGCTTGATACGGACGAGGTAGGGACCACATCAGCAGTGGCGATGCCTGAGGCGAGCGCCCAGCTGCTGGAACAGCGGACGGTGCCGGCTGTAGCAAGTAACGGCAGAGTCGGCAAAGTCGAGTCGGCGGCTTCGAAGCCCGCAATGGCGGTACAAAAAACGGCACTGGAACTGCCGAAGCTTGAGACTATTCCTGTCCAACAAAACTCGTTGAATCTCGCGGTTCCAATACACATCAGCTACAACAGCTTGAACCAGCTAATCGCGACCAAGGCAGTCGGTCGAACATTTTCAGGCAGCGCAGCAGGCACCAGCGCAAGTATCAAGATTCTGAAAACCGAGGTTTATCCGAGCGGGGATCGATTGATCGTCGGCGTTCAGTTCGAATCGAAGGTTACCCAGCCCAAGTCAATTGCGCCACAGGGATGGGTTTACCTGATCGCAAAGCCAACGTTTGATGTGGCAACGCAGACTTTGAGATTACGCGAAGTCGAGTTTAGCCGTGCCATTGACAACGATGTGTGGAATGCCCTGTCGTTTTTGTTCCAGTCCCAGATTCGGGCGGCGATTACGGCAGGTGCGGCATTTGATCTGCGGCCAGGCATCGTCACGACGCGCGCAGCCCTGCACCGTCAGTTGCGGGAGGTCGTCGCGAAAGACGGTATCAACATCGGTCTCAATGATGAATTTGTCGGGTTGACTGGATTGGCCATGGTCCAGGATGGAATTCAAGTAGTGATTGGTCTTCGCGGCTCGGCCAATATCATCGTCCTTAACCGGCCTGTTACTTAGGCTCATCTGGACCAAAATCTTTGCTGCGATGACCTGCACGCAAGCGCGCACGGTGTGACCTTGAGCAGAAGCTGGCCGTCTGGTTCGCCGTCCTTTTTTCAATCTATTTTCTATCAGTGCACATACATATACCCCCGCGACCACGGGATTGCGGCCGGATCGCCCCCCGCCTTGCCGCACACGATCTGATACACGCTGATCCAATCGTGCGCAAACGCATAGGTGCAGCCGGCCAGGTACACATGCCAGATGCGGAACCGCTTGGCATCGGTCAGCGTGCCGATCTTCTCGGCGTTGGCCTCGAAGTTCTCCGTCCATAGCGAACAGGTGCGGGCGTAATGGCGCCGCAGGTTTTCAATGTCGCGCGCCTCCAGGCCACCTTCCTGCATGGCCTCCAGCACGGTGCCCAGATGCGCCAGTTCGCCATGGGGAAACACGTATTTCTGAATGAATTCGCCACCCCCATACGGTGCCTCGCGCCGGTCGACGTCGGTGGTGGTAATGCCATGGTTCATCGCCACGCCATCCGGCGTCAGCAGCGTGTTGACCTTGCGGAAGTACTCGGCCAGGTGGCTGGTGCCCACGTGCTCGAACATGCCCACGCTGGTGATGCGGTCGAACGGTCCGGCGACGTCGCGGTAATCCTGCACGCGGATCTCCACCCGGTCTTGCAATCCGGCGCGCGCCACGTGCTCGCGTGCCAGCTGCGCCTGGTTCTCGGACAGCGTGATGCCCACGCAGCGCGCCCCGTGGTGGCGCGCCGCGCGCAGTACCAGCGCGCCCCAGCCGCAGCCGATGTCGAGCAGCCGCTGGCCCGGCCGCAGGTCGATCTTGCGCAGAATATGGTCGATTTTTTTCTGCTGCGCGCGCGCCAGCGTTTCGTCGCCGTGTTCGAAGTACGCGCACGAATACACCATGTCGGGATCGAGCCAGGCGCCGTAGAACTCGTTGGAAACGTCGTAGTGATAGCGCACGGCGGCCGCGTCGATGGCGCGGGTGTGCACCAGCGAGCGCACGGCGCGGCGCCAGCGCGGGCGCGGCCGCGTGCTGCTGCTCGCGGCCAGAGCGTTGACGATGGCGATCATGTCGTTGGCCCGGCCGCTGACGTCGATGGCGCCTTCCACATACGCCATGCCCAGGCTGTAGAGCGATGGCGACAGCAGGTACTGCAGGGCGGAGCGGTCCGGCACCCGGATCGTCACGCGCGGCGTGTCCTGCGAAAAATCGATGCGCTGGCCATTCCACAGTTCGATCCGCAGCGGCACGCTCAGCTTGCCGCGCATGCCGTCCGACCAGGCGCTCAGTCGTAATTGGTTGAACATGTCACCTCCCGCCGAAGGGCGCACTGGCGCCTCCGGCGGGGCGGCGGCAGTACGCTAGGGTTGCAAACGCTCCCGTGCCCAGCTGCCATCGCTTTGCAGCGTGTACACGATGCGGTCATGAAAACGCGAACGGCGCCCCTGCCAGAATTCGATGCGCTCGGGCACGAGACGGAAACCGCCCCAGTGGGCCGGGCGCGGCGGTGCTTCACCCTCTTGTTCTGCTACGGCTGCATAGTTCTGTTCCAAGGTGGCGCGATCGGCAATCGGCCGGCTTTGCGCCGAGGCGATCGCGGCCAGCCGGCTCTTGAGTGGCCGGCTGTGGAAATACTTGTCGCTCTCTTCATCGGAAGTGCGTTCCACTCTCCCTTCGATGCGAATCTGGCGCTCAAGTTCAGGCCAAAAGAAGAGTATCGCCGCGAACGGGTTGGCGGCCAGCTGCTGGCCCTTCTGGCTGTCGTAATTGGTGTACCAGGTGAAACCGCGCGGATCGTACTGCTTGATCAGCACCACGCGCGAAGTCGGGCGGCCGCGCGCGTCCACGGTGGCCACGCTCATCGCGTTGGGCTCGTTGACCTGGGCCTTGAGCGCTTGCTCGAACCAGTTGTTGAACTGCACGAACGGGTCGCCATCGACGGCGCTTTCATCCAGCGTGGCCTGGCCGTAATCCTTGCGCAGGGCGGCCACGGCGTCGCCCGTGGCCGCCGGGGCGGATGCCGAACCCGGCGACTCCGCCGCAGTCGCCGCACCGACGGCCGGCGCGATGCCGCGCCGCTGCTGCATGGCGTTGCCCAGTCGCGCCATCTGCTCCGGGCTGAACAAGCGCTTGGCCATGGGCGCGATATTGCCTTCCTCGCGCTCCATGTGCGACAGATACATGCTGGAAAACTGCCGCACCACATGCCCGGACACGGCCGCGCCGCTACCGTCAGCCACCGCCGTCAGTTCCTCATGCAAGATTTGCCACATGCCATCCATCTGGCGGTGCTCGTCGAGGATGGTGGGCACCAGCTGGTCCAGCAGCTCGGCATCGGCGCCTTGCGCGACTGCCGCAAGCATCGGCACCAGATCGATTTCCTCATCTTCGTGATGCAGGGGCGCGGCCTTGTCGAAATACTTCAGCACGGCGGCGGCGGCCTGCTGCGCCTGTTCATCGGCGCCGTGGGCGGCCAGATGGGGCAGCAGCTTGTCGAGGGTGGCGAGCTGCTTGCGGATGCGGTCGTGGCAATGTTTCAGCACGGCGATGGGCTGGTCGAAGGAGGGCGCGCTGTCGGGCAGGGCATTTGTCATGGGAGTTCCGTTCTGGGGTGAATTGCCGGTATGGCCATACGGCTTATTTTAGAGCAGGGGGAACTGCCGCGTCCGTTAAAATACCGGGATGAATACCATCACTACTCAACTTGCCGACCTTGCCCCCGCTACGGCATCCGATGCTGCGCCCGATCCGGCGTCCGATACGGCGTCCGATCCGGTCGACATGGAACGCCGCTTCGGCGGCATCGGCCGGCTGTACGGGCTGCCGGCGCTGGCGCGCTTTCGCGCGGCCCACATCTGTGTGATCGGCGTGGGCGGCGTCGGTTCCTGGATCGTCGAGGCGCTGGCCCGCAGCGCTGTGGGCGAGCTGACCCTGATCGACCTGGACAACGTGGCCGAATCGAACATCAACCGCCAGCTGCAAGCCTTGAGCGGCACCATCGGCCAGGCCAAGATCGATGCGCTGGCCGAGCGCATCGCCCAGATCAATCCGTTCTGCAAGGTCAACCTGGTCGAGGATTTCATCACGCCGGAAAATCAGGCGCAGTTGTTATCGGCTCCGACGCGTCGCGCGCCGGGCGCGCCGTTCGACTTCGTCATCGACGCCATCGACAGCGTCAAGGCCAAGGCCGCGCTGCTGGCCTACTGCCGCGAGCACGATTTGCCGGTGGTGACCATCGGCAGCGCCGGCGGCAAGACCGACCCGACCCGCATCGAAGTGCGCGACCTGACCAGGACCGAGCAGGAGCCGCTGCTGAAGATGGTGCGCAAGCGTTTGCGCAGCCAGTACAACTTCCCGCGCAGCCTCAAGACCAAGTTCCTCATCGACGCCGTGTTTTCGATGGAACCGGTGGCCATGCCGGAGGGCGAGGAAAGTTGCGATGTCGACGCCATCACGGGCCTGAACTGCGCCGGGTTCGGCTCCAGCATGGTGGTCACCGCCACCTTCGGCATGATTGCCGCCGGCCATGTGCTGCGCCAGTTGGCCGACGCCGCTGTCCAGACGCCGGATGCCTTGGTATCATAGCCTTAACCACCCACTCCCACGAGTGGCACTCTTCCCAGTTCAATACTGAAAGCGAGACCATGATTCGTCGCACCCTTCGTCATCTTCCATTAGCGCTGCTGTGCGCAGCCAACGTTGCCATGGCGCAGACGCCAGCCCAGAGCACCGCACCGGCCGCCACCGACGCCGCCGCCCCAGCCGCGGCGCCTGCCGTCGAGGCCGTGCCCACGATCACGCCTTCCGCCGCCGCGCCAGCGATGGTGCAGCAGGATTTATTGCAAAAAACCGATACCAGGATCGGCACCGGCGCCGAAGCGGGCACCGGTTCGACCGTGGCCGTGCACTACACGGGCTGGCTGTACAAGCCGATGGCCACGCGCCAGCGCGGGCGCCAGTTCGATTCGTCGATCTCGCGCGGCGAGCCGATCGAATTCGTGCTGGGTATCGGCCGCGTGATCAAGGGCTGGGACCAGGGCGTGGCCGGCATGAAAGTGGGCGGCAAGCGCACCCTGATCATTCCGTCGCACCTGGCCTACGGCAAGCGCGGCTCGCCCGGATCGATTCCGCCGGACGCCGACCTGATCTTCGATGTGGAGCTGGTGTCGGTCAAGTAAGCGGCAACGGGATGGCCACCGCAGTCGCCACCGCAATCGCCAACGCAGGAAGCAACAGTCGGCCCATCGCAGTTTCATTAAGGAGACAAGCACCATGAGAGTCGCAAACGATGTCACTGAATTGATTGGTAACACCCCACTGGTGCGGATCCGCAAGCTTGCCGCGGGCGCGCGGGCCGATGTGCTGGCCAAGCTGGAGTTCTACAATCCGGCGCACAGCGTCAAGGACCGCATCGGCCTGGCCATGATCGAAGCGGCCGAGGCCGAAGGCAGGATCGGCCCGGACACGGTGATCGTCGAGCCGACCAGCGGCAACACCGGTATTGCGCTGGCGATGGTGTGCGCGGCGCGTGGCTACCGCTGCAAGCTGGTCATGCCCGAAACCATGAGCAACGAACGGCGCATGCTGCTGCGCGCCTACGGCGCCGAGCTGGTGCTGACACCCGGCTCCGAAGGCATGCTGGGCGCGATCCGCGTGGCCGAGGAACTGGTGGCCGCGCACCCTAACTATCTGATGCCGCAGCAGTTCAACAATCCCGCCAATCCGGAAGTGCACCGCCGCACCACAGCCGAGGAAATCTGGAACGATACCGACGGCAAGATCGATATCCTGGTGGCTGGCGTGGGCACCGGCGGCACCATCACCGGCGTGGGCGAGGCCATCAAGGCGCGCAAGCCGGGCTTTCAAGTGATTGCCGTGGAGCCGGAAGCGTCGCCCATGCTGTCCAAGGGCACCAAGGGACCGCACCCGCTGCAGGGCATCGGCGCCGGCTTTGTGCCGCAGATCCTCAATACCGGCATCTATGATGAAGTCATCGCCGTCAAGAACGACGACGCCTTCACCACGGCGCGCGCGGCGGCCAGTCAGGAAGGGTTGTTGGTGGGCATTTCAGCGGGCGCTGCGCTGTGGGCGGCGCTGGAGGTGGCCAAGCGGCCAGAGAATGCCGGCAAGCTGATCGTGACCATCATTCCCTCGTTCGGCGAGCGCTATCTGTCAACGCCGCTGTTTGCCAATCTGGCGGGGTAGTTTTGATGAGCTGGCGCCGGATGGCGCCAGCGGTTGAGCCTGCCTCGGCAACATCCGCTTTAATGCGCCCCATGCCCCGGCGCATGCAACGCGCAGTCATGCGTCGTCGTGCCCAGCTCCACTTGCAAGGTGCAGTGGTGGATCGCAAAGTCGCTTTTCAGCTCGGCCACGATGGCATCGATGGCGCTGTCGCCCGGATACCCGTGCGGCATCACCAGATGCGCCGTCAGCGCCGTTTCGGTGGTGCTCATCGCCCAGATGTGCAGATCGTGTATCCCCGCCACGCCGGGCCGCGACGTCAGAAACCGGCTGACCTTGCCCGCATCCACATTGGCCGGCACCGCCGCCAGCACCAGGCGCAGTGATTCGCGCAGCAGCGACCAGGTGCCGATCACGATCAGGATCACGATCACGATGCTGACCGCAGGATCGAGCCAGCTCCAGCCGGTGAACATGATCGCAACGCCGGAAATGACCACGCCCAGCGAAATGGCCGCGTCGGCCGCCATGTGCTGATACGCGCCGCGGATGTTCAGGTCGTCCTTGCTGCCGGCCATGAACAGCCAGGCCGACAAGCCGTTGACCAGCACCCCCACGGCCGCCACGATCGATACCGTCTTGCCGGCCACGGGCGCGGCGTCCGTCATCAGGCGCTGCACGGCTTCCCAGCCGATCGCGCCGCATGCCATCATCAGCAGCAGCGCGTTGAGCAGCGCGGCCAGGATCGATGAACTGCGCAAACCATAGGTGTAGCGCCCGGTCGGCGTGCTCTTGGCCAGCATGGCCGCGCCCCACGCCAGTATCAGCCCCAGCACGTCGGACAGATTGTGGCCCGCGTCGGCCATCAGCGCCGTCGAGTTGGCCACGAACCCGTAGCCGAACTCGATCGCCACGAACACCGAGTTGAGGCCGATCGCCAGCGCAAAGGCGCGGCCGTTGCCGTTCGGATCGACGTGATGATGGTGCCCATGGCCATGTCCATGCCCATGATGATCGTGGCCGTGGCTCTTTTCAGGCGCATGGTCGTGGTCGTCGTGCGCGTGGTCGTGATGGTCGTGCTCGTGCTTGCTCATGCGGTTCAATGGTCTACGGTCTCTGCATTTCGGCCTGGATGGTGTTCCGGGTCTTCTGGTCCAGCTTGGCGACGATCTTGCTTAGTTTCTCGGCATGTTTCAGCGCCAGCGCCTGCTCGCCAGTCAGTTCCTTCGCCATGATGACAGGAACCTGCGGCGGCTGCTTGAAGAACATGGCTTGCCCCGTCAGCACGACGATGGCGCACAGCAAGGCGGCAGCCCCGGCGATCAGCGCCATGCGCTGGTCGCGCGGCGACCAGCCGGCGGCGGCGCCGGAAGCGGACGCCTCGGTCGCAGGCGGCAGCGCGGCCGGGGCGACGATCCCACCCCGCTCCAGTGCGCCGGCCAGGGTGGCGGTGGCGTCGTCGAGCAGCGCCACGTGGCGCTCGACCGCTTCGGCCAGCACCGCTTCATTGAGCGCCACCAGCGCGAAGATGGGGTCGTCCACATCGATGCGGACGCCGGTTTTCTCAAAGACGAGAGTGCGCAGTTTCTGCTGGTCCATGCCGGCTCACCACTGGACTTTGTCGAGTTGCTCGAACAGGTCGCGGAACACCACCTTGATGCGCTGCTTTTCCATCACGTTGAACTTGTCGCTCTCGCGCACTTCGCCGGCGGTCAGGCGGGCGATGTTCATTTTCTTGATGTCCGCGCCGAAGGTGTCGGCGTTGCGCTGCGACAGCACCACCTTGCCCACCACCCGCGCCGAATGGTCGGCGTACGACTGCGATTCGGTGAAGTGCTTGCCGGCGGCCGACTGCAGCAGGCCGAAGTGCTGGTTTTCCCACAGCACCAGCGGCACGTTGGTGGCCTTGGCGGTGGACATGAAGCCCATGGCCGTGTCGTGCAGGGTGTCGCCGCCGCCCACGATGGTGTGGATGTAGACACGGCGCCCGTCCTGCTGCAGCAGGTCGAAGCAATCGTTCTCCAGCAAATAGCCCATCAGGGGCGAAAAGGTGTTGGCGCCGTTGTCGATGACACAGTTGCCTTCCTGCTCCAGGATATCGATCATCAGCGCGTCGAAGCGCTTCGGATCGATATTGCGCGTATCCGTCATCACCGGCACGTGTTTCACGTCCATCGCCTTGTAGCGCGAAAAGGTGGCATTTTCCTGGTCGGTGTCGAAACAGCGCAGGGGCGTTTCGTCCTTGGTGGCCAGCCACTGCGCCAGGATGGTCGACACCAGGGTCTTGCCGATGCCGCCCTTGCCCTGCAAGATGAAATGTACCGTGTTGTGCATCGAGTTGCTCCTGAAATGTGTTTGTTACCGCTACAGTGATTTAACGCTATAAATGACAGCCTGTCGACGCCTCCGTCAATCCGGCTACTGGCAAATACCTTCGCCCCGGTCCGGCAACTGCCCGTTCGGCAAGCCGTCGTAGTGGGATTCCAGAAACTCCCAGCGGTAGCGCCCCGGGTCCAGATCCAGCTTGAGCACGCCGAAGCGGCTGTTGTCGCGCATCTCGCTATGGGCGCGCAGGCGCAGGAACGGGGTCAGATAGGCGCCGCCCGTGCCCACCACGAACTGGCGCATCCCGGCCGCATCGACCCGGCCCCGGCCATCCTGGGGCGCGAAGCGCTCGTAGTCGTGATCGTGGCCCGACAGCACCAGTTCCACGCCCGCCGCGTGCAAGATATCCCACGCCGCGCGCATGCGCGGCATGCTGCCATGCCCGCCAGAACTATACAGCGGGTGATGCCAGTAGGCGAGCGTGCAGCGTGCCGGATGGGCCGCCAGTTCCGCGCGCAGCCAGTCCAGCTGGGCCGTCATGGCGGCGCCCTTGATATTGCTGTCGAGCGAGATCAGGCGCCAGCTGCCCAAGCTCAGGCTGTAGTAACCGGGTCCGGCGGCGGGGCCGAAGTAATCGAAGTAGCCGCGCGCGCCGGGCGTGCGGTACTCGTGGTTGCCGGGCGCGGGCAGGGTGCGCTCCTTGAAGCGGCCCCAGGTGGGGTGGTAGCACTGGGCGAAGTCGCGCGCGCTGCCGTCGGGATAGACCACGTCGCCCAGCAGCACTACCCGGGCGGCCGGATCGCGCGCCAGGTAGGCGGCCACCAGTTCGGCCGTGCCGGCGGCGCGGGTGTGCATGGCGCCGTAGCGGTCGCACTGGGCAATGTCGCCGGCGGCCAGCACCGTGACGCCCTGGGCCAGCGCGCCGCTGCAGGCGCTGTACAGCGCAACCCGCGCAACCCGCGCCGCCATGGCCAGCGCACGGCGCAGAGCGGGTTTATTCAATGAAGCGCAGCAGACCCTGCAGGGCGTGGCGCACGGTCTGTTCGCGCACGGCCTGGCGGTCGCCGGCGAACACCAGCCGCTCGGTGTGGGTCTGGTCGCCCCTGGCCCAGCCGAAGCACACCGTGCCGACCGGTTTGCCGGGCACCGCGCCGGTCGGGCCGGCAATGCCGGTGGTCGACACGGCCACGTGGGCGTTGCTGTTGGCCAGCGCGCCGGTGGCCATGGCCGAGGCGACTTCCTCGCTCACGGTGCCGAGCTGGGCGATGAGGGCGGCCGACACGTCCAGCAGTTCGGTCTTGGAGGCGTTGGAATAGGTCACGAAGCCGCAGTCGAACCAGGCGGTGGAGCCGGCCACTTCGGTGATGGCCTGGGATACGCCGCCGCCCGTGCAGGACTCGGCGGTGACGAGCAGCAAACCCTTCTCTTGCAGCGCGTGGCCAACTTTGGTGGCCAGATCGATAATGTCGTTCGTCACGTGGGTCTCCTTGGTGTTGGGCACAATCATCAGGCAGCCTGCCGCGCCTCGTCGATCGAGCGCGGCAGGTGCCATCCTACTTTACCATGCAGTGTTCGAAAAGTGTCTCGCTACGGTGTTGCAATGTTTCAAAATTTGAACCCGGCGTGCATAATGGGATGACGCGCCGCCGGGGCGTCGCCGGGCCGGGTCCGCAGGGTCCCGCCATGCCGAACTGGCGGCGTCAGCCGTGCGACGCACCGAAGTTTCCTGCTGATATGCTCGGACGGAACGCACGTGGTAGTCCGACTTTGTTTGCGATCCAGCGATGAATGAAGTGCACGCCCCCTTGATCCCTACTCCGGCCAGCGCCGCCGCGCGGGCGCCTGCACGGCGGCTGGTCTGCCTGCTGGCCGCCGCCTTTGTGCTGGGCGCGCCGTCGGCGGCATCGCTGGCCGCCCCTGGCGCGGCCGCGCTGGAGCTGCAGGTCAAGGCCGCCTACCTGTACAAGTTCGCCGGCTTCACCGAGTGGCCCGAGGGCAGCTTCGCCCAGGGCGACAGTCCCCTGACCATCGGCGTGGCCGGCCATGACGAACTGGCCGCCCAGCTCGAACTGATCACGGCCGGGCGCAGCGTCAACGGCCATCCGGTCGGGGTGCGCCGCGTCAAGCGCGGCGAGCCGCTCACCGGCCTGCACATCCTGTTCGTCGGCCCGCTCGACAGCGCCGTGTCGGCCGAGCTGTTCGGCCAGGCCCGCAGCCTGCCGCTGCTCACCGTGGCCGACAGCGCCAACGGCCTGGCCCAGGGCGCCATGATCGCCTTCATCATGGCGGCCGACCGGCTGCGCTTTAACGTCGGCCTGAAACCGGTCAACATGGCGCGCCTGCGCATCAGCGCGCGCATGCTGGCCGTGGCCCACCAGGTGGTGCCTGGAACGCCGGCGGGGGCCTCATGATCCTGCGCCCGATCCGCAAAAAACTGGTCTCGGTGGTCATGCTGACCACCCTGGCCGCGCTGGTGGTGTCGATCGGCGCGGTGATCGCCTACGACCTGCGCGGCTACCACCGCGCCGTGCTGGGCGACATCGCCACCCAGGCCGAGCTGCTCGGCCACATGACCTCGGCCGCGCTCAGCTTCGACGACCAGCGCCTGGCCACCGAAAACCTGGCCGCGCTGCGCATCCGCCCCACGGTGCGTGCGGCCGCCATCTACAACGCCAGCGGGGCGCTGTTCGCGTCGTATCTGGCGCCCGGTGAAAAGGCCGCGTTTCCGGTGCGCCCGGAACCGAACGGCGTGCGCGTGACGGGCACCGACCTGCAGCTCTACAAACCGATCGTCGAACACGGCGAGACGGTCGGCACCGTGTTCCTGCGCGCCGAATACACCTTGGGCTCGCGCGCCTTCGACTACCTGACCATCGCCGCGGCGGTCATCCTGCTGGCCATGGTGATCGCCTACCTGATCACGCGCCGGCTGGGCCACATCGTCACCGAACCGATCACGGCCATTTCCGACATCGCCCGCGAGGTGGTGGCCTCGCGCGACTATTCGCAGCGCGCGCGCCGCATCAGCGACGACGAGGCGGGCGAACTGGTCGACTCGTTCAACGCCATGCTGACCGAAATCGAGCAGCGCACCACGGCGCTGGAAACCTCCAACCGCGCCATCGCCCAGGCCCAGTCCGAGGTGATGCGCCTGAACGAGCAGCTCGAGCACCGCGTCAACGAACGCACCATGCAGCTGGCGCTGTCGAACGCCGAACTGGAACTGGCCATGGAGGCGGCCAAGAAGGCCAACCAGGCCAAGTCGGCGTTTCTGTCGTCCATGAGCCACGAGCTGCGCACCCCGCTCAACGCCATCCTGGGCTTCGCCCAGATACTGACCTCCGACACGCTGCCCTCGACGCTGCCGCAGAAGAAGGAATTCGCCGGCCACATTCTCAAGTCGGGGCGCCACCTGCTCACCCTGATCAACGAAATCCTCGATCTGGCCAAGGTCGAATCGGGCACGGTGTCGCTGTCGATGGAGCCGGTGGCGCTGGCCGACATGCTGGCCGAATGCCGCACCATGGTCGAGCCGCTGGCCAGCCAGCGCCGCATCCGCGTGCTGTTCCCGGAGCAGACCAGCGCGGTGGTGATGGCCGACCGCACGCGCCTGAAACAGGTGATCCTGAACCTGCTGTCGAACGCCATCAAGTACAACCGCGACAACGGCGCGGTGGTGCTCGACTGCGCCGTGGTCAACGACGCGGCCGGCAACGCCCGCGTGCGCCTGGCGGTGCAGGATACCGGCATGGGGCTGCGGCCCGACCAGCTCGACGCGCTGTTCCAGCCGTTCAACCGGCTGGGCCAGGAAAACGGCAGCGAGGAAGGCACCGGCATCGGCCTGGTGGTCACGCGCCGCCTGGTCGAACTGATGGGCGGCACCATCAGCGTGACCAGCAGCGCGGGCGTGGGCAGCGTGTTTTCCATCGAGCTGGCGCTGACCCGGCCGCTGGCGCTGGCGCTGCCCGACGGCGCCAACGTCGCGCGCCTGCCCGTGTTGGCGGGCGCGGACGGCGCCCACGACGCCGCCGCGCCGCGCCGCACGCTGCTGTACGTGGAGGACAATCCGGCCAACCTGAAGCTGGTCGAGGAAATCGTGCGCTTCCGGCCCGACCTGGTGCTGCTGTCGGCGCCCGACGGCCACCTGGGCATCGCCCTGGCCAAGGCGCACCTGCCCGACATGATCCTGATGGACCTGAACCTGCCGTGCGTGAGCGGCATGGACGCGCTCAAGGAATTGCGCAGCGACCCGCGCACGGCCCACATTCCCGTCATCGCCCTGACCGCCAGCGCCATGCCGCGCGACGTGGAGCGGGGCCTGGCCAACGGTTTTTTCCGCTACCTGACCAAACCCATCAACATCGACGAATTCACCGAGGCGATCGACAGCACGTTGGCAGTGGCCGACGCGCGCCGCCCGCTATCGCTTTTTAAGGCGCCATCATGATCACTCTCGACGACATCCACCGCGCTGCCATCCTGATTGTCGACGACCAGGCGGTCAATGTGCAGCTGCTCGATTATCTGCTGCAGGGGACCGGCTACACCAACGTGCACAGCACGCTCGATCCGCGCCAGGTGGCGTCCATGCACGCGGCCCACCGCTACGACCTGATCATCCTCGACCTGCACATGCCGGGCATGGACGGCTTCGAGGTGATGCAGGCGCTGGCGCCCATGGAGACCGAGTCGTACCTGCCGGTGCTGGTGGTGACGGCCGAACCGGACAAGAAGCTGGCCGCGCTGGAGGCGGGCGCGCGCGACTTCGTCAGCAAGCCGTTCGATCCCACCGAGGTGCTCACGCGCATCCGCAACATGCTCGAAGTGCGCCTGCTGCACCGCGAATCGCACCATTACAACCTGCGCCTTGAGCAGACCGTGCGCGAGCGCACCGCCGAACTGCAGCGCTTTCGCAGCGCCATGGATTCCACCGCCGACGCCATCTTCCTGATCGACACGGCCAGCATGACGGTGGTCGACGTGAACGACGGCGCCTGCCGCATGCTGGGCTACAAGCGCGCCGAACTGCTGCACCTGGACCCCATCGTCTACGGCCTGTCGCACAGCGGCCAGCTGGAGCGCCAGGCCAACCCCGAGCGCGACCCGGTGCGCGATCCGGACCTGGTCGACACCCAGCTGACCAGCGCGGCCATGCGCGAGGTGCCCGTGGAGGTGTACTGGCAGGTGCGCGAGGTGGGCGACAAGCGCCTGTTGATCGCGGTGGCGCGCGACATCAGCGAGCGGCTCGCCTCGCAGCAGCGCATCAAGCGCATGGCCGGCTACGACAGCCTGACCGGGCTGCCCAACCGCGCGCTGTTTTACCAGAGCCTGGCCGACGCGGTGGCGCTGGCGGCCGACAAGCGCTGGCGCATCGTGGTGCTGGTCATTTCGCTGGACCGCTTCAAACTCGTCAACGACACTTTGGGCGCGGGGCTGGGCGACGAGCTGCTGCGCCAGTTCGGCGGGCGCCTGGCCGCCTGCGTGCGCATCCGCGACACCGTGGGGCGCCTGGGCGGCGACGAATTCGCCCTGATCCTGACCATGTCGCGCACCCAGCAGGACGCCGTCAACGTGGCCAACCAGGTGCGCGACGCCCTGCGCGCGCCATTCGACCTGCACGGCCACGCCGCCATGCTCACGGCCAGCATCGGCATTGCCATGTACCCGGACGACGCCAGCGATCCGGACACGCTGATCCGCTACGCCGACACGGCCATGGACCGCGCCAAGCAGGCCGGCCGCGACGGCTTCCGCTTCTTCACCGCCAACATGAACCTGCAGGTGGTGGCGCGGCTGGACATGGAGCTGGCGCTCAGGGGCGCGCTCGAGCGCGACGAATTTTTGCTGTACTACCAGCCGAAAGTCGATCTGCAGACGGGCCGCATCAGCGGCGCCGAAGCGCTGATCCGCTGGAACCGCCCCGGGGTGGGCATGGTGTTCCCGGCCGAATTCGTGCCGGTGCTGGAGGAGACCGGCATGATCGTGCGCGCCGGTGCATGGGTCATCGGCGAGGCCTGCCGCCAGATCGCCGCCTGGCAGGCCGAGGGCGTGGGCGACGTGCGCGTGGCGGTGAACGTGTCGAGCCGCCAGTTCGTCGAGGGCGACCTGGAAGCGGAGATCCGGCGCGCCATCAGCCTGCACCAGATCGACGCCAGCCTGCTGGAGCTGGAGCTGACCGAAAGCGCGCTGATGTCGAACGCCGAGCACACCATCGAAGTGCTGGGCAACCTCAAGCTGCTGGGCATCCGCATCGCCATCGACGATTTCGGCACCGGTTACTCCAGCCTGGCCTACCTGAAGCGCTTCCCGATCGACAAGCTCAAGATCGATATCGCCTTCGTGCGCGACGTGACGGTCAACCCGGACGACGCGGCCATCGCGCTGGCCATCATCAGCATGGCGCACAGCCTGCACATGCACGTGATCGCCGAAGGGGTCGAGTCGCTGGCGCAGCAGACCTATTTGCGGCGCAACCGTTGCGACGAGATGCAGGGCTTTCACTTCAGCCGTCCGCTGCCGGCCGACGAACTGGCGCGCCTGGTGCTGTCGAACCGGCTGCAGCCGGACGCGCGCGACACGGCGCCGGACACGCGCCAGACCCTGCTGATCATCGACGATGACGTCACCGTGCTGGTGACCCTGGAGCGGCTGTTCCGCTACGAGAGCTACCGGGTGCTGACCGCGGCCACGCCCGACGAAGCGTTCGAGCTGCTGGCGCTGCATCCGGTGCAGGTGGTGCTGTGCGACCAGCGCATGCCGGCCATGCCGGGCACCGAGTTCCTCAGCAAGGTCAAGGAGATGTATCCGCAGACGGTGCGCATCATTTTGTCGGGACAGACCGGGCTGGAAGACGTGCTCGACGCAATCAACCGCGGGGCGATCTACCGCTTCTACACCAAGCCGTGGGATAACACCGAACTGCGCGAGAACATCCGGCTGGCGTTCCGCCAGTACTGGCTGACCAACGGCCAGCGCGAGCAGCTGGGTGAGGATGTGACGATTTGAGGGAGCGCGCGGGCTGGTTGATGAAACGCTGCAGCTGCAGGTGCAGCTGCAGGTGCAGCTGCAGGCGCAACTGCAGGCGCAGCCGGCGCCGCAGCGTCAGTGTCCCGCCAACTTGATTAACGTCGTCCTCGCGAAGGCGGGGACCCATGCTGAGCCAGCTTTGCAGGTGCTGCATGCTCAGCATGGATCCTACGCGGGGGCGCCCAGCCCTGCGCGAGGAGTCGGGCTGAGCAATGTGAAGCACGACGGCTCCCTGGTCATTGGTGAAAAGAGTGCCGCGTTCTTGCGAGCGCGTTTGCACCCGAGCTGCGCGCACGCGAGCTTCTCGCAACCGAGTGTAACCGCACCCTGATTCAGCTGGCGAAGTGATCAAACCCCTGCAACTGCAAATCCAGCGGCGCGCCCGCCGCATCGACCAGCCGCAGACCCGCCTGCGCATCGATGCGCCCGACCCGCGTGACCGGCGTCGATGACGCCACCCCGGCCGCCTCTATCGCCGCCCGCTGCGCCTGCGGCGCTGTAAAGCACAACTCATAATCGTCGCCGCCGGCCGCGGTGAAGCGCCGCCGCAGCGCCTGCCCTTGCAACGCCAGCACGGGGCCGGCGGGCAGCGCATCCACATCCAGCGTCGCGCCCACGCCGGAGGCGTCGAGGATATGCCGCAAGTCGCCCACCAGCCCGTCCGAGATATCGATGGCGGCATGGGCCAGCGGCGCTGCCGCCAAGGCCAGCCCCAGCGCCACGCGCGGCCACGGCCGGTGCATGCGCAACGCCGCAGCGGCCAGCGGTTCCGGCGCCAGCGGGTATTTGTCCAGGTAGCATTCCAG
>CALRYE020000150.1:0-17298 GCA_943372275.1 Janthinobacterium lividum
CTGGGCAACGAGGCGCGCCATGCCAAGGGCGCGCCGGATGTCGTGGCGGCGTTGCAGCAGCGCCTGCGGCACCCGTCGGCGCTGGTGCGCGAACACGTGCAATGGGCGCTGGCCTGCCATGGCGTGGCCGGCGAGGCGGTTACAGACGACGCGGCTACAGGCGACGCGACTACAAACGTTTAAGCCGCAGCGCCGACCAGTCGGCATCCACGGAGATCATGGCCACGCCGGTCGCGCCGTGCAGCTTGGCCCAGGTGTTGATGATGTCACGGTTCAGGTCGGTCGCCTTGGGTGCGCTCTGCTTGAGGTAGGCGATCCACAGCGAGCCTTTTTCGCCCAGGCGCGCCATCGCTTCCGGGAAGTACTGTTCCAGCTGATGTTGGTTCAGCGCGAAGATCAGGGCCACGTCGACCCCGTCGGCCGCGTCGGCCTCCAGCAGCGCGACCGGCATCTGCGCGGTGACGGCCGGGTGCGCCTCTCCATTGAAGATGGCCATAGACTTGGCGTTCTTCAGATACATTTTGTCGGCAATGTTCTTGTCGTTCATCGTGCAGGTGGTGGCGTTGGAAACCCAAAATTATGCAGTATGGGTAAGACAGCGCGGCGCACCTTTGCGTTCAAATATTGCTGGGTTTTTGTTCGCGCGTTGCTGTGCGGACGAACGATTACTTCAGCAGCCCGGCCAGTTCCACCGCCGTCTTGACCTGCATCTTGTCGAACACGTGGGCGCGGTGCACTTCCACCGTGCGCATGCTGATGCCCAGCTGGTCGGCGATCACCTTGTTCATCTTGCCGGCCAGGATCAGGTCCAGCACTTCGCGTTCGCGCGCCGACAGCCCGGCCAGACGGGCTTGCACGGCCGCGGCCTCGCCGGCCTGGCGCGACTGCACCAGGGCTTGCTCGACCCGGTCCATCAGGTCGTTGTCGTTGAACGGTTTTTCAAAGAAATCGAAGGCGCCCCGTTTCAGCGTGTCCACCGCCATCGGCACGTCGCCGTGACCGGTGAGAAAAATCACGGGCAGGCGCGCCGTCAGCTGGCGGCTGCTCAGCTGGTCGAACAGTGCCACGCCGTTCAGCCCCGGCATGCGCACATCCAGCAGGATGCAGTCGCCGCCGGCGTCGAAGCTGCCATCCAGACTGTCCAGGAACGCTTGCCCGGTCGCATAGCTGCACGCGGCAATATTGCGCGAGCGTGCCAGCCAGACCAGCGAGTCGCGGATGGCATCTTCGTCGTCGACGATGTGCAGCATGGGCCGGCCTTTCTTATGATCTTGTTATATGTTGTCGATGGGTGGTCGATGGAGGTCGATGCTGTCAGTGTAATCGGTTTTTTGCCGCGGGCGGTGCGGTTGCACGGCGTCGGCCCTATGGCGTCGCCTGCGCCGCCAGCGCGAACGCGAACACGGTGCCGCCGGCCGGGTTGGCGTGGTGGGTCAGGGTGCCGCCATGGAATTCGATGGCCGTGCGGCAGATCGACAGCCCCATGCCCATGCCCTCCGCCTTGGTCGAAAAGAACGACGAAAACAGCCGCTCGGCCACGTCGGGCGCAATCCCGTGGCCCTGGTCGATCACCGACACCGTTACCTGCCCGTCGGCGCAGGCCGCTTCGATGCGCAGCACGCGCCGCTCCGGCGCCACATCCTGCATCGCTTCGATGGCGTTGCGGGTCAGATTCAGCAGCACCTGTTCCAGCAGCATGCGGTCGGCGCTGACCTGGGGCAGGTCGGCCGGCACGTGGCGCTGGATGGCGACGAAGAATTTGCGCGCCTGCATTTCGATCAGGGTGTCGATGCCGTCCAGCAGCTGGGTAATGTCGACCAGCTGGCGTTCCGGTTCGCGCTTCTTGACGAATTCGTGCACGCTGCGAATGATCTGCCCGGCACGCCGGGCCTGCGCGCTGGCCTGTTCCAGCGCCGGCCTCAAGAGGCCCGCATCGACCGCCGCGCCGTTGCCGGCGGCGCGCCCGATCAGGTTCAGCGCGCCCGTGGTGTAGCTGGAAATGGCCGCCAGCGGCTGGTTCAGCTCGTGCGCCAGCATCGAGGAAATTTCACCCATGGTCGCCAGGCGCGCGCTGGCATGCAGCTTTTCCTGCTGCTGGCGGTTCAGTTCTTCGGCCCGCTTGCGGTCGGAAATGTCCAGGATCGAGCCCATCCAGCCGGTCTGCACCCCGTCGCTGTCGACCAGGGGGGCTTCGAAGATCAGCACCGGCACGCGTTCGCCGTCCGGGCGCAGGAAGATGGTTTCGAACTGGGGCGTGGCGTGTCCGGCCAGCACGGCGGCAAAGCGCTGCTGGTAGTCGTCCATCGCTTCGGGCGCCCAGTACGGCATGGGCGGCAGTTTGCCCACCAGTTCCTCGGCGGGCAGGCCGACGATCTGGCAGAAGGCCGGGTTGACGTAGGTGACGCGCCCCTCCAGATCGCGCGCGCGCATGCCGGTCAGCACCGAGTTTTCCATGGCGGTGCGAAACGCCATCTGCTGGCGCAGCGCCCCTTCGGCGGCCAGCCGGCGCGCGATGTGGCGCCACAGGGCAACCAGGCTGGCCAGCAAACCCAGCGCCAGCGCGATGACGGAACCGACCAGCAAGTTGGGCAGCAGGCGCGGTTCGCTCTTGACGCTGTCGGTGAACAGGAACACGGCCGCGCCCGGCAAGTCCAGTTCGCGCTTGTGGGTGTAGACCTTGCGCCCCGGACCGGCGGCGGCGCGCTTGGCCAGCGTCACGTCGTCGCGGTCGAGCAGGGAGATGGCGTTGTCCTGGGCGAACCACCAGGGCACGGTTTCGTCCAGCAATTGCTTCAGGCCATAGGTGGCCACCAGTCCGCCCCCGTAGACATTGTCGGTGTACAAGGGCAGGTGGTAATCCATCAGGCGCGGCGTCCGGGTAGCTCCGTACGGTTCGCTGTAGCGCCCGCGCGCATTGGCGCGCGCCATGTCGGCGGCGCTGCGGGCCCGTTCGGCCAGGCCTTGCGTGACACCGGCGTCGGCGCCGCTGGCCACGAGCACGCGCCCGCTGGCGTCGACCCACGCCAGGCGCTGCAGTTCAGGGGAGGTCTTGCGCAGCTGGTCCAGCCGGGTTTGCACCCCGCGCAGGTCGACCTTGCCGCTGTCGAGGTCGGCGCGCAAACTGGCCAGCGCCTCTTCGTTGCGCGACAGCTGGAAGCGGATGGTCTGCTCGACCCACAAGGTGTCGGCGATGAGCTGTTCCTGGCGCTCGTTGCTTTCCATCTGGCGCGCCTGCCAGGGCAGCCACAGCAGCACGGCCAGGAACAGCAGCACCAGCAGCACCGGCAGCAGCCAGCGCCACGGGCCGCCGAGCTGGATGGGACGGGCGAACGAAACGGGAATCTTCATGCGGCACCAGTGTGGACATTTTCCGACAGGGCGCGATTGTGGTTAACCACAATAGCGCGGCGAGGTCGTTTCGGGGCAGACTGCCAAGGCGCAGAAGTGGTAAACACGGTGATGCGCCACCCATAATAAACAAAATAATCATTCCCATTGAGGAGACACGCATGACATTCAAGTCCCTGACCGCCGCGTTCGCGCTCGCATCCTTTAGCCTGGCCGCTTTTGCCCAGGCGCCGATCGTCATCAAATTCAGCCATGTGGTCGCCACCGACACGCCCAAGGGGCAGGCTGCCGAGCGCTTCAAGGAGCTGGCCGAGAAAGCCACCAAGGGGCGCGTCAAGGTCGAGGTGTATCCGAACAGCCAGCTGTACAAGGACAAGGAAGAGCTGGAGGCGCTGCAGCTGGGCGCGGTGCAGATGCTGGCCCCGTCGCTGGCCAAGTTCGGCCCGCTGGGCGTGAAGGAATTCGAAGTGTTCGACCTGCCGTACATCTTCCCCAACAAGGCTGGGCTGTACAAGGTGACCGAAGGCGCGCTGGGCAAGAGCTTGCTGCAAAAGCTGGAGCCGAAAGGCATCACCGGGTTGGCGTACTGGGACAATGGCTTCAAGATCATGTCGGCCAACAAGCCGCTGCGCGCGCCGGCCGACTTCAAGGGCGTCAAGATGCGCATCCAGTCGTCCAAGGTGCTCGACGCCCAGATGCGCGCGCTGGGCGCCAATCCGCAGGTGCTGGCGTTCTCCGAGGTATATCAGGCGCTGCAGACCGGCGTGGTCGATGGCACCGAGAATCCGCCTTCTAATATGTATACCCAGAAGATGCACGAAGTGCAGAAGCACCTGACCGTCACCAACCATGGCTACCTGGGCTATGCGGTGATCGTCAACAAGAAGTTCTGGGATGGCTTGCCGGCCGATATACGCAAGAGCCTGGAAACGGCCATGCGCGACGCCACCACGTATGAAAAAGCGATTGCCCAGCGCGACAACGATATCGCCATGGATATGATCAAGAAAGCGGGCAAGACGGCGATCCACACGCCGACGGCGGCCGAGCAGGCAGCGTTCCGCACGGCGCTGGCGCCCGTGCACAAGAGCATGGAATCGCGGATCGGCAAGGACTTGCTGACCGCGATTGCGAAGGAAGCGGCGAAGTAACAGCATCGCAGCCAGCAGCGCGCATGTAGCCCGTGTCCCCGCGCAGGCGGGGACCCATAGCGCTTAAAAACGTTGTTGCTGCCATTAAGTGCCGCGTTACTTTATGAAAGGGCGCGAAGCCCTTATCCCGCACCGGTCACGCCAGAAAGCCCTCCATGAAACTCCTCGATCACCTCGAAGAGTGGATCATCGCGACCCTGATGGGCGCGGCCACTCTTGTCATCTTCATCGCGGTGCTGCACCGCTATTTCTCCGGCTTGCCGATCCCCGGCGTGCAGGATTTCCTGATTCAAATTAATACCAGCTGGGCCCAGGAACTGTGCATCTATATGTTCGTCTGGATGGCCAAGTTCGGCGCCGCTTACGGCGTGCGCACCGGCATCCACGTGGGCGTCGATGTACTGATCAACCGTATGACCGACCAGTGGCGCAGCAAGTTCATCGTCTTCGGCCTGCTGGCCGGCGCCACCTTCACCGGCATCGTCGGCACCCTGGGCGCCAACTTCGTCTACCACATGGCCCAGACCGACCAGACCTCGGCCGACCTGGAAGTGCCGATGTGGATCGTCTACCTGGCCGTGCCGCTGGGCTCTTACCTGATGTGCTTCCGCTTCATGCAGGTGATGGTGCACTTCCTGCGCACGGGCGACTTGCCCAAGCATGATCATACCTACGTGGAAGGTCTGGAAGACGAGATCGCCGCCGCCAAGAAAGGTGCCGCATGAACGCCGCCATCATCTTTATCCTGCTGCTGGTGTTGATGCTGACCGGCATGCCGATCTCCATCTCGCTGGGCCTGACCGTCCTGACCTTCCTGTTCACCATGACCGACGTGCCGATCCAGTCGGTGGCGCTGAAGCTATTCACCGGCATCGAAAAATTCGAGATCATGGCGATCCCGTTCTTTATATTGGCGGGCAACTTCCTCACCCACGGCGGGGTGGCCAAGCGGATGATCAACTTCGCCACCTCGATGGTGGGCCACTGGCATGGCGGGCTGGCGCTGGCCGGCGTGATGGCCTGCGCCCTGTTTGCCGCCGTGTCCGGTTCCAGCCCCGCCACGGTGGTGGCGATCGGCTCGATCATCCTGCCGGCCATGGTGGCCCAGGGCTACCCGAAAAGCTTCGGCGCGGGCGTGATCACCACCTCCGGCGCGCTGGGCATCCTGATTCCGCCGTCGATCGTCATGGTCATGTATTCGGTCACCACCAACACCTCGGTGGGCGCGCTGTTCATGGCCGGCGTGGTGCCGGGCATCATGCTGGCCTGCCTGCTGGGCCTGACCACCTGGTTTTTGGCGCGCAAGCACAACTATCCGCGCATGGCCAAAGCGAGCTGGGGCGAACGCTGGAGCACCTTCCGCAAAAGCGCCTGGGGCTTGCTGCTGATCGTCATCGTGATGGGCGGTATTTACTCGGGCAAGTTCACCCCCACCGAAGCGGCCGCCATGGCCGCCGTGTACGCCTTCATCATCGCCGTGTTCGTGTACAAGGATTTGCGCCTGAAGCAAGTGCCCAAGGTGCTGCTGGACTCGGCGGCCATGTCGGCCATGCTGCTCTACATCATCACCAACGCCGTGCTGTTTTCGTTTCTCATGACGAGCGAAAATATCCCACAGGAGATGGCCGCATGGATCACCGATCAAGGCCTGGGCGTGGTGACCTTCCTGCTGGTGGTGAACCTGTTGCTGCTGCTGGCCGGTAACGTCATGGAGCCGTCGTCCATCGTGCTGATCATGGCCCCGATCTTGTTCCCGGTGGCGATGAAACTAGGCATCGACCCGGTCCACTTCGGCATCCTCATCGTGGTCAACATGGAGGTCGGCATGTGCCATCCGCCGGTGGGGCTGAACCTGTATGTGGCCTCCGGCATCACCAAGATGGGCATCACGGAATTGACCATCGCGGTGTGGCCGTGGCTGCTCACCATGCTCGGTTTTCTGGTGGTGGTGACCTACGTACCACAGATTTCCCTCTGGTTGCCAAACTTGGTTTATAACTGAAATAATTTCAACTAACGTGTTCAAAACGCCACAGTTGCCCATCTTAAATACGCTATGATTGGCTCCTTTCCTGGCACCACGATGGTGCGAGCGGGAAGACCAGACAAGCAGTTTGGGGGAGAGGGTAGATAAGAGCACGGTAGTCCATACCGGAGAAATATCGAGGAGACGCGCGTTTTACAGAATGCCGTTGGCACTGACCAAACGGCCGGAAACGTGAACAAAATTTGGAACGCACCGCAAGGTGCGTTTTTTTTCGTCTGTCCACCCTCTGCAAACTTTTGTTTGTCGCCGTGACGCGCTACACTGGCCAGATGACTCCATCCTCTCCCAGCGACCTGTTTTGCGCCATCGTTCCCGCGCCATTCGGCCATATCGGCATCCGCACCGAAGCGGGGAGCGTACGAGAACTGGTGTATCTGCCGCCCCATTTTAGTGAGAAGATTGCACAAAACACAACTGCTGCATTAGCAGCAGAACAGGTGCAGAGTTATTTGCTTAATCCCGATTTTTGTTTCAGTTTACCGCTGCAAGAGGCTGGCACCGAGTACCAGCGGCGCGTGTGGAAAGCCATTGCGGCGATTCCGCGCGGCACGGTGCTGACCTATGGCCAAGTGGCCAAGCTGATCGGCTCGGCGCCGCGCGCGGTGGGGCAGGCGTGCGGCGCCAACTGGTTCCCGCTGGTCATACCTTGTCACCGCGTCACCGCCACGGGCGGCCTGGGCGGATTTTCCAATCACGACGACGAAAACGGTTTTCATCTCAGCGTCAAGCGCTGGCTGCTGGCCCACGAAGGCGCCAGCAAGAGTCCATGGCAACAGCAAACAATCTTCAGTTGATCGACGCCTTTTGCGACAGCCTGTGGCTGGAGCAGGGGCTGGCCAGGAATTCGCTCGACGCCTACCGGCGCGACATGCGGCTGTTCGCGCGCTGGCTGGAAGTGGCGCGCCCGGCCATGGGCTCGCTGCTGGAGGTGCAGGGGCACGATCTGGAAGCCTACTTTTCCGCGCGCCACGCCGACACCAAGCCCAGTTCGGCCAACCGGCGCCTGTCGGTGCTCAAGCGCTTTTATCAGCTGGCCTTGCGCAACCGCCAGGTTCAGGCCGATCCCTGCCTGAAGATGGCGTCGGCCAAGCAGCCGCAGCGCTTTGTTCATACCTTGTCGGAAGCCCAGGTGGAATCGCTGCTGGGCGCGCCCGACGTGGCCACGCCGCTGGGTTTGCGCGAACGCACGATGCTTGAACTGATGTATGCCAGCGGCTTGCGGGTGTCGGAACTGGTCACCCTGAAACTGGTCGAACTGTCCATGAACGATGGTGTGCTGCGCGTGACGGGCAAGGGCACCAAGACGCGCCTGGTGCCGTTCGGGCAAGAGGCGCGGGTGTGGATCGAGCGCTATCTGAAAGAGGCGCGCGGCGTCATTCTCAACGGGCAGGTCGACGACGCCTTGTTTGTCACGGCGCGGGGCGGGCCCATGACGCGCCAGATGTTCTGGGTGTTGATTAAAAAGCATGCGCTGCGGGCCGGCATCACGGCGCCGTTGTCGCCGCATACCTTGCGCCACGCGTTCGCCACGCACCTGTTGAACCATGGCGCCGATCTGCGGGTTGTGCAATTATTGCTGGGCCATTCAGATATTTCGACGACGCAGATTTACACCCACGTGGCGCGCGAACGCATGAAGCAACTGCATGCCGAGCACCACCCGCGTGGTTAATTCAAATGCCGAACGCATAACTACGTCATAATGCGGGAGTAGTACCCCTTCTCATACGACCAACACGAGGTGATTCATGGCTAAAACTAATTTCCAGTACGAAAAGCGGCAGCGGGAATTAGAGAAGAAGAAGAAGGCCGACGAGAAGGCACGCAAGAAAGCGGAAGCCAAGGCGTCCGGCGTGGAAGAAGGCGATACGCCCGATGAGGATGACACGGATGAAGCAGCGCCGGAGAATTCGGCGCCTGCGTAAGGTCGACGACGAGCGTAGCGATCGAAGTCGAGCAGAAAAAAACAAGTAAAGAGCCTTAACGTCGTCCCCGCGGAGGTGGGGACCCATACCCCATCAAGTCTGTGAAGGTGCATGCGGTTGCCCGCGACTTCGCCACGGTGCTATGGGTCCTCGCCTTCGCGAGGATGACGATTTTGCGTTTTGTGGTGCTGCAATTTGATCGGCGAGGTAGCTTCTACGACACTCAGTGCCAGCACCAGCACCAGCACCAGCACCAGCACCAGCGCCAGCGCCAGCGCCTGTCACTCCATCACACCACCTCCACCAACTTCCCCTCCTGCGCACGCTCGTCATGATCCGCGCCGCGGAAATACTTGGCCGCGCGCTTGCCCAGACTATCCAGATACGTGTACGCCACCGGCACCACCACCAGCGTCAGTAACGTCGACGTAATTACCCCGCCAATCACCGCGCGCCCCATGGGCGCCTGCAGCTCGCCGCCATCGGTCATGCCGATGGCCATCGGCAGCATGCCGAAGATCATCGCCAAGGTGGTCATCAGGATCGGCCGCAGGCGCACCTGACCCGCCGCCAGAATCGCATCGTGCTGATTCATCCCCTCGCGCTGCGCGTGATTGGTGAAGTCCACCAGCAAAATCGCGTTCTTGGTCACCAGCCCCATCAGCATCACCACGCCGATGATCGAGAAAATATTCAGCGTGCTGCCCGTGACCAAGAGGGCGATCAGCACCCCGATCAGCGACAGCGGCAGCGACGACATGATGGCCACCGGCTGCAGGAAGCTGCCGAACTGCGACGCCAGCACCAGGTAAATAAAGATCACGGCCACGCCCAGCGCGGTGGCGGCGCCGGCCATGGTCTCCTGCATTTCCTTGGCGTCGCCGCCCACGTCGAAGCGTACTCCCTCCGGCAGCTCGATGGTCTTGATGGCCTTCTGCACATCGGCATCCACATCGCCGCCGGGACGGCCTTCCACCGCGGCAAAGATTGCCACGCGCCGCTCCAGGGCCTGGCGCTTGAGCACCTGCGGACTGGTCGACGGCACGAACGACACCACCTGGCGCAGCGGCACCATGATCGGGTTGCCATCGGCATCGCGGTTGCTGGACGACACGGACAGGTCCGCCAGGTCCGCCACTTTCTGGCGCCCGGATTTCGGCAGCTGCACATTGACGTCGTAGTTCTGCCCGTCCGGCGCCAGCCAGCGGCTGATCTGGTCGCCCGCCACGAACGGCCGCAAGGCGGTGCCGATCTGCTGGGTCGACAGGCCCAGGTCGCTGGCCATCTCGTTGTCGATCTTGACGATGGTGGCCGGATTGGCGCCTTCCTGGCTGTATTCCAGATCCGCCACGCCCTTGATGGTGCGCATCTTGTCCATCAGCTTGTGTGCCACGTAATCGAGCTTGGCTTCATCGGTGCCCAGAATCGCAATGTTGATGGGCTTCCAGCCCACCGACAAGGTGATGCCGGCGATCGGCTGCAGGCGCTCGCGGATGACCTTTTCCATTTCCTTCTGCGAACGGCGCCCGGTGGCGTGGGCGTCGGTCAGCTTCAGGTTCACCTGCGCCGTGTTGCGTCCATCCCAGGTGCCCACGGTGGTGTTGACGTTGACGATTTCCTTGAACTGCTTGAGCGCCGCTTCCACCTGGTGCACCTTGCCGTCGGTGTACTCCAGGCTGGAGCCCACCGCCGTCTTGAAGCGCAGCTGGATATAGCCGTTGTCGGTCTCGGGCATCATTTCGCCGCCGATCATGGGCACCAGCGCCAGGCTGGCCACGAACAGGGCCACGGCCAGCGACAGGGTGGCCTTGCGCCAGCGCAGCGCCAGTTCCAGCGTCTTGCCGTACCACACGTGCATGCGGTCGATGCCATGCTCGATGCGTTCCATGGCCCGGCCCAGCCACGGCAGGTACTTGAAGCGGTCCTGGACGGGATCGCGCCAGACCGACGACAGCATGGGGTCGAGCGTGAAGCTGACGAACAGCGAGACCATGACGGCCACCGCCACGGTAATGCCGAACTGCAAAAAGAACCGCCCGATCAGCCCGTCCATGAAGGCCACCGGCACGAACACGGCCACGATGGCGAAGGTGGTGGCCATGACCGCCATGCCGATCTCGTTGGTGCCGTCCATGGCCGCCTGCAGATGGCTCTTGCCCATGTCCAGATGGCGCACGATGTTCTCGCGCACCACGATGGCGTCGTCGATCAGCAAGCCGATGCACAGTGAGAGCGCCATCAGGGTCAGGAAGTTCAGCGTGAAGCCGAAATACTTCATGGCGATGAAGCTGGCCATCACGGAAATCGGCAAGGTCAGCCCGGTGATGATGGTGCTGCGCCAGGAATGCAGGAACAGGAACACGATCAGCATGGTCAGCAGCGCGCCTTCGACGATGGTGCGCTTGACGCTGTCGAGCTGCTTTTGCACGCGGTCGGCCTGGTCTTCCAGCACGGTGAATTTGAGGTCGGCCGGCAAGGTCTTTTTCATCTCCTCGACCGCCGCCATGATGCCGGTGCCCACTTCGACCACGTTGGCGTCCTGCACCTTGGTCACTTCCATGGTGATAGCGCGCACGCCGTTCAGGCGCGAGATCGACTGCTCTTCCTGCTCGCCATCGACCACCTCGGCCACCTGTTCCAGGTACACGGGACCGCTGGCGCGGCGCGCCACGATGATCTTGTTGAAGCCGCGCGCATCCTTGATCTTGCCTTCGATGCGCACCAGCCGTTCGCCGGCGCCATAGCTGATGTTACCGGCCGGCAGATTGGCGTTGGTGCTCTGGATGGCGCGCAGCACTTCGTCCACGCCGATCTTGTGGCCCGTCATCGCTTCCGGTTTCAGGCTGATCAGGATCTGGCGGTTGGTGCGGCCGTTGATGCGCACCTGGCCCACGCCGGGCACGGCTTGCAGGCGCTTGCTGATCACTTGTTCGGTCAGGGTCGACAGCTCGCGCAGGTTGCGCGAGGACGAGGTCAGCGACAGTTCCACGATGGCCATGGCGTTGTCGCCCTCGGCGCGGATGATGAACGGTTCCTTGGCATCCTTGGGGAAACTCGGACGCACCCGCGAAACCTTGTCGCGAAGTTCCGTCATGGCCTTGTCAAGGTTGACCGCCAGATTGAATTCCACCTGCACGCCGCCGCGGCTTTCCCACGAGCTGCTGCGGATGGTCTTGACGCCGCTGACGGTATTGATCGCTTCTTCCAGCGGCCGCGTGATGTCGTTTTCGATCTGCTCGGGCGAGGCCCCCGGGTAGGCCACTTCCACCCAAGCGTAGGGAATGTCCACGTTGGGCATGCTCTCCACGCCCAGGGATCGGTAGGAAAACAAGCCGAGCACCATCAGCGCCACCATGACCCTGGTGGCGAACACGGGATTCTTGATACTGACGTTGGTGATCCACATGGCTTAGCCTTTCGGTGCCGACATGGGCGAACGGGCCGGGGCATCGGCGGCGACGGCCGCACCCGGATCGGTGATCTTGACCTTGCTGCCCGGCTTGACGCCGTCCAGGCGCGCGAGCATCACCCGCTCGCCGTGCTTCAAGCCATTGATCACTTCGACCATGCCGTCGTCGTCGTTGCGCAGGCCGATCGACACCGTTTGCGCCACCACCTTGTTGCCGTCGATCTTGTAGACCACATCCTGGTTGTTTTCGCGGCGCAGCGCGGCCAGCGGCATCAACGGGCGCACGGCCGATTTCTCGGTGGTGATGCTGCCTTTGGCAAACATGCCGGCGCGCAAGGCGCTGTCGCTATTGAGTACGCTGATATACACCAGCATCGAGCGCGAACCGGCTTCCGCGCTCGGGTTGATGCGCGCCACCGTGCCGCTGAAGGCGCGGGTGCCGTAGCCGTCGACGCGGAACTGCACTTCCTGGCCGACTTTCACGCGCGGCACTTCCGAGGCCGGCACCTGCGCTTCCAGCGTCAGATTGCGCAGGTCGACGATGCTGTAGACGGGCATGTCGGGCGACAGTTTCTCGCCCATTTGCACGTGGCGCTTGCTGATCACCCCGGTCAGCGGGGACCGGATCACGGTGTCGGCCAGCGCATTGCGCGCCAGCGCCAGCTGGGCCTGCGCCGCCTTGACGCTGGCCTGGGCCAGTTCCACCGAGTTGTGGGTGGTGTCGTAGGAGCTTTGCGAGATGTAGTTTTGCTTGAGCAATGCCAGGCTGTTGGCATTGTTCTTGGTGGCCAGCGCCAGACGGGCCTGGGCTTCATCCAGCGTGGCTTGCTGCTGGGCTACGCGGGCGGCCGGGTCGGCTTGGTCGATGCGCGCCAGCACTTGCCCCGCCGCCACGCTGGAGCCTTCCTGCAACGCCGCTTCGACCACCACCCCGGAAGCCTTGGACTTGACGGTGGCCTGGGCCAGCGGCGTTAGCGAGCCCGACAGCGGCAAGTTGACGCGCAGCGCGCCCGCCTCGATGGCGGCCACGTCGCCTTTGGACAGTTCGTAGACCTCGATCTTGGGCGGCCCGCCGTCCGTCTTGGGCGCCGTGGCCGGCTTGCCGCCCTGGGTGGCGTACCAGCCGCCGCCGGCCAGCGCCAGCACGGCAATGCCGATGGCCGGCAAGCGCCAGCGCGGCGCGCGGCGGGTAGGCTGGGCAGGGGCAAGGGGCACGGTTTCTAGTTTCATGGTGGTGGTCTCGGGTCGGAGTAAGCAGTGCGGTCAAGGCAGGCAACGCAATGCAGGTACGCACTACAAAAGCGCGGGCAACGGGGGCGGACGGGCTCCGTCCGGGCGGATGGAGCTCCGCGCGCATGTTGACACTATATAAAAAGGCAAGGGGCGCCGACGCTGAAATGCGACAGGGCGCGATTTTTGACCGACGAGCTGCAGAAAGTGGCGATGAAGCGCACGGCGCGCTGCGCAGGGGGCCGCGTTTGCGCGTTCGCAAACAGCTTGCCGCCGCGCGCCCTGAAAATGGTCGGGGGGATGCATGCTGCATCGCCGTTGCAGTTGACTAAGGACCCATCAGTGAACGATCCCCATATTTTTCCCTTGCCGCCCGAACCCGAGGGCCCGGGACGTGAAGCCATCGACGTGCTGTACCGCATCGTGGCCGCGCTGGAACTGGCCCCCACGGTGGCCGTGCACAGCATCGATCACGACGGCATCGTGCGCTTCTGGAACAATAGTTGCGTGCAGCTGTTCGGCGTCAGCGCCAGGGAGGCGCTCGGGCGGCCCCTGACCAGCCTGGCGTCGCGCCTGGAGGACGAGGCGGCGTTCGAAGACACGCTCCAGCAAGTATGGAGCAGCGGCAAGGCCGCGCTGGCGCGCGACTGGCACATCCGGCGCGCCGACGGCGGCGAGCGCTGGGTCTACTCGACCCACTTTCCCGTCTCGCGCGACGGCGTCCCCCAGCAGATCTTCTGCATGGAAATCGACATCAGCAAGCGCAAGGTCGACGAGGACGCGCTGCGCGAGGCCGGCATCCAGTTCCGCACCCTGTTCGAACGCTCGCAAGACGCGATCGTGCTGATCAAGGGTGAGGCCATCGTCCAGGCCAATCCGGCCGCCCTGGCGCTGTTCCAGGCGGCGCCGCATCAGCTGATCGGCAAGACCCTGCTGGATTTTTCGCCCGCCACCCAGCCGTCGGGGGAGGCGTCGGTCATCGCCGGCGCCGCCAACTTTGCCCAGAACCTCATCGATGGCAACCGCCGCTACGAGTGGCAATACCAGCTGGCGGACGGGCGCCGGTTCTGGGCCGAAGTGCTGCTCACGTCGGTGACCCTGGACCACGACCTGCTGTCGTACGCGGTGCTGCGCGACATATCCCAGCGCAAGCGGGCCGAAGACACGCTGGCGCTGGCGGCGCAGGTGTTCAACAACTGCCGCAACGCCATCCTCGTGGCCGACAGCGCGCATAGGGTGGTGGCGGCCAACCAGGCCTACGCCGACCTGACCGGATTCGACCTGGAAGCCATCGTCGGCGCGCCGTTGCCGGACTTGCGCGCCGGCCTGCACGACCCCGCCTTCTATCAGCAGATCTGGCAGTACGTGGAAGCCAACGACCACTGGGAAGGCGAAATCACCAGTCTGCGCAGCGATGGCGCCGAGCTGCCCGTGTGGGTGGCGCTGACCTGCATCCGCGACGCCGGCGGCGCCATTATCAATTACATGGTCATGTTGTCCGATATTTCGGAGCGCAAGAGGGCCGAGGAACTGACCCGTCACCTGGCGGAGCACGATTTCCTCACCGACCTGCCCAACCGGGTGCTGTTTCTCGACCGCCTGCAGCAGGCGCTGGCGGCGGCGCGGCGCAGGCATGGCAAGGTGGCGCTGATGTTCCTCGACCTGGACCGCTTCAAGGGCATCAACGACAGCTTCGGCCACGCCACCGGCGACGCGGTGCTCAAAGAGGTGGCCCAGCGCCTGACCCGCTGCGTGCGCAGCGTCGACACCGTCAGCCGCCTTGGCGGCGACGAGTTCGTCGTCATCCTGGCCGACATCGGCGGGGTCGACCAGGCTGCGCACGTGGCCGGCACCGTCATGCACGCCGTGGCCCAGCCGGTGACCAGCGGCGACTACCCCATCAGCCTGTCGGTGTCCATCGGCGTGGCCATCTATCCGGACGACGCGGGCGACAGCGATACCCTGCTCAAGCACGCGGACGTGGCCATGTACCACGCCAAGCAGAACGGCCGCAACGCGTTCAGCTTCTTCAGTTCCGACATGAATGCCCACGTGATCGAGCGGGTCGAGATCGAAAACAACCTGCGCCAGGCGCTGGCCAACCACGAGTTCGAACTGGCCTACCAGCCCGAGATCGACATCGCCAGCGGCATGACCCTCGGCGTGGAAGCGCTGATACGCTGGCGCCACCCGCAGCGCGGCTTGCTGCTGCCCGAGCAGTTCATCCGCATCGCCGAGGAGTGCGGGCTGATCGTGCCGATCGGCGAGTGGGTGTTGAAGCAGGCGTGTCTGCAGGCGCGGGCGTGGCGCGACGCCGGCTTTAACCTGGTGGTGGCGGTCAACCTGTCGAACATGCAGTTCATTCACAACAACCTGGTCGACAGCGTGGACGCGGCGCTGCGCGAATCCGGCCTGGAAGCGGCCTACCTGGATCTGGAAATCACCGAGAACGTCATCATGACGGGCGACCCGGCCACCATCGAGATCGTCAACGCGCTGCGCGAGCGGGGAGTGCAGCTGACCATCGACGACTTCGGTACCGGCTACTCCAGCCTGTCGTACCTGCGCCGCTTTCCGCTGTCCAAGCTGAAGATCGACCGCTCGTTCATCGACGACATCACGCGCGCGCCGGCGGACGCGGCCATTATTCCCGCCATCATCGCCGTGGCACGCAGCCTCAAATTACGCGTCGTGGCCGAAGGCGTGGAGACCGCCGAGCAGCTCAGCTATCTGCGCCAGCATGGCTGCGATGAATACCAGGGGCACTACGCCAGCATGGCCACGGCCAAGCCGGACTTTTCCCCGCGTACGGACTAGACCGGATCAGATGCCCGCATCCCCCAACCCACGGGTTTCGTCGAACAGGCGGATGCGGGCGATCACCTGGCCGTGGTCCGACGCTTCCGGCAACTCCAGCACCAGGTGGTCGTTCAGATAGACCACGTCGATCACTTCGCCGATGGCATTGGGCAGCGCGCCGTTGAATTCTTCCGACACCAGGATGTGGTCGATGGTGCTGTAGTGGCCGTCGTGCAGCAGGCTGAAGCCCACGTGACGCAGGTGGTCCTGGCAGGTCTGCAGCTGGTAGGCGTCGAACATGCGCGCCGTCATGGGGGAGCCATTGCCCATGACGATGGTGGTGGTGACGGCGTCGGCCACGTCGTTGAAGTCGCCCAGCACCACGCGCGGGCGCGGGCTGTCCTTGGCCAGATTGGCCAGCAGCACGCGCAGGGCCACGGCCTCGGTGCCGCGCCGCACCAGCGAGCGCAAGCAGGCTTGCGCGTACAGCAGCGGGTCCTCGCTGGTGTCGCCGTTGCGATAGTCGGGACGTTTGGATTTCAGGTGCACCACCACCACGTCGACGGTGCAGTCGGGCGACGCCACCACGGCGGCATGCACCACGGGGCGCGAGAAGCGGTCCGGCTCGCGGCTGCCGGCCGGCATGGCCACGCCCGCCGGAAACAGTGCATGCGCGGTGCCGGGCGCGGCCAGCGGCAGGCGCGACACCAGCGCCACGCTGGGCGTGAGGCGCTCGGCGGCCGGGTCGGGATCGAAGCCGACGTGGAAGGCGTCGCGGTACTTGGTGGTGCGCGCCAGGGCTTCGCGCAGGGCTTGCTGCGAAAAGATTTCCTGAAAGCCGATCACGTCGGCGTCGAGCAAATCGATCTGGCGCGCCGTCCAGTTCAGCTTGGCTTCGTATTCTTCCGGCGTGGCCGGCAACAAGTTGTCGTACAGGCGCGCACCGGCCGGGGCCAGGTTAAATACATTGAAGGTGGCAAAGCGAATTTCTTGCTGCATAATAAGAAACCCTCCTGAACGATTAGCGTATCACGCATGGCCAAGAAAGAGCATATTTCCGAAACGCCCGCCACCCAATTCCTGCGCAAGCAGGGCGTGGCCTTCACCGAACACCCGTATCCCTACGAGGAACATGGTGGTACGGCCGTGTCCGCGCGCGAGCTGGGCGTGGACGAGCATGCCGTCATCAAGACCCTGGTGATGCAGGATGAGGCGGCCAAGCCACTGCTGGTGCTGATGCACGGCGACTGCAAGGTGTCGACCAAGAATCTGGCGCGCGCCATCGGCTGCAAGTCGGTCGAGCCGTGCAAGCCGGAGGTGGCCAACCGTCATACGGGCTTTTTGGTGGGCGGCACCAGTCCCTTCGGCACCCGGAAAACCATGCCGGTG
>CALRYE020000151.1:0-17212 GCA_943372275.1 Janthinobacterium lividum
AACGCCGCGCCAGCGACAAGGCAGGAGAGTCCCGTGCAAAAGCCGCATGACAAACATGACAGCCATGGCACGATCGTCGTTCGCGGTCGTGGCAAGGCGCACGAAGACGACCACGGCGGCGCCTGGAAAGTCGCGTTCGCCGACTTCTGCCTGGCCCTGCTGGCGCTGTTCCTGGTGCTGTGGCTGATGGCCGCACGCGACCAGCAAACCATGAAAGCCATGGTGCGCGAGTCCAACGGCAGCTATGCCGACGGCCAGGGCCACAAGCCGGAAATCGGCGGCGGCCCGCGCGGCAGCCTGATCGAGCGTTTCGCCATGCCCCACAGCGGCACCTCGGCGCAGAAGGAAGTCGGCGGCGAAGGCCCGAAAGTACGCTACGACTCGCCGGCCGAACTGGCCGTGCTGTCGCGCAAGCTGGGCAGCATGAGCGTGGACGCCGGCCTGTCCAACAACCTGGAAAGCGTGGTCACCCCGTACGGCCTGCGCGTGACCTTGCATGACACCGACCGCCAGGGCATGTTCCTGCTGGGCAGCGCGCTGCCGACCGACCGCTTCGGCGGCCTGATGCGCAAGATGGGCCATGTGTTTGCCCAGATGGAAAACCAGATGCTGATCGTCGGCCATACGGATGCCCGCAAGTATGCCGGTGACCAGAATGGCAACTCCAACTGGAGCCTGTCGAACGCCCGCGCCATGGCGGCGCGCACCCAGCTGCTGTCCGGCTCGATGAATCCGAACAGCGTGCTGCAGGTGGTCGGCATGGCCGACCGCGCCCCGTTCGATCCGAAAAACACGGGCGCGGCCGTCAATCGCCGCATCGAACTGCTGATCCTGACCCGCGGCCAGGCCGACACCATGGCCGCCATGTTCGGTGTGCCGGGCTCGACCGACGTCGGCACCGAAATGGAAGTCGGCGCCAAGGGCTCGGTCGACCTGCTGCGCGACAAAGTCAAGAACGTCACGGGCGCCGGGGCCGCAGCCGGAGCCAACTGATCATGACGATCCAATCGAAAAGCCGAGGTCCACGCATGAAGCTGTCCAATAGCGTTCCCAACAGCGGCGCCTCCGCCGACACCTCGGCCGTGCAGCGCAGCAGCGCCGCGGCCGCGTCCAGCGTCAAGAGCGCCTCCGGCGCTGCCGGCGCCGCCTCGGCCCCGTTGCAATCGGAAGTGCTGCAGCCGGCCATGGCCGCGCTGGCCGCCATGCCCGAGATCGACCACGAGCGCGTGTCCGAACTGCGCGACGCCCTGGCGCGCGGCGAACTGCCGTTCGACGCCGCCCGCCTGGCCGGCCTGATCCAGCGTTTCCACGGCGGCCAGTCATGAGCCGCATGACGCGCGAGCAGGCGGTCGCCAAGCTGGTGGCCGGCGTAGCGGCCGACCTGGACGCCTGCCGCGCCATGCTGGCGCTGCTCGATCGACAGTTCGACGCCGCCCTGCGCCACCGCAGCGCCGAACTGCAAGCCCTGGCCGAACAACTGACGCCCGCCCTGGAAGGCATGGAACAGCGCCGCCTGCAGCGCGTGACGCTGGTGCGCGCCCTGCTGGGAGCGGATGCCGACATGGCCGCCCTGATCGCCAGCCTGGCGCCGGCCCAGCAAGCCGCGCTGGCGGCCGACTGGGCCACGCTGGAGCAGCTGGTGGTCGAATGCAAGAGCCTGAACAGCCGCAACAGCGCGCTGGTCACCGAACAGTTTTCCATCATGCAGCGCGTGCTGCATGGCGAGGAGCAGTTGTATGCGCCACGCTGATATGCACTTCGCCAGCATCGCCACCATCGCCCCGACCCAGGCCACGCGCCCGGCCGCGGCCATCGGAGGCGGCGCCGGCTTCGGCACCACCTTCACCTCGATGCAGGGCGAGATCGCCGCCTTCATCGATGAAGGCAGCGCCGGCGGCGCCGCTTCCATGCTCAGCCCGCAAGGCCGCATGCTGCAGGCGCGCCTGCAGGACGGCGCGGCTGGCGCAGCAGCGGCGCTGACGGCCGAGTCGATCGACGGCACCGGCGCCGCCGGTTTTGCCGGCGGCGACAGCCAGAAAGCATTCTTGGAGCAGATCGCCCCGTGGGCGCGCGAAGCGGGCCAGCGCCTGGGCGTGGCGCCGCAACTGGTGCAAGCCCACGCCGCGCTCGAATCGGGCTGGGGCCAGCGTCCGCTGCGTCAGGCCGAAGGCGCCAGCACCCACAACCTGTTCGGCATCAAGGCCGGCAGCAGCTGGCAGGGCGACGTGGCCGATGCCCTCACCACCGAATACGAAGGCGGCGCCGCGCTGAAGAAGACCGAGCGTTTCCGCAGCTACCCCGACCAGGCCAGCGCCTTCCGCGACTATGCCCAGGTGTTGCTGGACAATCCGCGCTACCGCGCCGCGCTCGGCACCGGCAGCGACGCGGCCGCCTTTGCACAAGGCCTGGCCAAGGGCGGCTACGCCACCGATCCGGCCTATGCCGCCAAGCTGACCCAGCTGGCCAGCCGCCTGCAGGGAGCCCAGTGATGGCTTATCGGCTCAGAATCAGCTATCGGTTCACGCCCGCGATCTCGACCGGCTCGACCGTGCCGGCCCCGGTCACGCGCATGCGCACCACCCGTCCGTTGGCCAGATTGCGCACCCGCACCAGCGCGCCGGCCGCACCGGCGTCGAGCGCTTCGCCGGCCGTGCTGATCTCGGCATACTCGTGGCGCGCCACCATCAAGACCGGTTCGCCGCGTTTGACCAGCAGCGGTGCGCTCAGCTGCGTCTGGCGCAACAGCTCGCCGGCCCGCAGCGAGCGCCTGGCCGCCTGCCCGCTGGCCGCTTCCACTGAATTGATGCTGTCAGTCACGCTGCCGACGTCGCGCCGTTCGAGCGCAATGTCCTGCGGCGTCAGCATCTGCCCGGCCGCCACCGGCGCCGCCGTCACCGCAACCTGCGCGCTGACCGCGCCGCGCAGCACGTATTCGTACCGCCAGCCGCCGGCGCCCGGGCACAGCACGGCAAAGCGCATGCGCGCCGGCGTGCGCGTGTCGACCGCTTCGATGGTCGGCGCCGCGGCGCACGCGGGCGCAGCGCGCCCGGTGGCCACGCTGACCGCGACTTCCGGTTCGGCCAGGCCGGCCGCGTCGGCCTGGCGCAGCAACTGCTCGCGCGCGGCCAGCTCCAGCCTGGCGTTTAGCGACAACGGCACGGTCGGCGGCGCAGCCTGCACGCACGCGGCGGCAAGTAAAACGGGTAGCACAAACCCTGCGCTGGCGGCGCGGCGGACATCGAACATTAGTAGCACCTTGACAAACGTTGCGCACGACGCAAGGGGCGCCGCACCGGCCCATTTTAACCAGATTCACACCGCAGTTCATTCAGGAAGGAAGTCTCATGTCGATTAATTTCCAAAAGGCACTTGGCGTACACGCCGACGCGCTGCACTTGCGCGCCGACCGTACGCGCGTCCTGGCAGCCAACATTGCCAACGAAAACACGCCCGGCTTCACCGCGCGCGACGTGGACTTCGCCGCGACGCTGCAGCAGCGCATCGACAACGAGGCCGGCGAGCCGAGCCTCGGCGCCGACGATGAAGCGGCCCTGTACCGTGTCCCCTACCACCCCAGCGCCGACGGCAACAGCGTCGAAATCGGCGTCGAACAAGCCGCGTTCTCGCAAAACGCTTCCGATTTCCAGACCAGCCTGACCTTCGTGAACATGCGTCTCCGGGGCCTGGCAAAAGTCATCGCAGGACAATAACCATGAGCTTCAAAGACATCTCCCAGATTGCCGGTTCGGCCATGGCGGCCCAGTCGGTGCGCCTGAACACCATCGCCAGCAACCTGGCCAACGCCGATTCGGTGGCCGGTTCCGAAGCGGAAACCTACCGCGCCCGCAAACCCGTGTTCGCGGCCATGCTCGACGGCGGCTCCGGCAAGCTCGGCGCCGGCAGCCGCGTGCAGGTGCTCGACGTGGTCGAATCGGCCGAACCGCTGCGCAAGGCTTACGAGCCGGGCAACCCGATGGCCAACGCCGAGGGCATGGTGTTCTACCCGAACGTCAACCAGGTGGCCGAGATGACCGACATGATGTCGGCGTCGCGCGCCTTTGAAACCAATGTCGAGGTGCTGGGCCGGATCAAATCCATGCAACAGGGCCTGCTGCGCCTCGGTGAAAGCTGATCATGCTGACCAATAACCTCCATTCGGCCAATAACCAGACGCCCGCCGCCAACGCCAACGGCGTCATCGGCCAGGCCCCCGCCAGCGACACGGCGGACATGTTCACCAAGCTGCTGGTGGCGCAGATCCGCAACCAGGATCCGCTCGAACCGTCCGACCCGTCGCAGTTCGTCAACCAGCTCTCGCAGCTGAGCCAGACCGAGGCCATGCAAAGCCTCGCCAAGCTCAACAGCACCAGCGCGAGCGTGCTCGAAAGCATACAGACCCTGGCGCTGGGCGCCCAGGTCGGCTCCGACATCACGGTGCAGACCGCCAGCGTACGGCTGGACGGCGCGCCCTTGAAAGCCACCGTCAACCTGGACGGCGCCAGCCCCGTCAACACCGTCACCCTGACCGGCTCGGACGGCGTCAAGCACACGCTGGAACTGGGTTCGCGCGGCAGCGGCCCGCAAGCGTTCACGATCGACCCGGCCGCGCTGGGTCTGGCGCCGGGCAAATACGCTATCAATGTACAAACCAGCACCGGTGTGCTGAACGCAGTCGAGGTAGTCGGACGCTTGGATAGCGTGCGCATGTCCTCCGGCGGCGGCGTCGTCCTCAAGGTGGCAGGCATCGGCGATGTAGCGCCGTCATCCGTCACTGGTTTCAACGGCAAGTCCAGCCTCGCGCTGGCAGCCGCCACCTCCTCCACCGCATACTAAATACAAGGATTTATCATGAGCTTCGAAATCGCATTGTCGGGCATTCAGTCGATCAACACCCAGCTGGAAGCGGTCAGTAACAACATCGCCAACGCCGGCACCTACGGCTTTAAAAGCAGCCGCGCCAACTTTTCCTCGATGTACGCAGGCTCGCAGGCCACCGGCGTGGAAGTCGGCTCGATGACCCAGAGCATCGGCCTGAACGGCGGCGTGACCACCACCGGGCGCGCGCTCGACGCGGCCATCGACGGGCGCGGGTTTTTCGTCAGCCGCGACAGCTCGGGCGTGATGAACTACAGCCGCGTGGGCATTTTTTCGGCCAACAAGGACGGCTTCCTGGTCGACAGCAACGGCCGCTCGGTGCAGGGCTATGCTCCGATCAAGGGCAGCACCGCGCTGGGCGTGCTGGGCAGCATCGAAGTGCCGACCGGCCAGATCCCGGCCGTCGCCAGCACCCAGATCAAGTATGTCGGCAACCTGTCCAACGACTGGACGGCGCCGGCGGTCACCCCGTTCAGCCCGGCCAATGCCGCCACCTACAACATGGCCAAGCAATCGGTGATCTACGATTCGCTGGGCGGCCAGCACACGCTGTCGCAGTTCTTCGTCAAGAGCGCCACCGGCATGGACGTGCATTACACGGTCGACGGCGCCGCCACCGCGGTGGGCACCACCGCGCTGGCGTTCGACAGCGTCGGCAAGCTGACCACCGTGCAGCCGGCCACCACGCTGGCCATCACCGTGACCCCGGCCAACGGTTCGGCCGCCATCTCCCTGAAAGTGGATTACACCGGCACCACCCAGTTCGCCGGCGAAGCCATCACCACCAACAACAGCACCGACGGCTATGCCTCGGGCAGCTTCATCGGCGTGGAAATGGGCGCCAACGGCGCCGTCATCGCCCGCTACAGCAATGAGCAGCAGCAGGTGGTCGGCACGGTGGCGATCGCCACGTTCGCCGACGAAGGTTCCCTGACCAACGTCAGCGACACCAGCTGGACCGCCAACGCTTCGTCGGGCGCGGCCCTGTACGGCACCCCGGGCAGCGGCCTGGCCGGCAGCCTGAACACGGGCGCGCTGGAACGCTCAAATGTTGACATTACGTCAGAATTAGTGGGCTTGATGACGTCACAGCGCAACTATCAGGCAAATTCCAAGGTCATTTCAACAGAAAATCAGATGATCCAGTCCTTAATGCAGGCATTATAAGTATCCATACGGAAATACCGACGGGATTGAGTAAGCACCATGGATAAATTGATCTTTACCGCATTGAGCGGCGCCGACCGCGCCATGCGCGCCCAGCAGGTCCACGCCAACAATCTGGCGAACATGGACACCAACGGCTTTCGCGCCAACATGGAAGTGTCGACCACGCAGGCGCTGTCCGGCTCCGGCTACGACGACCGCCACTACGTGCGTATGCAGTCCGACGCGGTGTCGAACCGTGGCGGCACGATCAAGGAAACCGGGCGCGACCTCGACGTGGCCATCGCCGGCAACGGCTACCTGACGGTGCAATGGCAGGGTGGCGAAGCCTACACCCGCGCCGGCGCCATCAGCATCGACGCCGAAGGGGCGCTGTCGGTCAACGGCCACCCCCTGCTGGGCGAAGGCGGCCCGGTGGTGCTGCCGCCGCACAACGCGGTGTCGATCGGCGCCGACGGCTCGATCTCCGTGCTCACGCCCGGCACCACCGACATGCAGGTGATCGACAAGCTGCGCTTGGTGAACGCCGAAGCGGGCGAAGTGACCAAGAACACGGGCGGCCTGATCGTCTCGCGCAGCGGCGAGCCGCTCGCCGCCGACGAGACGGTGACGGTGCGCGGACGCCATCTGGAAGGCAGCAATGTGTCGGCGGTCGAGGAAATGGTCGCCACCATGAGCCTGAACCGCAGCTTTGAAATCCAGATGAAGCTGCTCAAGGCCAGCGACACCATGAACGAAGTGGGCAACCGCCTGATCGGCGCTTGATCAATTAATCGCGTAATCGCTTAAATCGCTTAAATCGCTTAAATCGCTTAAATCGCTTAATCGCTTAATCGCTTAGCCAGCAAGCGGCCCGCCGCTGCGTCACCAACAAGTCAAAGGAAACCATCATGAATCCAGCAATGTGGATCAGCAAGACCGGGGTGCAAGCCCAGGATGCCAAACTGCAAGCCATCGCCAACAACCTGGCCAACGTCAACACCGTCGGCTTCAAGCGCGACCGCGTGGTGTTCGAAGACCTGTTCTACCAGATCGACCAGCAGCCGGGCGCCCAGCGCGCCGACAACACCCTGTCGCCTTCCGGCGTGCAGCTCGGTAACGGTACCCACCTGCTGGGCACCCAGAAAGTGTTCACCAACGGCAGCCTGCAAACCACCAGCCAGCCGCTCGACGTGGCCATTTCCGGCAACGGCTTTCTGCAGGTGCGCCGCCCCAGCGGCGACCCGGCCTACACCCGCGCCGGCCAGCTGCAGGTCGACGCCACCGGCACCCTGGTCAACGCCCAAGGCTTGCCGCTGGTGCCGCAGATCACCGTGCCGGCCAACGCCACGGCGATCACCATCGGTGAAAACGGCATGGTCTCGGCCACCATCGCCGGCAGCACCACGCCGTCGGAGCTGGGCCAGCTAACCCTGTCGAACTTCGTCAATCCCACGGGCCTGTTGGCACTGGGTGAAAACCTGTTCTCGGAAACCGCATCGAGTGGCGCGGCCACCGAAGGCCGTCCGGGCGACGGCGCGTTCGGCAAGCTCAAGCAAGGCGCGCTGGAAGGCTCCAACGTCCAGGTGGTCGAGGAAATGGTCGACATGATCGCCGCCCAGCGCACCTACGAGATGAACACCAAGGTGCTGTCGGCCGCCGACAACATGCTGCAATACCTGGCACAGGCGGCACGCTGATGAAAGCGCTGGCGCTCCGGTTGCCCCTGCCGCTGGTGCTGACGGCGCTGCTGCTCACCGGCTGCGCCGGCACCCAGCCATTGCCGCGCGCGATGGCCGAGGAAACCGCGCCCCTGCCCCGGGCCGCGGTGCGCGGCGGCCTGTCGGGCGGCGTGTTCAACGCCGAGGCGGTGCCGCTGACCTCGGACAGCCGGGCGTTTCGCACCGGCGACGTGGTCACCGTGATCCTGCAGGAAACCACGCAGGCCAGCAAGCGCGCCGGCACCAGCATCAGCAAGGAATCGAGCGTCGGTGTGGCCACCCCTGGCCTGCTCGGCAAGACCTTCCCCAAGGCCGCCATCGATCTGTCGGCTGAACGCAATTTCGAAGGCGACGCCACCAGCACCCAGCAGAACGCCCTGTCCGGCGCGCTGACCGTGATCGTGCAGGAAGTGCTGCCCAACGGCCTGTTGCGCGTGGCCGGCGAGAAAAGCCTGACGCTCAACCAGGGCGAAGAATTCGTGCGCCTGAAAGGCTACCTGCGCGCGGCCGACATCGACGCCGACAACCAGGTCTCGTCGCTGCGCGTGGCCAATGCGCAGATCGCCTATTCGGGCAAGGGCGCGCTGGCCAATGCCAACAGCCCCGGCTGGCTGACCCGCTTCTTCCTCGGTCCATGGATGCCGTTCTAAGGCAGCCGTCGACGCGATCCGCTTCAACGGTAACAAGGTAACGGTAACAAGGTAACCCATATGCAATTACGCGCTGCTTCATTCTCCCTGCCACTTGCCATGCTGGCCCTGCTGTCCGGACTCGCCCTGCCGGCCACCGCCGCGCAGACGCTGCGCAGCCTGGTCAGCGTCGAAGGCGTGCGCGACAATCCGCTGGTCGGCTACGGCCTGGTGGTGGGTCTGAACGGCAGCGGCGACAGCAGCCAGGTCAAGTTTTCCAGCCAGTCGGTGGTCAACATGCTCAAGCAGTTCGGCGTCAAGCTGCCCGACGGCGCCGAAGCCAAGAACAAGAACGTCGCGGCCGTGATGGTCAGCGCGGTGTTCCCGCCCGGCTACCGGCGCGGCCAGCCGATCGACGTGACGGTGTCGTCGATGGGCGACGCCAAGAGCCTGCGCGGCGGCGTGCTGCTGCTCACGCAACTGCGCGCGGCCGACAATGAAGTCTATGCGCTGGCCCAGGGCAGCGTGGTGGTCGGCGGCCTCTCCGCCGGCGGCAACAGCGGCTCCAGCGTGACCGTCAACACCCCCACGGGCGGACGCATTCCCAATGGCGCCAACATCGAGCGCGAGATCGGCACCGATTTTGCCACCCGCGCCCAGGTCATGCTGCGCCTGAAAACCCCGCACTTCCAGACCGCCACCAACGTCGTCGAGACCATCAACCGCCGCTACGGCCCCGTGGCCACCACCAGCGACGGCGCCAGCATCGAAGTGATCGCCCCCAGCAACCCGACCGAGCGCGTGGCCTTCATGGCCAAGCTCGAAGCGATGCAGATCGATGTCGGCACGGGCGTGCCGAAAGTGGTGTTCAATTCGCGCACCGGCACGGTGGTGATTGCCGAAGGCGTGCGCGTCAAGGCCGCCGCCGTCACCCACGGCGCGCTGAAGGTGGTGATCGCCGAGAGCTCGAACGTCAGCCAGCCCGGCCCGTTCAGCAACGGCCAGACCGCCGTCACCCCGCAGTCGAAGGTGTCGGTCGACCAGGGCGCCGCCCGCATGTTCAAGTGGCCGCCCGGCGCCAAGCTGCAAACCATCGTCGACATCGTCAACAGCCTGGGCGCGACCCCGGACGACATCATGGCGATCCTGCAAGCGCTCGACCAGGCCGGCGCCATCGAAGGCGAACTGGTCGTTATCTAACTCTCCAAGGATTCCCATGACCCGGCTCGATCTGACCATGGCGCCCCAGCGCGCCAACCTCGACAGTGGCGCTGCGGCACCCCTTGCGCCCGTCGCGCCCGCCGCCGACCCGGTGTTCGTGGCCAAGGCCACCAAGGCCGCCATCGAATTCGAAAGTTTCTTCATTGGCAATATGCTGTCGCAGATGCGCAGCGGCACCCGCGCCATGGCCGACGACGACAGCGTCTTCAAGGACCCCGTCAACCGCGACATGCAGGACATGGCCGACACAATGATGGCCGGCCAGATGGCCAACCAGCGCGCCTTCGGCGTGGCCGACGCCATCCTGCGCCAGCTGCTGCCGTCCGCCGTGGCGCCTGCCAGCGCGGCGGCGGCCTCGGTGACGGCGTTCGCCGCGGCACCGGCGGCCATTCCGCTGGCTACCAAGTAAATCTTGCAGCGACAATTATTTATCTGCAGCAAGTTTAACGGATGCCAGTAAACGGTCGCCTTATTCTACTGACGCCCCGTCTTCACGCCCCATCGGGAAAGAACTGACATCATGAGTATCATGAACAACGCGCTGAGCGGCGCCATGGCTTCCCAGCTTGCCCTTGCCGCAACCAGCCAGAACATCGCCAACCTGCAGACCAAGGGCTATACCCGCCAGTCGGCGCTGCTGACGGCGGTGGCGCCCCAGACCGGGCTGCGTTCGGCCGGCAACGGGGTGGTGGTCAACACGCTGCTGCGTTTTTCCGATGGCTACAAGAACCAGCAGCTGTGGCGCGCCGCCTCGAACGTGGGCCAGTATTCCCAGACCCAGCCCTACCTGACCCAGCTCGAGCGCGCCATGGGCGACAACGATGCCAGCCTCAGCAGCGGCGTCGACAAATTCTTCCAGGCCCTGAACGCCGTGGCCGGCGTCGATCCGACCTCGACCCCGCTGCGCCAGCAAGTGCTCACCGCGGCCGGCGCCATGGCCCAGCGCTTCAACAGCATGAACAACCTGTACAACGGCCAGCTGCAGTCGCTGCGCGAACAGCGCACCGCGGTGGTGTCGTCGGCCAATGCTTCGATCGCCACCATCGCCAGCCTGAACCAGCAGATCAGCCTGGCCAGCGCCACCGGCAGCAGCACCTCGACCCTGATCGACGCGCGCGACCTGGCCATCGACGCGCTGTCGACCCAGGTCGGCATCGAAGTGACCGACCAGCCCGACGGCTCGCGCAGCGTGTCGCTCAGAACCGGCCAGGCGCTGGTGATCGGCGAAAAGGCCGCGACCCTGGTGGCCGAAGCGGGCGCGGTGCAGACCTTCCGGGTCGACTTCGCCGGCTCCTCGTTTGCGCTGGACAAGACGGCCATGGGCGCCCAGCTGGGCGGTCTGAGCCTGTACGAACGCGACATCCTGCTGCCGATGCAGCAGGGCGTCTCCGACTTGGCCCAGCAGCTGGCCGACAAGGTCAACACCCAGCTGGCGGCCGGCTACACCATGGGCGGCGCCGCCGGCGGCCCGCTGTTCGTGTTCACCCCCGGCAGCCCGTCGAACATGCTGCAGGTGACGGCCGGTTACCAGACCAGCGACCTGGCATTTTCAGGCGACAATACGCCAGGCGATAGTGGTAACCTGCAATTGCTGATCAACGTGCAAAAGCAGGCGGTCACGGTCACCTCGGTCGGATCCGTGCTGATCAGCGATGTCGACTCGCAGATGGTCGGCAAACTGGCCGTGGACAGCCAGCAGAACCGCATCGCCCTGGCCACCGCCGAGACCCTGCGCAACCATGCGATGGACGACTGGAGCTCGACGAGCGGCGTGAACAAGGATGAAGAAGCGGTCAATCTGGTGGAATACCAGAATATGTACCAGGCCAACATGAAAGTGATGTCAGTTGCCAATTCGCTGTTCGATGCGACGTTGGCGATGATGGGTTAAGCGGGAACGGGTCAAGAGTTCAGAGTTCAGAGTTAAGAGTAAGAGTTAAGGGTTCAAGGAGAAGATTATGCGCATTGCCACCAGCCAGTACCAGACGACGATGAACATCTCGCTGCAGCAGAACCAGGAACGCATCAGCTATGTGAACCAGCAGATGTCGACCCGCCAGCGCATTCTGCTGCCGTCGGACGATCCGGTCGACACGGTGCGCATGTCGCGCCTGCGCCGCGAGGAGTCGTCGGTGTCGCAGTACCGCGACAACATCGGCGCGCTCAAGATCCGCCTGACCAAGAACGAATCCTACCTGACCAGCATGGTCAACGACATGATCCAGGGCCGCGATCTGCTGGTCTGGTCGTCCGACGGCGGCAATGCCCCGTCCGACCTGGCCGCCATGGTCCAGCCGCTGACGGCGCTGCGCGAAAGCCTGTTTTACACGGCCAACACGATCGACCAGGAAGGCCGCTACGTGTTCTCCGGCACCCAGACGGCGACCCAGCCGATCAGCTACGACGCCACCGCCCCGGCCGGCTCGCGCTACACCTACGCGGGCAACACCAACGACCAGACCGTCGTCGTGGGCAATGGCATCACCCAGGTCGCCAACGGCAACATGCTGGGCATCGAGACCATGCTCAACCAGCTGGACCTGAGCATCGCCACGCTGGGCACGCCGGGCGTGTCGGCCAACGATCCGGCCACCCGCGCCGTGTTGTCGGCCAACCTGGACGGCGTGGATTCCGCGCTGAACCTCATCTCGGGCAAGATCGCCGTCCTCGGTGGCTCGCAGGTCATTCTCAACACGCTGGACGTCAACCACAGCAACGTGAGCCTGTCGAACCAGATGGCGCTGACCGATATCGCCGAACTCGATTATGGCTTCGCCGCGACCGAACTGAACGGCTACACCAGCGCGCTGGAAGCGACTTACAAGGCGTATTCGAAGATCGGCAACCTGTCGCTGTTCGCAGCCCTGTAAGCCATGGACGCGCTCCGCCCCACTCTCCCCAGCAGCAGCAGCGGCGCCGCAGCCACCCGCAGCGAAGCGGCCAGTACGGTGTCGCCGGGCCGCCCGGCGCAGCTCAAACCCGTCGACCAGACACCGCCGGCGGCGCCACCGCTGCGGCGCGGCCTGGCCAGCATCGACCATCAATTGCAGGGCGACGTCGCCAGCGCCCAGCAGGCACTTGATTTCCTGGAAGGCGTGGCCGGCCAGCTGCAGGCGCTCAAGGGCGAACTGAGCGCCAAGCTGGCGTCGTCGCGGCGCAACAGCGGCGGCACCGCCGCCATCGAAGCCCATCTGCGCCAGCTCGGCGCGACCATGGACAAGCGCCGCCAGAGCAGCGGCGGCAGCGTCGATGCACGCCTCAATTTCAGCAGCCCGGCGCCGTCCACCCAGCGCTTTCGCATCAAGGGCCTGAATCTGGACATGCTCACCGCCGGCGCCGGCCAGACCCTGTCGTTTTCGGTCGGCGGCAATACCCAGCCGTTGTCGGTGGCGATCGATCCGGCCATGACGCGCGACGAGATCGTGGTGCGCTTCGACCGCGCGCTGGCCCCGGCCAACATGCGCGTGAGCGCCGACGGCAGCGGCGCGCTGGTGTTCACCACGCCGGAGACGGCCTGGCCGATGCTGCGCGATTCGCTGTCGATTCAGGGCGTGGGGCGCGTGGCGGTGGAAGCAGATACCGAAGTGTTCATGCCGCAGCAGCTGGGCGCCAACAATACCGACGCCCTGCGTCAGAGCCTGCACGAAGTGGTGCAGGCGCTGGCGCAGGTGCGCCGCTCGCAGGATGCGGCCAGCCAGGCGCTCAGTGCGGCGGCCGGACGCGCCGCGGCGATCGAGCCGGTGGGGGCCGACATCGAAGTGATGGCGCAAGACTTCGCCGACACCGCCAGCACCCCGAACTACGAATCGCTGCTGGCGCTGACCTCGGCGCTGGTGGGCATCAGCCGCGAACGCGTGCTGGCGCTGCTGGGGTTGCATTAAGCGTCCTGCACTCCCCCTCCTGCACCATCCTCACCCTTAATTGCATCACCGGCCCCGGTCGGTGATGCAACACGCTCGTCAGACAGTTCAGCGCGACCTGGACTTCGGCTCACGCTGGATCGTGAACCGCCGCCGGAATCCAAACGGACGGGCCACCCCGCACTGGCTGGAAAAATACGGAAGTGCAAACTCCTCTTCGCTCAGCATCGTAACGATCCAGATCGCGTCGCCCAGAAAGCGGAACCGTACCTCATCGGGGGCGCGAATTTCCACCAAAGAAAACGTAGCCGGAGTGTAGATCCAGCCCATACGCGCAGAATCGATCACGCGCATATTCGCTGCAAGCAAATACACGTGCAGCGTTTCCTCGTTGGGAATATTGTCGCTGACGAAAACAAGAAATTGATCGTTCCACCGGATGGCGGCTTCGAGGATTGCGCCGTTAATGATCGTGCCGGTGGGCTCGTCGTTGCGGATCACCTCGCTGCGCGGCATGGTGTCGCTGTCGGGCGATCCGATTAGCCGCAGGGAAAATTCGGAGGTTGGTAGTAGTCTCACTGGCTGCCTATAGCATGAAACTCGCGCCATATGCCGCGAGTGCGCCACCAACAAACGCGCCGATGGTGACACAGACTGGCGCACCCGGTCCGCAGGCGAGTCCCGCTAGCGCGCCAGCGGCCACGCTACCTGCTACACCGGCTCCAGTAGACACCACTTCACGTCGCGACGCAGAAAGCTTGTCGACCCACGTGATTTTCCCGGCAAGCGCTTGAGCTTCCAACTTGGCGGCCATGGCTTTAATCTCGCGCCCGTAGGCCAGTCGCGTGCTGGCGTCAATCGCCAAATGTGCGCCGACGCTGGCGATCTGACTTTCCAATGCTTTTATGGAATCGTCGAACAGCTTTCTTTCTTGATCTGCTTTTGGAGACGCAGCGTTCGTCATGGCAAGTCCTTAGTGGTAAAGGACTTTGAGGATAAAGCGCCGAAATTTACGGTACTTATTCAGACGCAAGTTATCACGCTCTGCGCAGTGAACACGCTCTGCGGTTATCGGCGCAAACGTAAAAAAACCGCCGGCTCCGAAGGAAGCGGCGGCTTTTTGAAGCGCTGCGAACAGCGCCAGGTCAGACGATTACGACTCGCGGCCAGCGCGCTTGCGCTCGTGCTCTTTCAGGTAGCGCTTGCGCAGACGGATCGACTTAGGTGTGATTTCCACCAGTTCGTCGTCGGCGATGAATTCCACCGCGTACTCAAGCGACATCTGGATAGGCGGCACCAGGCGCACTGCTTCGTCGGTACCCGACGAACGCACGTTGGTCAGCTGCTTGCCCTTGATCGGGTTGACGACCAGGTCATTGTCACGCGAGTGAATACCGATGATCATGCCTTCGTACACTGGGTCGTTGTGCACCACGAACATACGGCCGCGATCCTGCAGTTTCCAGATGGCGTAGGCAACGGCAGCGCCGTCGTCCTGTGAGATCAGCACGCCGTTACGGCGGCCAGCCATTTCACCCTTGGTGTTGTCGACCGGTGCGTACTCGTCGAACACGTGGCTCATCAAGCCGGTGCCGCGGGTCAGGGTCATGAATTCGCCCTGGAAGCCGATCAGGCCACGCGCTGGAATCTTGTACTCAAGGCGCACACGACCCTTGCCATCCGATTCCATGTTCTGCAGGTCGCCACGACGACGGCCCAGTTCTTCCATCACGCCGCCCTGGTTGACTTCTTCGACGTCGACCGACAGTTGCTCAAAAGGCTCGTGGCGCACGCCGTCGACCATTTTGAACACCACGCGAGGACGCGATACGGCCAGCTCGAAGCCTTCGCGACGCATGTTTTCGATCAGAATCGTCAGGTGCAGCTCGCCGCGGCCCGAGACTTCGAAAATCGTGTCGTCGTCGGTCGGCGCCACGCGCAGTGCCACGTTGGCTTTCAGTTCGCGGTCCAGACGGTCGCGCAGCTGACGGCTGGTGACGAACTTGCCTTCGCGGCCGGCCAGTGGCGAGTTGTTGACCATGAAGTTCATGGTCAAGGTCGGCTCGTCGACGGTCAGCATTTCCAGCGCATCCGGGGTGTCCGGCTGGCAGATGGTCGAACCGATGCCGATTTCGTCGATACCGTTGATCAGCACGATGTCGCCGGCGACGGCTTCGTCGACCAGCACGCGCTCGAGGCCCTTGAAATTCAGTACCTGGTTGATGCGGCCCTTGATCGGGGTCGCGCCGGGACCGTTCAGGACGATGACGTCCTGGCCGGACTTGATGCGGCCGCGCGAGATACGGCCAATGCCGATCTTGCCGACGTACGACGAGTAGTCGAGCGAGGTCACTTGCATCTGCAGGGGACCGTCTGGATTGTCGTCACGCACTGGCACGTGCTTGAGGATGGCTTCGAACAGCGGCGTCATGTCGCCTTCGCGCACTTCGGAGTCGAGGCTGGCGTAACCGTTCAGGGCCGATGCGAACACGACCGGGAAGTCCAGCTGCTCGTCGGTGGCGCCGAGCTTGTCGAACAGTTCGAACGTCTGGTTGATCGCCCATTCGGCGCGGGCGCCCGGACGGTCGATCTTGTTGACGACCACGATAGGCTTCAGGCCCAGCGCCAGCGCTTTGCGCGTGACGAAGCGGGTCTGCGGCATCGGGCCTTCCTGGGCATCGACCAGCAGCAGCACCGAGTCGACCATCGACAGTACGCGCTCGACTTCGCCGCCGAAGTCGGCGTGGCCTGGGGTGTCGACGATGTTGATGTGGGTGCCTTCGTACTCGACCGCGCAGTTCTTCGACAGAATCGTAATGCCGCGTTCTTTTTCGAGGTCGTTGGAATCCATCACGCGGGTTTCGACCGCCTGGTTTTCACGGAAGGTACCGGATTGACGCAACAGCTTGTCCACCAGGGTGGTTTTGCCGTGGTCAACGTGGGCGATGATTGCGATGTTACGAATTGCGCGTTTGGATGTGGACATAGTCGAAAATAAACAGAGGATACGTCGTGTACGAAGGTGTACGGGTATTGCTTAAATCAGGAACCGACTAGTATAGCACGCTAAACGCATGTATTGCGCAGGGGCAGGCAGAGAAAATCCAGCAATTTCAAGGGCTTGCTGCTTTTTTCACCAGATGAAAGGATGCGCTGCGGCCATCGGCGCCCGCGCGCGGGCTGGTTTCAGCCCCGGCGGCGGCGCAGCACCCGGCCGGCCGCGGCCATACCGGCCAGGCCGCCCAGCAGCATCAGCGCCGGAGCCGGTTCCGGCACCGCCGCGATGGAATACACGATGTCGCCGGTGTACCAGACACCGTCCGAGGCCGCATTGGCGTAGTACGACAGCGATCCTCCCGGGCTGCTGTCGAACTGGAACAGGAAGTCGTCCGACGGCGCCATGACCACATTAATGGCCGAGGTCAGCGATTCGCCGAACAGGTAGGCGCCGAACGCAAATTCGCCCGCAATGTCGTTCGGTCCGTAGGTTTTTCCATCAATGGTGAGGCCGACCGCCGTGACGAAGTCAATGGGCGCGTCGAGCGCGGCAGCCTCGAAGCGGAACCAGCCGGCAATGCTGGTAGCGGGCGCGTCGGGGCCTTCGAACAAGGACAGGTAGTTGCTGGCGGTGAAATCGAGCTGATAGGTCTCGGCAGGAGCGGCACTGGCGAAAAGCAGGCCGGCGGCGCACAGGGCCAGGGATGGCAGGCGGTTGTCCATGGGGCGCTTCCAATCAGATAGGCATCACGATCCGGCCGGA
>CALRYE020000152.1:0-16928 GCA_943372275.1 Janthinobacterium lividum
CCACCGCCTACGGCAACGACGTGCCGATGCTGGTGCTGACCGGCCAGCCCGCCCTGCCCTCGTTCGGCAAGCACACCCTGCAAGAGTCGACCTGCACCGGCATCGACGTGCTGGGCATGTTCCGCCACTGCACTCGTTACAATTCGTTAGTTTCACATCCACAGCAGATGGAATCGAAGCTGATCACCGCGCTGCAGCACGCCACGCGCACCCCGCGCGGCCCGGTGCACCTGTCGGTGCCGGTCGACGTGTTTCGCGCCGACAGCGGCCTGGCCGCGCCCACCTACGATCTGCGCACCCTGCTGCGCCCCCACGCACTGGTCGACAACGGCGCCATCGATACCCTGCGCGCCATGCTGGCCCAGTGCCGCAACGTGATGCTGCTGATCGGCGGCGGCTGCGGCGCATCGATCCACTCCATTCTGCAGTTCGCCGCCATGAAAGGCGCCACCTTCGTCACCACCCCGGACGGCAAGGGTCTGGTCAGCCCGCAGCACCCGCTGTTTCGCGGCGTGTTCGGTTTCGGCGGCCATGCCTCGGCCGAAGCGGCCCTGCGCGACGATTCGGTCGACCTGATCCTGGCCGTGGGCACCAGCATGGGCGAGTGGAACACGGGCGGCTGGTGCGACAGCCTGCTCAACGAGCGCCTGGTCCACATCGACGAATCGGAAGAACATCTGGCGCGCTCGCCCATGGCCCAGTTCCACATGCGCGGCAGCATCAGCTCGATCTTCGACCGTCTGGTCGAACGCGCCCAGCAGCCCTCCGGCGGCGCCCAGATCGCGTTCGAACGACGCCGCATCCAGCGCCTCAACAGCAGCCCGCGCTGGGAACCGGAATCGATCCTGGCCGCGCCCGAAGCGTTCACCAGCGAAGCGACGCCGATCAAGCCGCAGCGCCTGATGCGCGAACTGTCGGGCCTGTTCCCGCCTTCCACGCGCTACCTGGCCGACGCCGGCAACAGCGTGGCCTGGGCCACCCACTACCTGCAGCCGCAGGACCGCCGCGTCGCCGAACGCCGTACCGGCGAGCGCAAGCGCGACCTGGGCCAGCGCCAGAGCACCGGCGGCTGGCTGCGCCTGACCGGCCACTTCGCGCCCATGGGCTGGGCCATCGGCGCGGCGGTCGGCACCGCCGCCGCCAATCCCGACGTGCCGGTGGTGTGCATCACCGGCGACGGCAGCATGCTCATGAGCGGGCAGGAACTGTCGGCCGCCGTGGCCGAGCAGCTCAACGTGGTGTTCATCATCCTCAACGATGCCGCGCTGGGCATGGTCAAGCACGGCCAGCGCCTGGGCGGCGCCGAGCAGATCGGTTTCGAACTGCCGCGCACCGACTTCGCCATGCTGGCGCGCGCCCTGGGCGCCCATGCCCACACCATCGACTCGCCGGCCGACATGGCGGCGCTCGACATCGACGCCATCCTGGCGCGCCGCGGCCCGACCCTGCTGGACGTGCGCATCGACGGCGAAGAGATTCCGCCCATGAACGCCCGCATGCGCGTGCTGGGCGACGGCGTATGAGCGCCGCGGCACACGGTGGTCGCCACGGCGGCAAGCGCCTGGACGGCAAGGTCGCCCTGATCACGGGCGGCTCCAGCGGCATGGGCCTGGCCAGCGCGCAGCTGTTCATCGAACACGGCGCGCGGGTGATCGTCACCGGGCGCGATGCGGCCACGCTGGCCGCCGCCGCCGAGCTGCTCGGTCCGAACGCGCTGGCACTGCAAAGCGACGCCGCCGACCTGGCCCAGATCGACACGCTGATGGCGCAGGTCCAGGCCCGCTTCGGGCGCATCGACGTGTTGTTCGTCAACGCCGGCGTGGCCGTGGCGCGCCCGATCGAGCAGGTCACCGAAGCGAACTTCGACGAGCAGCTGGACGTCAACTTCAAGGGCGTGTTCTTCACCATTCAAAAAGCGCTGCCGTTACTGGCCGTGGCCGGCGGCGGCTCGGTGATCCTGACCACGTCGATCAGCAACCAGCTGGGTTCCCCCAACTTCAGCGTCTACGGCGCCAGCAAGGCCGCCTTGCGCTCGCTGGTCAAGTCGCTGGCGCTGGAACTGATCGGCCGCGGCGTCCGCGTCAACGCCATCAGCCCGGGGCCGATCGCCACGCCCATGTTCGACCGGCTCGGCCTGCCCGACGAACTGGCCGCCGCCAAGAAGCGCGCCATCGCCGACAAGTCGCCCGCCAAGCGCTTCGGCGCCTCGGCCGACATCGCCAACTGCGCGCTGTTCTTGGCCAGCGACGAATCCGGCTACATCGTGGGCGAAGAGATCGTCGTCGATGGCGGCATGAGCCTGCTGTAAGCGCGACGCACGGCGGCCTCGCCCCGCGCCGGCCGACCCACCGAACCCACCGAACGCACCGAACGCCACTGAAAGTACCCCGATCCGCCATGAGCAACATGAACACGCCGCACCTGAACCCGAACCTGATCCACACCCGCATCTGGGAAGAACACAGCGAAGCCGACAACGCCTTCGCCACCCGCGGCGCCCACTGCCACGGCTACGACGTGTATGGCGAAATGCTGGGCCACGCCGGCTGGGCCGACATGCTGTTCCTGCTGCTGCGCGGCGAAGCGCCCACGGCGATGCAGGCGCGCCAGCTCGACACGCTGGCCGTGGCGCTGGCCAATCCCGGCCCGCGCGACGCCTCGGTGCACGCGGCCATGTGCGGCGGCGTGGCCGGTTCCACCGCGGCCGCCTCGCTGACGGCGGCGCTGGCGGTGGGCGCCGGCAGCAACGGCGGCGCGCGCGAAGTGCTGCTGGCCATGCAGGGCTGGGAAGCCTGCGGCACCGACCTGGCGCTGTGGCAAGCGCATATCGCCGCCGAACCCGACACCGCGGTGAGCATCTGGCCGGCGCCCGAACACGTGCCGGGCTTCGAAGCCCACGCCAGTGCGGCGTCGACCATCGTGCTGCAAACCCTGCGCGCGCTGGCCGGCGGCGCACCCGCGCTGCAATGGCTGGAGCAGCAGCGCGCGGCGCTCGAAGGGGCCGCCGGCGCGCCGCTGGCGATGGCCGGCGTGGCCGCCGCCGCCCTGCACGCGCTGGGTTTCACGGCGGCCCAGGGCGAAATGCTGTTCCTGCTGCTGCGCCTGCCGGGCGCGGCCGCCCATGCGCTGGAGCAGACCGAGATGGGCTTTCGCAAGTTTCCCTTTTATACGATCTCCCAGGAGGTGGCAGCATGACCGGTCCCGCATTTCTCGAACAACATGTCGGCCACCTGGACAGCCGCATGGGCGCCGCCTTCATCGGCAGCCACGCCATGTTTCGCGGGCACGACCTGCACGCCGAGCTGGGCAACATGGACTGGGTCGAGCTGACCCTGTTCGGCATCACCGGGCGCCGCTATAGCCCGCAGCAGATCGAGCTGCTGCACGGCATTCTGGTGTACACCAGCTATCCGGACGCGCGCATCTGGAATAACCGCGTGGCCGCGCTGGCCGGCTCCAGCCGCAGCACGCCGGCGCTGGCCATCTCGGCGGCGCTGGCCGTGTCCGAGGCCGGCATCTACGGCGGCCAGCCGGGCGTGCGCGCCATCGACTTTTTCCTGCGCGCGGGCCGCCAGCTGGCCGAGGGCGTGCCGCTGGCCACCATTGTGGCAGGGGAAAAGCGCATTTACGGCTACGGCCGCCCGACCCCCGAACTGGGCGACGAGCGCCTGCCCCACTTGCTGGCGCTGGCGCAGCGCCTGGGGCTGGCCGATGGCGTGCATCTGCGCATCGCGCTGGAAACGGAACAGCTGCTGCTGCAGAAAAACGCCCGTCTGCGCATGAACTATGCCGCCATGACGTCGGCCCTGTGCGCCGACATGGGGTTTTCCATCGCCGAATTCCATATGTTCCGCGTGCCGCTGTTCCTGGCAGGCATGCCGCCCGGCTACATCGAGGCGCGCGAACGCCCCGAGGGCAGCCTGTTTCCCACCCCGTGCCGGGATATCTGCTACGAAGGTGCGCCACGCCGTCGCTGGCCGGGAGCCATGCGAGCAGCGTAAAACGCACACTTAACAAAAATGTCTCCCGGAAACATCACACATTGTTGTCAGAGTGGTCTTCTATATAGTATGGTTGCTAAACAAGGGGTGAGACCGTTGTGTGAATGTCAATGACAATAATTCCATGGGAGACTGTTTGTGAGATGTGCGAGCCCATTTCCGCTAAGCCTGGCACTGATCCTGGTGCTGCAGGCCTACAGCGCCCAGGCTCAAGTGAGCGAAGAAGACGAACTCACCCTGGTCTACGGTGACAAAAGCAGCGTCAGCATTGCCACCGGTTCCCAGCAATCGCTGCGCCGCGCCCCGGCCGTGGCCTCCGTCATCACGGCGCAGGATATCGCCGCCATGGGCGCCACCGACCTGGACCAGGTGCTCGAATCGGTCGCCGGCATCCACGTCAACCGCACGCCGAATCAATATGCGCCCTTGTACGTGATCCGCGGCATCGTCAGCCCCTACGGTCCCCAGGTGCTGCTGCTGCAAAACGGCATCCCCATGACCACCCTGTACCTCAGTAACAAGGGCAATATCTGGGGCGGCTATCCGGTCGAGCACATTGCCCGCATCGAAGTCATCCGCGGACCCGGTTCGGCCCTGTACGGCTCGGACGCCTATTCGGGCGTCATCAACATCATCACCAAGAACGCCATCGACGCGGCCGGCACCGAGATCGGCGTGCGCGCCGGCAGCTTCGGCACCCGCGACGCCTTCGTCCAGCACGGCGGCAAGGCCGGCCCGTTCGACGTGGCCGCCTATGTTCGCGTGGGCAAAACCGACGGTTTCCGCAGCATCATCGAGGCCGACGCCCAGACCCGCAACGACACCGTCAGCGGCACCAGCATTTCGCTCGCGCCCGGCCCGGTCAACACCGGCAACGACGCGGTCGACGCCAACTTCGACGTCAGCTACGACAAATGGCGTTTCCGCGCCGGCTACAAGCTGCGCGACAACGTCGGCACGGGCGCGGGCGTAGCCAACGCGCTCGATCCGTTCGGCACCTCGCGCACCGAGCGCATCACCACCGACCTGACCTGGCTCGATCCGCAGATCCGCCGCGACTGGAGCGTGGGAGCCATGCTGTCGAGCCTGTACTATTCGCAGGAAACCCCGGTCGACTACCACCTGTATCCGCCCGGCCTGCGCTTTCCCACCGGCCTGTTCGTCGACGGCATGGTGGGCGGGCCCGACACCTGGGAGCAGCAGATCCGCGTGTCGGCCTTCGCCAGCTATGCCGGCTTCACGGGCCACAACATCCGCGCCGGCATCGGCCACGACGACCTGAACCTGTACCGCACGGCGGAAACGCGCAATTTCAATTACGCCCCGTCCGGCCTGCCGATTCCCCTGGACAGCACCATCCAGTTCGCCGACAGCAACCCGTTCATGCGCCCCCAGCACCGGCGCGTGAGCTACCTGTACGTGCAGGACGAATGGAACGTGGCGCCGGACTGGAGCGTGACGGCCGGGGTGCGCCACGATCATTATTCCGACTTCGGCGGCACCACCAACCCGCGCGTGGCGGTGGTGTGGGACGCGTCGCTGAACGTCACGGCCAAGCTGATGTACGGGCGCGCGTTCCGCGCCCCGGCCTTTATCGAAACCCACGGCCTGGCCAATCCGGTCGCGCGCGGCAATCCCGACCTCAAGCCGGAAACCAACAACACCGTCGAAGCGGCCCTGTCGTGGCAGGCACGCACCGATACCCAGGTCAACCTGACCTTGTACCACTACGCCATGGCCAGCATCATCCGCACCGTGCCCAACGCCATGGCCAATACCGGCTCGACCTACCGCAACACGGGCGACCAGGATGGTCACGGCATGGAACTGGAAGCGACCTGGAACGCCAGCCGCAATGTGCGCCTGATGGGTAACTACAGCTGGCAGGATTCGACCGACAAGGCCAGCGGCATGGATGCCGGCTATGCCCCGCGCCACCACCTGTTCAGCCGCGCCGACTGGCAGTTCGGCGACATCTACACCTTGGGCGGGCAGCTCAACTACGTGTCCAAGCGGGCACGCGCCGCCGGCGACCTGCGCGCGCCGCTGGATGGCTACACCACGCTCGACCTGACCCTGCGCACCAGCCGCGGTCGCGGCGCATGGGATTTCACCGCCACCGTGCGCAACCTGTTCAACGCCGATGTGCGCGAGCCGAGCCTGGCGCCCGGCCTGCAATTGCCGCGCGACCTGCCGATGGCGCCGCGCGGCCTGTCGCTGCAGGCCAGCTACAAACTGTAGGAATCGCCGCGCGCCTGATGGTTGCGGTGACGCAACGGTTGGGCGTGCTTCCTGGCGGAAATTCCACCAAGATCAAGGCAATTTTCGCAAACCGCCGATCGACCCTCAACTATTATTGCAGTGCAAGATATTGCGGTCTATCATCAAACCCTGACATTCGTTTTCAGTCAAGGCCGCCCATGTCTCCTGCCCCTGCCACTCCTGCCAGCGCTGTTGCCGCAGCGCACCATCGGGCGATCCTGATCGTCGACGACGCCCCCGACAACCTGGGCATGGTGCGCGCCGGCTTGAGCGCGCAGGGGTATCACACGCTGGTGGCCGAATCGGGCGAACGGGCGCTGAACCTGGCGCGGCGCATGCACCCCGACCTGATTCTGCTCGACATGATCATGCCGGGCATGGACGGACTGGAAACCTGCCGCCGCCTGAAAAGCGACGCGGCCACGCGCGACATTCCCGTCATCTTCATGAGCTCCTGCACCGAGACCACCGCCGTGGTGGCCAGCTTCGACCAGGGCGCGGTCGACTACATGGTCAAGCCGCTGCGCATGGCCGAAGTGTGCGCGCGCGTGCGCTCGCAGCTGCAGCTGCAGCGGCTGGCCCTGGTCGACCCGCTGACGCAAATCGCCAACCGGCGCCACTTCGACAGCTTTCTCAGTCACGAATGGCAGCGCGCCGTGCGCAGCGGCGCGCCGCTGTCGCTGGCGGTGCTCGATGTCGACCACTTCAAGCGCTACAACGACACGCTCGGCCACGCGGCCGGCGACGCCGCGCTGCGCCAGATCGCCGCCATCCTGCAGGCCAACACGCAGCGCCCCAGCGACCTGGCGGCGCGCCACGGCGGCGAGGAATTCGCGCTGCTGTTCGCCGGGACCGCGGCCCGCGACGCGGCCGTGCTGGCCGAGACGGTGCGCCGGCAGGTCGAGGCGCTGGCCCTGCCCCACCCGGCTTCACCCAGCGGCGCGGTGATCACCGTCAGCGTCGGCGTGGCTACCCTGGTGCCGGCCCGCGAGGACGAGCTCGCGCGCCTGTTTCTTGCCGCCGACCAGGCCATGTACACGGCCAAGCAGGCCGGGCGCAACCGCGTCCACGTCGCGCAATGGGATGCCAGCGGCGCGCAAGCAGCGCAGGCGCTGACCGCATCTTAGGAGGGTGTCGCCAGACGCGCACCCCGCTCGATTGCCACTGGATAAGCCGTTGTCCTCGCGCAGGCGAGGACAGCTGTTTGGGCCTGTGGTGTGAGCGGTGGCGCGTTTTGCTACACCCCCGACGGGGCGGGCCAGGCGCGCGAAGCACCGGTTACCACCGTGTCGCCATTCGGGCCAGCCCGCCCCGGCGGCTGCCGCGGCGCGGCGATTGCGCCTATAATAACGGGTCGCTAGTTCCCGCCAACACTGACCCACTTGGTACCGCCGTGAATCCACATCTCGACCAACTGCATCCTTACCCGTTTGAAAAGCTGCGCCAGCTGTTCGACGGCGTCGTCCCGAATGCGCAGTACGCACCCATCAGCCTGGGCATCGGCGAACCGAAGCACCCGACCCCGCCCTTCATCCAGAAAGCCATGACGCATGCCATGCAGGGCCTGGCGGTGTACCCGACCACGGCCGGCACCGAAGCGCTGCGCGGCGCCATCGCCGGCTGGCTGGAACACCGCTACGGCGTCCCACCGCTCAACAGCGCGACCCAGGTGCTGCCGGTGAACGGGTCGCGCGAAGCGCTGTTCGCCATCGCGCAGTGCGTGATTGACGCGTCCAAACCGGACCCGCTGGTGGTGTGCCCCAACCCGTTCTACCAGATCTACGAAGGCGCGGCCTACCTGGCCGGCGCCACGCCGTACTTCATCAACTCGGAACCGGCGCGCAATTTCGGCTGCGACTACGCCAGCATCCCGGCCGACGTGTGGCCGCGCGTGCAGCTGCTGTATCTGTGCTCGCCCGGTAACCCGACCGGCGCCACCCTGACGCTGGAGGACTGGAAGGCGCTTTTCGCGCTGGCCGACGAACACGATTTCGTCATCGCCGCCGACGAATGCTATTCCGAGATCTATCACGGCAGCGCCGCGCCGCTGGGCGCGCTGGAAGCGGCCCATGCGCTGGGACGCAGCACGGGCGACACGGCCTACGCCAGGCTGATCGTGTTCTCCAGCCTGTCCAAGCGCTCCAACGTGCCGGGCATGCGCTCGGGTTTCGTGGCCGGCGACGCCGCCCTGCTCAAGAAATTCCTGTTGTACCGCACCTACTGCGGCGGCGCCATGTCGCCACCAGTGCAGGCCGCGTCGATCGCCGCCTGGGGCGACGAGACCCACGTGCAGGAGAACCGCACCAAGTACCGCGAGAAGTTCATGCTGGTCACGCCGCTGCTGAAAGAAGTGATGGACGTGGAGCTGCCCGACGCCGGCTTCTACCTGTGGGCCGACGTGCGCCGCAGCGGCTTGTCCGACACCGAATTCGCCCGCCGTCTGTACGCCGAATATAATGTGACGGTGCTGCCGGGCAGTTATCTGGCGCGCGACGCGCACGGCATCAACCCCGGGCAGGGCCGCATCCGCATGGCGCTGGTGGCCGAAGTCGACGAAGGCCTGGAAGCGGCCCAGCGCATCGTGCAGTTCTGCCAGTCCCTGAAAAAATAAGCGCGCGGGCGGCGTTACCGCGCATCCTGATTCAGCACTCAAGTTATAAATGAGCTGTACCTGATCTACCCTTACCGGAACTTTGACCATGACCCAACAACTGCAAACCATCATCGACACCGCCTGGGAACAGCGCGCCGACATCAACCCAGCCAACGGCACGGCCGAACTGCGCGACGCAGTCTCGCACGTGATCGCGGGCCTCGATGACGGCACCATGCGCGTGGCCGAAAAGACCAGCGGCGACTGGGTTGTCAACCAGTGGATCAAGAAAGCCGTGCTGCTCTCGTTCCGCCTTGAGAACAACGTCGTCATGCCATCCGACGGCACCATGCAGTTCTACGACAAGGTACCGACCAAGTTCGCCAACTACAGCGCCGACGACTTCGCGCGCGGCGGCTTCCGTGTGGTGCCGCCGGCGGTGGCCCGCCGCGGCAGTTTCATCGCCAAGAACGTGGTGCTGATGCCGTCGTACGTCAACATCGGCGCCTACGTCGATGAAGGCTCGATGGTCGACGCCTGGGCCACGGTGGGTTCCTGCGCGCAGATCGGCAAGAACGTGCACCTGTCCGGCGGCGTGGGCATCGGCGGCGTACTCGAACCGATGCAGGCCAATCCGACCATCATCGAAGACAACTGCTTCATCGGCGCCCGTTCCGAAATCGTCGAAGGCGTGATCGTCGAAGAGAACTCGGTCATTTCGATGGGCGTGTACATCGGCCAGTCGACCAAGATCTACGACCGCGCCACCGGCGAAGTGACGTACGGCCGCATCCCGGCCGGTTCCGTGGTCGTGTCGGGCAACCTGCCGTCGGCCGACGGCAGCCACAGCCTGTACTGCGCCGTGATCGTCAAGCGCGTCGATGCCAAGACGCGTTCGAAGACCGGCATCAACGAACTGCTGCGCGGCGTTTAAGTGGCAGCCGGTGCCGCGGACGGGCTCGACGCCGGTCCGCGGCACCCACATCGATGTGATCCGGGAGACAAATATGGCCATGGAGCGCTTGTTCCAGCTGATGAAGGAAAAAAACGCGTCGGATATGTTCTTCGCGGTCAATTCTCCCGTTCACATCAAGATCAACGGCAACCTGATTCCCATCAACCAGCAAAAGCTGGAGCCGGAAAATATCCTCGCGCTGCTGGCCGAAGTGGCCACGCCCGCGCAGATGGAGGAACTGGAGCGCGACAACGAGCTGAACATGGGTATTTCGGTCCCCAATCTGGGCCGTTTCCGCCTGTCGGCGTTTCGTCAGCGCGGTTCCATCTCGGCCGTGTTCCGCTTCGTGCCGGTCGATATCCCGGCCTTGGGCGACCTGGGTTTGCCGGCCGTGCTGGCCGACCTGATCATGGAAAAGCGCGGGCTGCTGCTGCTGGTGGGCGCCACCGGTTCCGGCAAGTCGACCACCATCGCCTCGATGCTGGACCACCGCAACGAACTGCGCGCTGGCCATATCCTGACGCTCGAAGATCCCATCGAGTATCTGTTCAAGAATAAAAAATCGATCGTCAACCAGCGCGAGATCGGCAGCGACGCGGCCAGCTTCGCGGTCGCGCTGCGCAACTCCATGCGCCAGGCGCCGGACTGCATCCTGATCGGCGAAATCCGCGACAAGGAAACCATGGCCGCGGCGCTGGCGTATGCCCAGTCGGGCCACCTGGTGCTGGCCACCCTGCACGCGAACAACAGCTACAACGCCTTAAACCGCATCATCAGTTTTTATCCCATCGAAAACCGCGCCGCGCTGCTGCAGGATTTGTCGTCGGCCGTCAAAGCCATCGTCTCGCAGCGCCTGGTGCGCTCGGCGGCGGGCGGCACCCGGCAAGCGGCCGTGGAAATCATGGTCAACACCCGCTATATCTCCGACCTGATCGAAAAAGGCGACATCGGCCAGATCAAGGAAGCGATGGAAAACAGCCTGTCGCCCGGATCGCAATCGTTCGAGTGGGCGCTGCTGGAGCTGGTGCGCAGCGGCCTGGTGACGCAGGACGAAGCGCTGGCCAACGCCGATTCGGCCACCAACCTGCAATGGCTGCTCAATAACGAACGCGAGCCGGCGGCGGCCAAGGCGCCCGAGACGGACCACTCGCCGGCCGAGCCCCATGGCGCGTCGGGTGCGTCCGGTGCGTCGGGTGCGTCGGGTGCGTCGGGTGCGTCGTTTACCGAGTTCACCCTCAATACCTGATTGCCGCCGCGCGGCAAACCGGCCCTCCCGGGGTGCCGGTTTCCAGTTTTCAGCATGCCAACTGTGGTATCCTCCCGGGTTCCCCAAGCCTTGCACACGCGCATCGCCGCCCAGTACAGATGGTTGCCGTCGACTGCGCCGCCGCGCGCGACCACTTCGATGACTATCACCCTCTACGGCATTCCCAATTGCGACACTGTCAAAAAAGCCCGCACCTGGCTGACGGCACACGGCCACGACGCGCAGTTTCACGACTTTAAAAAGCAGGGCCTCGAGCGCGCCACCGTTGCCGCCTGGCTCACCCAAGTCGACTGGCAGACCCTGGTCAACCGCAAGGGCACCACCTGGCGCAAGCTCACCGACGAGCAAAAAGCGGCCGTCGTCGACAACGACAGCGCTCTGGTCCTGATGCTGGAACTGCCTTCGGTCATCAAGCGCCCCGTGCTGGCGCAGTATGGCGCGGGCGAAAAATTCAGCGTCGGCTTTTCCGACGCCCAGTATCAACAGCTGTTTACTTAATACTCTTTGCGACCCAAGCCCATGACCCATTCCCGTACCCTCGCGCTGACCGAAGAACTGATCGCGCTGTCCTCGGTCACCCCGGATGACAAAGGCTGCCAGCGCCGCCTGATCGCGCTGCTGGAACCGCTCGGCTTTGTCTGCGAGACCATCGAATCGAACGGCGTGACCAACCTGTGGGCGCGGCGCGGCACGGCCTCGCCCGTGTTCGTGTTCGCCGGCCACACCGACGTGGTGCCCACCGGTCCGGTCGAGCAATGGGAATCGCAGCCGTTCACGCCCACCCACCGCGACGGCAAGCTGTATGGCCGCGGCGCGGCCGACATGAAGACGTCGATCGCCGCCATGGTCGTGGCCTGCGAAGAATTCACCGCGGCCCATCCCGGGCACGACGGCTCGATCGCCTTTTTGATCACCAGCGACGAAGAAGGCCCGGCCCTTGATGGCACCGTGGTGGTGTGCCGCATGCTGGAAGCGCGCGGCGAAACCATCGACTTCTGCCTGGTGGGAGAACCGACCTCCAGCGACGTGCTGGGCGACGTGATCAAGAACGGTCGCCGCGGCTCGCTCTCGGGCAAGCTCACCATCAAGGGCATCCAGTGCCACATCGCCTATCCGCAGCTGGGCCGCAATCCCATCCATGAAGCTGCGCCCGCGCTGGCCGAACTGGCCGCCGAACAGTGGGACGCCGGCAGCGACTACTACCTGCCGACCTCGTGGCAGATGTCCAACATCCATGCCGGCACGGGCGCCAACAACGTCATTCCCGGCGAAGTGGTGGTCGACTTTAACTTCCGCTTTTCCACCGCCAGCACCCACGAAGGCCTCAAGGAGCGCGTGCACGCCATCCTCGACCGCCACGGCCTGGACTACGACATCAAGTGGACGCTGTCCGGCCTGCCGTTCCTGACCCCGCGCGGCGTGCTGTCGGACGCGTTGTCCGGCGCCATCCACAGCGAGACGGGCGTGACGACCGAACTGTCGACCACGGGCGGGACCTCGGACGGGCGCTTCATCGCGCGCATCTGCCCGCAGGTGATAGAATTTGGTCCTCCGAACGCCAGCATTCACAAGATCGACGAGCACATCGAGGTGCGCTTCATCGATCCGCTCAAGAACATCTACCGCCGCACGTTGGAAAACCTGCTGGTGCCTGCGGCCCGCAGCTGAGACACCAACGCATAGAGCCCAATCGAGAACCCGCCATGACCACTCCATTCAGCACCCCGCGCGACCTGCTGCGCTACGCCGTCACCCGCTTCAACGCCGCCAAGCTGTTCTTCGGCCACGGCAGCGCCGAAGCGCTCGACGAAGCCGCTTACCTGATTTTGCACACCCTGAAACTCCCGCTCGACAAGCTCGATCCGTTTCTCGATGCGCGCCTGCTGCCCGAAGAAGTCATCCAGGTGCTGCAGGTGATCGAGCGCCGCGCCGTCGAGCGCGTGCCGGCCGCCTACATCACCAACGAAGGCTGGCTGGGCTCGTATGCGTTTTATGTCGACGAGCGCGTCATCGTGCCGCGCTCGTTCATCGCCGAACTGATCCCGAGCCAGTTCAGCCCGTGGGTGCAGGACCCGGACGGCGTCGAGAACATCCTCGAGCTGTGCACCGGTTCCGGTTGCCTGGCCATCATGATGGCCGACGCCTTCCCCAACAGCGTGGTGGACGCGGTCGACATTTCGCGCGACGCCCTCGATGTGGCCGAACGCAATGTGCGCGACTACAAGCTCGATGGCCGGGTCAACGCGATCCAGTCAGACCTGTACCAGAACGTGCCGTTTAAAAAATACGACCTGATCGTCACCAATCCGCCGTACGTCAATTCGCAGTCGATGGCGCTGCTGCCGGCCGAGTACCTGCGCGAGCCGCAGATCGCCCTGGACGGCGGTGCCGACGGCATGGACCTGGTGCGCAAGATCGTCGCCGGCGCCGCCGAGCGGCTCACGCCGGACGGCATCCTGATGGTCGAAATCGGCAATGAACGCGATTACGCCGAAGCCGCCTTCGGCCACCTGGGCCTGACCTGGGTGACCACCAGCGCCGGCGACGACATGGTTTTCCTGCTCACCGCCGGCCAGCTGCAAGAAGCACTCTGATTCGTCACCCTGTCCTTTGCTCCTGCTACCTTTGCTGCTGCCCTTTGCTCCCCGTCCCTTTAAAAAAAGTAGAACATGATCCGTTTTCTCTCCGTTAGTCTGATGCGCGGCATCAAGCCGCTTCTCGACAGCGTCGACCTGACCCTCAACCCGGGCGACAAGATCGGCCTGATCGGCGCCAACGGCGCCGGCAAATCGAGCCTGTTCGCCATGCTGCGCGGCGAACTGCATCCGGACCAGGGAGAAATCGACTTCCCGGCGAAATGGCGCATGGCCTACGTGGCCCAGGAAACCCCGGCGCTGGACCGCGCCGCGCTCGACTACGCCATCGACGGCGACGTCACGCTGCGTAAGCTCGAAGCGGAACTGGAACGGCTGGAAGGCCAGCCCGAGTCGAGCGACAACGGCATCGCCATCGGTAACATCTACAGCGCGCTGGCCGACGCCGACGCCTATACCGTACAATCACGCGGCGAGCAGCTGCTGCTGGGCCTGGGCTTTTCGCTCGACCAGATGAAGCAGCCCGTGGCCAGCTTCTCGGGCGGCTGGCGCATGCGCCTCAATCTGGCGCAGGCGCTGATGTGCCCTTCCGAACTGCTGCTGCTCGATGAGCCGACCAACCACCTGGATCTGGACGCGATCATCTGGCTGGAAGACTGGCTCAAAAAATACCCCGGCACGCTGATCATCATTTCCCACGATCGCGACTTCCTCGACGAGATCGTCAACGTGGTGGTGCACATCGACGAGCGCAAACTGAAACGCTACTCGGGTAACTACTCGGGCTTCGAGCGCCAGCGCGCCGCGCAGATGATCCTGGCCGCCGGCGCCCTGGCCAAGCAGCAGCGCCAGCGCGCCCACCTGGAGTCGTTCGTCAACCGCTTCAAGGCGCAGGCCTCGAAAGCGCGCCAGGCCCAGAGCCGCATGAAGGCGCTGGAGAAGATGGAAGAGCTGGCGCCGCTGCGCGCCGCCGCCGAATTCTCGTTCGAATTCCGCGAGCCGCTGGCCGCACCCAACCCGCTGCTGGTCATGGAAGACGTCAACGCCGGCTACCATCTGCTGGACGAGCATGGCGACGTGGTGGGCGACAAGACCATCGTTTCGAACATCAAATTCTCGCTGCAGATCGGCCAGCGCATTGGCCTGTTGGGCGTGAACGGCGCCGGTAAATCGACCCTGATCAAGACTATCGCGGGCGAACTGGAACCGCTGACGGGCGTTGCCACCATCGGCAAGGGCCTGTCGATCGGCTACTTCGCCCAGCACCAGGTGGAGATGCTGCGCCACGACGAGTCGCCCCTGTGGCACCTGGCCAAGATCGCCCCGACCACGCGCGAGCAGGAACTGCGCAACTTCCTGGGCGGCTTCAACTTCCCCGGCACCATGGTGACCAGTTCGATCCGGCCGTTTTCGGGCGGCGAAAAGGCCCGCCTGGCGCTGGCGCTGATCGTCTGGCAGCGCCCCAACCTGCTGCTGCTCGATGAGCCGACCAACCACCTGGACCTGGAAACGCGCGAGGCGCTGACCATGGCGCTGGCGCAGTTCGAAGGCACGCTGGTGGTGGTATCGCACGATCGCCACCTGCTGCGCGCCACCACCGACCAGTTCATCATCGTCGCCGACGGCCGCCTGCAGCCGTTCGACGGCGATCTGGACGACTACAAGGACTGGCTGTTCCAGACCAAGCTGGGCAAGGGCACCACCGTGCTGCCGGCGGCCGGCAAGGACAACAAGACCGCCTTCCCGGTAGCGGCGGCGGTCGCGCCCGAAGCGCCGGCGGTCGACAAGAAGGAACAGAAGCGTGCCGACGCCGAGCAGCGCCAGCGCGTGGCCGCGCTGAAAAAACCGATCGAGAACAAGATCAAGCATCTGGAAGTGCAGATCGCCAAGCGCAACGAGCAGAAGGCCGAAGTCGACGCCAAGCTGGGCGACGCGAGCATCTATGACGCCGCCAACAAGGCCAAGCTGAAGACGCTGCTGGCGGACCAGTCGTTCTACAAGAAGGATCTGGCGCAGCTGGAAGGGGAATGGCTCGAACTCCAAGAACAACTAGAAGCTTTAGCTTGAACCTCGAATAACCTACTGCGCGACCCGCTATCGCATCTGCGTTGCTCACCGTACTTTCGTACGGCTCCGCTACTCGATACGATAGCAGGCCGCTCGCTACGGTTCTTCGAGGTCCCTTGAGTTTTGTTGCAAACAACGTAACCCTTCAGGTTCCATCCCGCTTTCAGGCCACGGCCTGGGTTGTTCCCGCCGCCGCGTCGCGCCGGATCGACATCAGTTCGTCGATGTCGACCAGTATCAGGCGGCGCCCTTCTGTTTCGCCCAGTCCCAGCAGATAGGCGCAATCGCTGTCGCTGTCGGCGCCCGGAATCGGCGTGATCTGGTCGGCGTACAGCCGCACCACGTCGGTCACCCCATCGACCACCATCCCCATCACGCAGCTCGACAGCTGCAGGATGATCACGTCGGTCATCGGGTCCGCCTCCAGCGCCTGCGCGTTGAACGCCACGCGCATGTCGACGATCGGCATGATCACGCCGCGCGACAGCGCCACCCCGCTGATGATATTGCCATCGGCAGCGAAGCGTTCGAGCGACTTGAGCGTGCGCAGTTCCTTGACCTTGCGGAACTCGACGCCGTACTCCAGACCGCCCAGCTGAAAGCTGAGAAACTCCATCTTGCCCGTCAGGGCTGGCGTATGTTCTAAATGATGCATGGCGGTCCTTTCGTCTCTGCGGGGGCGTGGCGAGCCAACGAATCCCCATCGTAGCGGGCTGCGCCGATGCCTTATTGATTGCAGTCAACATTTCCCCACGTGCAGCCGCTCTTGCAAAGCTGCGCGAAGCCTTTACAATGGGGCGGCGATGCTCACCGGATACCATCGCCTCTCGAAAGACGCACGATGCTCCAATGGCTGCAACGACTGTTTTCGGCGCCCGCCGCGCCGCCGCCGCGCACGTCCGCGCCGCCGTCTGCCGCCCCGGCTGCGATACCTGTCTCGCGCGCTGGCGCAAGTGCCCACGGCGCTTCAGCACCCGTCTCCACGGCGTCCCCCAACGCTGGCGCCGTGCCGGCCGACAGCGCTGCGCCCCAGCTGGCCGCCACGGTCACGTTCGACCAGCGCGACAGCGTCAACACCAGCTATCAGCACTGGCTGTTCAACACCGAGGGCGACTCCGGCCTGGACACCAACCCGCTGGAAGACCAGGTGCTCGCCGCGCTCGGGGCGATTCTCGCTTCGCAGCAAAGC
>CALRYE020000153.1:0-16818 GCA_943372275.1 Janthinobacterium lividum
CACGTGGCCGTCACCGCCCGCATCATTGGTCCAGTTGATGGTTGACGCCCAAACACCCGCATATAGCCCCGCAGCGCTGTCGACGTAGTCGGCGCCGCCTTGCAGGGCCGGCTTCAAGCGGGTCTGGGAAATCGCGCGAAAGCGGTAATCGCTGGTCAGGGCGGCATTGAAACTCACGCTGGCAGGGGCGATGTCTTCGGCAGCGTAAGCATTGCCCGTGGTGAAGGTGGTGATCAGAGCAGCCGCGAGAATTGCATTTTTCATGTTGGAACTTTCTTTGTTACTGGTTAAAAGACAGTGACGCATTGATAAAGCACCGGTAGAAAAACCTGCGCCACAACGGCGCTGGAGGGGCCCTTCAGTGCAGGTAGACTTCGTGGTACAGCGCATGCAACTGCGCCGCCACCGCGGGGTCGCAGGTTTCCGCGTCGCACACGCAGCGTCCCTGCCCGTAGTCGTGCGCGCCGGCCGCATGCAGCACCGTGGCGGCCAGCGAGGCCGACATCACATGGGCGACATACAGGCGTACCGCCGCCAGCTCCCCGGGCGACGGCGGCGCGCCGTCAGAGACGATCACAAACAGCACCTTCAGCGATGGATTGAACATGCGCGCCGAATTAAGCCGCGCAATCAGGGCATATTGGGCGTCAAGGTGCACAGAACCGACCTGCACCGGCACGATCACCACGCGCGCGGCAATCAGCGCGGCGCGCGCATCCTGCGTCTCGACTTCGCCTGTATTAATCAGCAGATCGCTGTAGCCGGCATGAAGGCCCTCGATTTCGCGCGACAACGAGCGCCCTGCCATTGCACGCGCCGGGATCGACGGTCCCTGGCCGGCAACACTACGGTCACAGCTCCAGGTAAATGCGCTGCGGCGCGGATCAACGTCGATCAGGCAGACGTTGCGGCCGCTGCGGGCACGCAGCACCGCCAGGTTAGCGGCAAGCACGGTCTTGAGCGATTGCCCTTTGACGCTGGCGATGGCGACGATCATGCGGTTCCCCCCGGGCCGGGAAGCGCCCTGAACTGGGCACCCGGCAGCTGGCGCACGATTGCTTCACTGAGCAAACGGGCGAACGGTACGCGCACGCACAACCACACCTGAATGCGAACGCCCCCGGTACACATGGCGATGCGCATGTACTCCAGTGCTTCCCCGCAGATGCGCATGGCCAGCTGACGCAGTACGGTGATCGATTCCGCATCGACCGTGATACGGATGGTGCAGGTGTCGACGCATGGCGCGGCCACAGGCACGCGCCGCAGTTGAGGATAGAACGTAGCAAACGACTTCATGATGCCTCCGCCAGTGTTACAAGATTGGGACGACGTGATCGGGACGACGCGCTGGGACGAGTGATTCGGACGACAGTCAGACTAGCAAGCAAGGCATAAAGATTTTCTAAATAATCCAGTCGAGGATGTATACGCCGCGTAAAAACCAGCTTGATCGCACTGCGCGTTCACACCTTGTTTACGGTTTTGGCCCCGTTCTTGACAACGTTTTTACAGGCCCATGGATGCACTGCGGCTGGAAAAGTCGCTCACAACGCGCCTGCGCCCCGAACTGGCCCGCGCCAGCTATTACCAGCAAACGCTGGGCTTCACGTGCGGGGCCTCGTGCCTGATGATGGCGCTCAAGGCGTTCGATCGCGATCTGGTGATGGACCGCACGCTTGAACTGCAGCTGTGGCGCGAATTGACGACGATCTACATGACCGCCGGCCATGGCGGCTGCGGACCATATGGCCTGGCGCTGGCGGCGCACCGGCGCGGTTTTCCAACCGAAATCTATGTCAATGGCGACGGGGGTACTGTTTCGCGAGTCGGTGCGCAGCGAAGAACAACGCGGCGTTATCACCCTGGTCCACGACGATTTCGTGCGCCAGGTGCGCGAAGCCGGCATCGCCGTACACTACAAGGTGGCCGGCACGGCGGAACTGACCCGCTGCTACGCCAATGGCGGCATTGCGCTGGTGCTGATTTCCACCTACCGGCTCACGCGCGAGCGCGCGCTGCACTGGGTTGTCGTGACCGGTTGCGATGAGGAACAGTTCATCGACGTAGGCCGTGAGCTGGCGATCGACGTGACGCTGATCGAAAAGAAGGATTTTTCGCGCCTCGCGGAATTCATGTCGAAGCACCACTGGCAGATTGCCAAGCGCGATGCAGGCGGCCAGGCCAGGTTTGGCGCCACGCACGCGGTGGCGCCGGACCAGGTGCCAGCCGATTTGCTGGCCTATGCCGTCGCTGCCGCCAACCTGATCGGCGACGGCCTGTATGGCGTGGACATGAAAATGACTGCGCGCGGACCCGTGGTCATTGAAGTGAACGACAATCCGAATATCGACGCCGGCAATGAAGACAGCGTGCTGGGCGACGAGATGTACCGCATCGTCCTGCGCGACCTGGTGCGCCGCCTCGATGCCGCGCACGGCCTGGGTCAGCACAGCGCAGAACACCAGGAGACGGCCAGTGAATGAAGGCATTGCGCGGGTCAACTGCTCGGTCTATCGACGCGGCTACAAGATCAGCGAGATCACGATCGATGAAATCAGCGAGGCACTGGAAGAGCAGGATACGTTTGTCTGGCTCGGCCTGGTCGAGCCCGATAACGAACTGATGGAACGGGTGCAGGAAGAATTTGACCTGCACGAACTGGCGGTGGAAGACGCCCAAAAGGCCCATCAGCGGCCCAAAATCGAAGAATATGGCGATACCCTGTTCGTGGTCCTGCACACGGTGACGCTGGTCGGGCAAACCATACACTTTGGCGAAACCCATGTATTCGTTGGACACCGCTTTGTCATCACGGTACGGCACGGAAAATCGACAGGCTACGCCGGCGTGCGCGAGCAGACCGAGGCGATGTCGGCCCGGCTGGCCACGGGGCCGGGCTACGTGCTCTATTTCATCGTCGACTTCATTGTCGATCATTATCAACCGTGCATGGATACGCTGCACTACCGTATTCGGCAAGTAGAGAATCAACAGCCATTTTAACGGCTCTGTTGCAACCTGCGCTAAGATGGTTCAATCGTCCTTGTCCATTCATTTGTTCATGCAAATTACTCCTTTCAACGCAAGCCGGCAGGCCATCCGGGCCGCCATCATCGACCTCGACGGCACCATGCTCGACACGGTGCCCGACTTTCACGTGGCCATCAACGCCATGCGCGCGGAACTGGATCTGGCGCCGATCACCCAGGAGCGCATCGCCCTGATGATCGGCAAAGGCTCGGAAAAGCTGATTCGCGACGTGCTGGCGCTCGACTTCGACGCGGCCGGCGTGGAACAGCGCTTCGGCCAGGCCATGGCCGCCTACCAGCGCCACTATCTGGCCATCAACGGCCAGCACGCCACGCTCTATATAGAAGTGGTCGAAGGCCTGCAAGCGCTGAAAGCGCAGGGCCTGCGCCTGGCCTGCGTGACCAACAAGCCGATCGCCTTCGCCACGCCGCTGCTGGCGCAAAAAGGCCTGGCCGGCTACTTCGAGGTGGTCTACGGGGGCGACTCGCTGGCGCGCAAAAAGCCCGACCCGCTGCCGCTGTTGACCGTGTGCGCCGATTTCGCGCTGGCGCCTAGCCAGGTGGTGGCCATCGGCGACTCGTCCAACGACGCGGAAGCTGCGCGCGCGGCAGGCTGTTTCGTGCTCACCGTCCCGTACGGTTACAACCACGGACGCTCTATACACGAAACCGATTCCGATGGTATAGTTACCTCGCTGCTGAACGCGGCGGGCTTGATTCGTTCGCACAACCACACCGCAAACTGAACCTCATACACATGTTTTTCACCAAAAAACACAATGTCACCCAAACCGGCTCGATTGAGGCCTGGCTTTGGCGACGCTGGCAATCCTGGGCTAAGTAACCCAACTTGATTGCTGTCGGCTGCCCGCGCACGCCGACAGGTTTTTTGAAAACCCCTCCGCCTACACCGATGATCAACAACGATCACGCCCGGCGCGTCTGGAGAAAAGCATGACCGAACTCGAATTCAAATCGCTGGCCAACCAAGGCTACAACCGCATCCCCCTGATCGCCGAAGCCTTCGCCGATCTCGAAACCCCGCTCACGCTGTACCTGAAGCTGGCCCAGACCCAGAACGCCGGCAAGAACACCTTCCTGCTTGAATCGGTGGTCGGCGGCGAACGCTTCGGGCGCTACTCGTTCATCGGCCTGCCCGCCACATCGGTGCTGCGCACCTTCGGCAAGCGCACCGAGATCGTCAAGAACGGCGTGGTCGTCGAGACCCACGAAGGCAATCCGCTGGAATTCATCGAACAGTTCCAGGCCCGCTTCAAGGTGGCCCTGCGCCCCGGCATGCCGCGCTTTTGCGGAGGACTGGCCGGCTACTTCGGCTACGACACCGTGCGCCACATCGAAAAGAAGCTGGCCCAGAACCAGACGCAGCCCAAGGACGATCTGGGCCTGCCCGACATCCAGCTGATGGTGACCGAAGAACTGGCCGTGATCGACAACCTGTCGGGCAAGCTGTATCTGATCGTGTATGCGGATACCACCCAGCCGGAGTCGTTCTCCAAGGCGCGCCAGCGCCTGAAAGACCTGCGCGTGCTGCTGCGCCGCGGCGTCGACGCGCCCGTCACGTCAAGCTCGGTGCGCACCGAGGCGATCCGCGACTTCAATAAAGAAGACTATCTGAAGGCGGTGGCCAAGGCCCACGAATACGTGATGGCGGGCGACCTGATGCAAGTGCAGATCGGCCAGCGCATCCGCAAGCCCTTCGTCGACAATCCCCTGACCCTGTACCGCGCGCTGCGTTCGCTGAACCCGTCGCCGTATATGTACTACTACAATTTCGGCGACATGCAGATCGTCGGCGCCTCGCCGGAGATCCTGGTGCGCAACGAGACCGCCGCCGATGGCAGCAAGACCGTCACGCTGCGCCCGATCGCCGGCACCCGTCCGCGCGGCGCCACGCCGGAGCGCGATGTCGAACTGGCCAAGGAACTGCTGGCCGATCCGAAGGAAATCGCCGAACACGTGATGCTGATCGACCTGGCCCGCAACGACCTGGGACGCATTTCGAAAACCGGCAGCGTAGTCGTCACCGACCGCCTGGTGATCGAAAAGTATTCGCACGTGCAGCACATCGTCTCCAACGTCGAAGGCAAGCTGAAAGACGGCATGTCCAACCTGGACGTGCTGCGCGCCACCTTCCCTGCCGGGACCCTGACCGGCGCGCCCAAAGTGCGCGCCATGGAAGTGATCGACGAACTGGAACTGACCAAGCGCGGCATCTACGGCGGCGCATGCGGCTACCTGTCGTTCGGCGGCGAGATGGATGTGGCCATTGCGATCCGCACCGGCGTGATCAAGGACGGCATGCTGTACGTGCAGGCCGCCGCCGGCATCGTGGCCGATTCGATCCCCGAGATGGAATGGCAGGAAACTGAAAACAAGGCGCGCGCCGTGCTGCGCGCCGCCGAGCAGGTCCAAGACGGCCTGGATGGGGAGTTCTGAGATGCTGCTGATGATCGATAACTATGACTCGTTCACCTACAACCTGGTGCAGTATTTCGGGGAGCTGGGCGAGGAAGTGCGCACGCTGCGCAACGATGAAATCACGCTCGACGAAATCCGCGAGATGAAGCCGGACCGCATTTGCGTCTCGCCCGGCCCGAAAGCGCCGGCGCAGGCCGGCATCTCGGTCGACGTGCTCAAGCAGTTCAAGGGCAAGGTGCCGATTCTGGGCGTGTGCCTGGGCCACCAGGCCATCGGCGAAGCGTTCGGCGGCAAGGTGATTCGCGCCAAGCAGGTCATGCACGGCAAGACCTCGCTGATCGCCCACACCGGCGAAGGCGTGTTCAAAGGGCTGCCAAGCCCGTTCACGGTGATCCGCTACCACTCGCTGGCGATCGAGCGCAGCTCGCTGCCGTCGTGCCTGGAAGTGACGGCGTGGACCGACGACGGTGAAATCATGGGCGTGCGCCACAAGGAGTTCGACATCGAGGGCGTGCAGTTCCACCCTGAATCGATCCTGTCCGAGCATGGCCATGCCCTGCTGAAGAACTTCTTAGAGCGCAGCTAAAGGAACCGCCATGCCGATCACCCCACAAGAAGCCCTGCTGCGCTGCATCGACCATCGCGAGATCTTCCACGATGAGATGCTGCACCTGTTCCGCCAGATCATGTCGGGCGAAATGTCGCCGACCATGATCGCCGCACTGACCCTCGGTCTGCGCGTCAAAAAGGAGACCATCGGCGAAATCGCCGCGGCCGCGCAGGTCATGCGCGAGTTCTCCACCAAGGTACCGATGGCCGACACCTCCAACCTGCTCGACATCGTCGGCACGGGAGGCGACGGCGCCCATACCTTCAATATCTCGACCACCGCCATGTTCGTGGCCGCCGCGGCCGGTGCGCGCGTGGCCAAGCACGGCGGGCGCAGCGTGTCGTCGTCGTCGGGCAGCGCCGATGTGCTCGAGTCGCTGGGCGTGAACATCAATCTGAAACCCGAGCAGATCGCCCAGTCGATCGCCCAGACCGGCATCGGCTTCATGTTCGCGCCGAACCACCATGCGGCCATGAAGTACGCCGCGCCGGTGCGGCGCGAGCTGGGCGTGCGCACGATCTTCAATATCCTGGGCCCGCTGACCAATCCGGCCGGCGCACCGAATATTTTGATGGGCGTGTTCCATCCCGACCTGGTGGGTATTCAGGTACGCGTGCTGCAACGCCTGGGCGCCCAACATGCCGTGGTGGTGTGGGGACGCGACAATATGGATGAAGTCTCGCTCGGTGCATCGACCATGGTCGGTGAGCTGGTCAACGGCGAAATCCGCGAATACGAAATCCACCCCGAAGACTTCGGCCTGTCGATGATCGCCAGCCGCAATCTGAAGGTGGCCGACGCGGCCGAATCGAAGGTGCGCATGATGGAAGCGCTGCGCGGCGAACCCGGCGCGGCCTACGACATCGTGGCGCTCAACGCCGGCACGGCGCTGTATGCGGCTGGCGTGGCCGCCTCGATCGAGGAAGGCCTGGCCAAGGCGCGCGCGGCGATTACGTCCGGCGCGGCTTTGGCCAAGATCGAGCAGTTCGTGCAAGTGACGCAGCGCCTCGGCGCCGGCTAACCAATAGTGAAATTCCCATCATGTCCGATATCCTGAACAAAATCCTCGCCGTCAAGGCAGACGAAGTCGCCGCCGCCAAGAAGCACCGCGACCTGGCCAGCCTGCGCCGCGAAGTGGAAGGTGACGCTGAAGCACGCCGCGGCCTGCGCGGCTTCGAAGCGAGCCTGCGCAAGCATATCGCCGCCGGCAACGCGGGCGTGATCGCCGAGATCAAGAAAGCATCGCCGTCGCGCGGCGTGCTGCGCGAGGATTTCAAGCCGGCGCAGATCGCCGATACCTACGCGCGCCACGGCGCGGCGTGCCTGTCGGTGCTGACGGATCTGAACTTCTTTCAGGGCTCGGTGGAGTATCTGCAGCAGGCGCGCGCGGCGGTGGACATTCCCGTCATCCGCAAGGACTTTTTGATCGATATGTACCAGGTCTACGAAGCGCGGGCCATGGGGGCCGATGCGATTTTGCTGATCGTCTCGGCGCTCGACCACGGACTGATGGCCGAACTGGAAGCGTGCGCGCACGAGCTGGGGATGGACGTGCTGGTCGAGGTGCACGACGGCGATGAGCTGACCGCTGCGCTCAAGCTGCGCACGGCGCTGGTGGGCATCAACAACCGCAATCTGCGCACGTTCGAGACGTCGCTGGAAACCACCATCGGCCTGCTGCCGCGCATTCCGGCCGAGAAGCTGATCGTGACCGAGTCCGGCATCATGGGGCCGGCCGATGTGAAGAAAATGCGCGACGCGAACGTGCACGCGTTCCTGGTCGGCGAAGCGTTCATGCGCGCGCCGGATCCGGGGGTGGAGTTGCAGCGGTTGTTCAGCTGAGGCGAATTTAACTGCGCTGCCGGCCACTCAAGCTGCGCTGCCGCCTACTCAAGCTTCGCTGCCGCTGCGCTGCCGCCTACTCAAGCTTCGCTGACGCTGCGCTACCGCCTGCTTGCTTCGCCGCCGCTTGATTCATGCCACCACCCTAAAAACCCGTCATTCCCGCGAACGCGGGAACCCATAACCCGCACCACTGAGCCCATGTTCTATGGGTACCGGCTTCCGCGGGTATGACGGCAAATTAGCACATGGCGCAAAGCAAACGGGCTGCGCGTAGTTCACGCAGCGGCAGGGCCAATTCAGACTAGACAGCACTCGGTCTTGCGCTGTTCTTGCCCTTCTCCGTCACGCTCAGCGTGACCGTCGGCACCCGGTCCCCCAGCAGCGCCACCTCGAACGTCATCAGCTCGTCGCGCCGGAATGCGTGCAGCGTCACCGTCTCGCCCACCTTGTAGCGCGACAGCAGCGTGTCGACGTTGGACGGATTGCCCGTCACCCGCAAGCCATCGAGCGCCACCAGAATGTCGCCGGCCGACAGGCCCGCCCGGTGCGCCGCGCCGCCTTCATGCACCTGGCTTAGCTTGCAGTCCGCGCCATCGCGCCCGAAGCCGGCATCGAGCGCCGGCTTGGCGCCCTTGCGCTCGTCCGCCACCTTGACGCCGAACGGCGCGTACAGCTTGGCCAGCGGCAGATCGTCGGTGCCGCGCACGTAGCGCTCGAACAGCGCTTTGAGCTTTAGCCCACTGACTTCGTCGAACAAGGCTTCCACTTCCGCTTCGGTGACGCCGCGCCCGACGCTCGGGTAGAAGTCCTGGCCGTAGCGCTGCCACAGGGCGCGCATGACGTCGTCGAGCGACTTCTTGCCGTCCGTCTTGGCGCGGATGGTCAGGTCGAACGCCAGCCCCACCAGCGAACCCTTGGCGTAATAGCTGACGATGGCGTTGGGCGCGTTCTCGTCCTGACGGTAGTACTTGCCCCACGCGTCAAAGCTGGAGTCGGCCACGCTTTGCTTGGTGCGGCCACTGCCGCGCAGCACGCCGCCGATGGTTTTACCCACCAGTTTCAGATACACCGCTTCGCTGATGATCCCGGCCCGCACCAGCATCAGGTCGTCGTAGTAGCTGGTGATGCCTTCGAAAAGCCACAGCAGCGGCGTGTACGCCTCGGCCGTCAGGTCGTACGGCGCGAACACGGCCGGCTTGATGCGCTTGACGTTCCAGGTGTGGAAGTACTCGTGGCTGCACAGCCCCAGATACTTGAGATAACCTTCCGCCACTTCGGTCGACTTGGGCGCGGCGATCGTGGGCAGGTCGGCGCGCGCGCAAATGAGCGCGGTGGAGGCGCGGTGCTCCAGGCCGCCATAGCCGTCGCCCACGGCCAGCGTCAGAAAGACGTAGCGGTCCATCGGCGCGCGCCGGGTCTGCGGCTCGAAGAAGGCAATCTGCGTTTCGCAGATCGCTTTCAAATCGTTTTGCAGGCGCGCCATGTCCAGATTGGGCACGCGGCCGGAGATGACGATGTCGTGCGCGATGCCGTGCGCCTTGAAGCTGGCAAGCGCGAAGTCGCCCATTTCGACCGGATGGTCGATCAGCTCGTCGTAGTCGGCCGCCACGTAAGTACCGAAGCCGTAGCGCCGCGCGCCCAGTTCCGGCAGCGACGTGGCCACGCGCCAGGTCCGCGCCGCAGCGTGCTCGGGCTGGCGGATGTCGACCTGATGCGGCTCCCCCTCCTGCCCCAGCACCTGCAGGAACACGCTGGTGCCGTTAAAAAAACCGTGGGTCTGGTCAAGGTGGGCGGCGCGCACCGACAGGTCCCACGCATACACGTCGTACTGCACCGTCAGCGGCCCCGCGCAAGGCGCGGCGCGCCACGAATGCTTGTCCAGCTTTGTGAGCGCCACGGCCTTGCCGCCGCCCTCGGCGCGGATCTGCACGATATTGCGCGCGAACTCGCGGATCATGTAGCTGCCCGGGATCCAGGCCGGCAGCGCCAGCACCTGGCCTTCGGCGGCGGGAGTGGCCACGACCAGCGTCACCTGGAACAGGTGCGCGGCGAGGTCCTTGGCCACGATGGTGTACTGGATGCCCGCCTGCTCCGCCCGCTTATTGACAGTAGGTTTTTTCATGATGGGAGTGTACCGTTTTTCGTCAGGTCGTCGTGCGTATCGATGTCGAGAAATATGCCCGGGTCCAGCACCGCGACGTCGGTAACCGGTTCGCGGCGCAGGATCACACGAGCGCCCTGATCGCCTTGCAGCGCCAGCAGCGCATCCGCATAGGCGGCGCTGAAGGCCACCGGGTTGCCGCGCCGCCCCTCCATCACTGGCGCCGCGATGCCGGCGCCCGCAGCCAGCGCCGCGCACAGCGCGTCCAGGGTCGACGCCTGCACATGCGGCATGTCGCCCAAGGCGATCAGCCAGCCATGCGGCTGCGCCAGCGTATGCGCGATGGCATGCGCCAGCGAGGCGGCCATGCCGCTGTCGGCGTGCGGGCACACCGTCACCTCGCAGCCGAGAGCGCGCAGCAGGTCCGCGATGCCGCCATCGTCCGGCGCCACCACGGCCACCACCCGCTCCACCGAGGCCAGGAGCGTGCGCGCGCTCGCTTCCACAACAGCGCTGCCGCTGTCCATACGGGCCAGCAGCTTGCTGCGCTGTCCGCTGGGATCGAAGCGCCGCCCCCGGCCCGCCGCGAGCAGAATGCCGACCGGTTTCATCGCGCCGACCTCATGCGGTGTCGAGCTTGTTTCAACCGCAATCCACTTGCATTTTATTTAATTTATTTGACAGTAGCAAGTTTAGCTTCGAGCGTCTTCAAGTCCACCGCGCCCGGCAGGCGGCTGCCGTCGGCAAAGAAGATGGCCGGCGTACCCTGCACGCGCAACTTGCGGCCCAGCGCCGAGATCTCATCGTTGGGGTTTTTGCAGTTGGCCGCGGCGGTCGGCGCCGCTTTGCCGTCGAGCATCCAGTCATCCCAGGCCTTGTTGCGGTCCGGCGCGCACCAGATGTTCTTCGACTTGATGGCCGAGTCTTCCGACAGGATGTTGAGCATGAAGGTGTAGACGGTGATGTTGTTGGCTTCCTTGAGCGTGGTCTGGCGGAAGCGCTTGCAATAACCGCAGTTGGGATCCTCGAAAATGGCGATCACGCGCTTGCCGTCGCCCTTGACCAGCTTGAGCGCCGAGCCCAGCGGCAAATCGGAAAACTTGATCTTGTTGATCTCGTCGATGCGGTCCTTGGTCAGGTTCTGCGACGTCTTGGCGTTGTACACGTGGCCGATGAACAGGAACTCGCCCTTCTTGTCGGTGTACAGAATATCGCCGGCGGCGCGGATCTCGTACAGGCCGGCGTACGGCGTTTCCTTGACCGAGTCGATCTTGACGCCCTCCCCCAGGCGCGGCTCGATCACCTTCTTGATATTGGCTTCGACGGGCGTTTCGGCGCCGACGCAGGAAGCGATCAGACCAGCCATGACGAGCAGGGCGAATTTAGACTTGAACATTACTTCTCCATTAACGAATTCGGTCGGGCTACTTGCCGAGTGCATGTGACATCAGCGTACGCTTGAGTAACGGCAATTTATTGAGCAAGTTTAAGCCCACATTGCGCGCCACGCGCAGCGGCTCCAGGTTGGTGCCGAACAGACGGGCCAGACCGTCCGTGGCCAGCTGCATCAGCAGAATATCTTCCTTGCGCGCACGGGCGTAGCGGGCCAGGACCCGTTCGTCGCCCACGCTACGGTGCGGCTCGCGCGCGGCCACCGTGGCCAGCAGCCCGGCCACGTCGGCAAAGCCCAGGTTCATGCCGTGCCCGGCCAGCGGATGGACCACGTGGGCCGCGTCGCCCACCAGCGCCACGCGCGGGGCGACGATGGTGTGCGGCCGTACCAGTGTCAGGGGCAGATCCTTGACCGCCTCGGGCGTGAGCGGGCGCAGCGTGCCCAGCTGCGCCTCGCTGTACACGGCCAGGCGGAACGCCAGTTCGCTCAGGGTTTCCGCCATCAGGGTATCGGCCAGCTGCTCGGGCGCCGACCAGACCAGCGAGACCCGGTCGCCGGGCAGCGGCAGCAGCGCGATGATGCCCTCGGCGCCGGTGAACCACTGGTAAGCGACGCCGTGGTGCGGCTTGGTGCAGGAAAAATTGGTGACCACGGCGCGCTGGTGATACGAGCGGTAGTCGAGATTGATGTCGCACTGCCCGCGCACCCACGACTGGCCGCCGTCCGCGCCCACGATCAGCCTGGCGCTGAGCGTTGCGCCATCGGCCAGCGTGACGGTGCCGCTGTCGGCGTCGCTGGCCAGCCTGGCGGCGCGCCCATGCACCAGCTGCACGTTGGGCGCGAAGCGCAGCGCCGCGTCGAGCGCCTGGTTCAGGTTCTGGTCTTCGACGATCCAGGCCAGCGACGCTACGTGCGCGCCGAAGGCGTCGAAGGCCAGGTCGCCCGGGTTGGCGCCGTCGCCGTTGACGACCATCGAGTCGACCGCCTGCACCCGCGCCAGATCCAGTGCGCCCCACACCTTCAGCGACGACAGCAGCGTGTGCGCCGTGTGGTTGAGCGCGTAGACGCGCACGTCCCAGGGCTGCTCGGGGCTGAGCGGCGCCGTGGCGGCGGTCGGGGCCGGGGGCATGAGCACCGTGACGCTGTGGCCGGCCTGGGCGAATCCCAGGGCGGCGGTCTTGGCGATGGCGCCGTTGCCGACGATGCAGATATCGCTCTGATGGCGCGCGGAGGAGGAAGCTTGGCTAGGGGAAGTTGGGCTGGTCATGCAAAGCATTATAGCGGCTTGAAAGGAGACGGTTTTCCCGCGCTCGACGCCATTTTCGAAGAAAAGTTCGCACTCGACCTTGCAATCATCGTATCGGGTGTCTATAATCATGCCTCTTGGCCTGGTAGCTCAGTCGGTAGAGCAGAGGATTGAAAATCCTTGTGTCGGTGGTTCGATTCCGCCCCGGGCCACCAAGAACAGATAAATTGCCACCTTCGGGTGGCTTTTTTGTTTGGTTGCGGGCGGAGGAGCCCGTGTCCGGCCAATCTCCGGTCCGGAGTCGCTTTCGTAACCAGTCTGCCAAAGAAGCCTGTCCTTAATCTCATATCTGCCGTCGCGGCGATTGCTCCAACAGTGCGCCTCGCATCATGCTTCCTGCCCTGGAAGCCACTGACGCTTGCGAGTAAACGCATCAAGCTGCCACAATGGCAGTACCATGTCATTTGCCGCACATGCTTTTGACGCAGGCAATTTGCTCAGACAAATTTCCGAGGACGTTCCATGAATTCCAACCCCGATATCACTGTCTACTCTCCAGATCACACCTTGCTGCTGGTCGTGGAAATAAAAGGCACGCCAAGGTCGGATGAGCTCTGGGCCGCCAAACTGCGGAGAAACCTCGTTCTTCACGGTGCCGTTCCTGCCGCGCCGTATTTCTTGTTGGTAGTCTCTGACCGTCTCTATCTGTGGCAAGACGAAACTTCGCCTGAGGCAGTACCACCGACCTACTGCGGGGATACCCGAACTGTACTCCAAAACTATTTGCCGAAATGGAAAGCCCAACACGACACATTGACCGAAAGAGGCCTTGAACTAGCCGTGCGGTCATGGCTGAGTGAATTGACGACCTTAGACGGCAATGTTCCACTTGATGGGACCGCGAACGCTTGGTTACAGGGATCTGGATTGCCGGAAAAAATCCGGACTGGCGAAGTCAGGGCCGAGTGCCAAGCGTGATAGTTTACGTTGAATCGAATTTTGTCTTAGAGTTGGCCTTTCGACAGGAGGACTGCGAAAGTTGCGAAAATATTCTTCAATTGGCCGAAGCCGGCAAGATCGAATTGATGCTTCCCGCTTACTGTTTGGGGGAGCCGTACGAACGCCTCGTGCGGCGAGACAGGCAACGGAGCGACGTTCATCGCAAGCTATCAGAAGAGTTACGTGAGCTTGCCCGCTCGGCTCCATATGCCGATGCAGCAGCGAATCTGAATAATTTGACCGGATTGCTGGTCGAATCCGGCGAACAAGAAATGAGCCAACTCAATGCCGTTCTTGGAAGATTGCTTGAAATCGCTAGCTTGATCCCGCTTGATCGAGAAGTGCTCAGCAATGCTTTGCTCGCGCAACAGAAATTAGGATTGAGTCCACAGGACTCTATCGTGTATGCCTCCATGCACTCAAAAGTTGTCAGCGAAAATCGTCTTCAATGCTTCGTCAACAAGAATACGCGGGATTTTCTTATTCCTGAAATTGAAGAGGACTTCGAGGCCCACAACTGTCGCTTGATAGGAAAATTCCCGGCCGGCCTGAACTACGCGAACAGCACTCTCCCGCCAGCCATTGCCGCGGCGCCGTAGCGCAACGCGCCAGGATTGAAAATCCTTGTGTTGGTGGTTCGATTCCGCCCCCGGGCCACCAAGAACATATATATTGCCGCCTTCGGGTGGCTTTGTTGTTTCCGGGCCCTGCAAGCGGCCAGCGGTACGCAGCGTTACCGGTTGCCGGCACCTCACCGGCCACCTCGAGCCGACCAGTCCTCAGTCTTTCCTCTCTCTGAATTCACCTTCAATCACCGTATCATCAATGCGGTCGGCAGGCTGGCGTCCGGTGAATGTGAAAACCGACGACAGCATCCGGTCGAAAATAGCCCGCCGCAACCACGGAAACGTCAACAGAAACACCGTCGTGAAACCGATGAACGATGCGGGCACGTGATCGCCGCGCGACAGGAAGTGCACCAGACAGTACGCAAGTATGGCCACAATGAGCGGCCGCCGTACAGGTTTGGGCAACAGGCCCACCATGCGCGGCCTGCCTTTGCTTATCCAAGGAAATCTTGCAAAGAGCAGGCCAAGCAGCAGTCCCGCCACGAAGCGACCCGTGCCGAGATAGTCGGCCAACACCCCGATGACCAGGAAACCGGTGTAGCTCATTGTGCCGGCCAAAACGACCAGCACCAATAAGGCAACAGCGATCAAGAGCTTGGGCATGCGGATCGCTGTGCGGATAAGAAAAGGTAGGATTTGTGTACTCCTGCAAAGGGGCGTGGAAAGGGATCGCAAATTCTAACAGCACTCGCCCGTGTGATGGCGTGCGGTGAACGCGGTCCTGCCCGGGCTGCAATGTTCAGCGCTACGCCAGGCGGACCGGTAAGCGGCCAGCGGCGCCATCGCGCATATACCCGCATAGACTCGCATATACTGGCTGGCATGAAAATGCGCAAAAAATCCGAGCTGCCTTCCAAGCTATGCGCCCACTGCGCGCTGCCTTTTACCTGGCGCAAGAAGTGGGAGCGCGACTGGGACCAGGTCAAGTACTGTTCGGAACGCTGCCGCCGCGCAGCCAAGCCAGGCTGATCGCGCTATACTCGACGGCATGATCCATCCTGCTGGCCTGTCCTCACGCTGCACCACCTCCGCCTCCGCCCTGACGGCGGCGGGACTGCACGCGCCGGTCGCCGGCCAGCTGTTCGGGCGCAATCTCGCCTGGCTCTCCCGGGCTCGGTGAGGCCCGGCCGGACCCTGTCCGCCCTGTTGCGCCTCTCCGAGCCACCCTTCAGCTTCCCTCGCATCCGAGTACCACTGAACATCAGGAGAGCCATCATGACACCCAACATCACCATCTCATCACTCGACGCCGACCGGCTCGAAGCCATGCTCGACGCAACCCGGCCCGACAGCGCGGCCAGCGCAGCGCTGCTGGGCGAACTGGCGCGCGCCGAGATCGTCGCGCCACACGCCATGCCGCCGGGCGTGGTGACGATGAATTCCACCGTCCGCTTTGAAATGGACGGGCAGGACGAGCCGTTCTGCCTCACCTTGGCCTATCCCAAAGACATGCAGCAGGTCGACAACGGCATCTCGATCCTCACGCCGGTCGGCACCGCGCTGCTAGGACTGTCGGTCGGCGACACCATCGACTGGCCGCGCCGCGATGGCGCGCTGGCCACGGTGCGCTTGCTGGAAGTGGTGTACCAGCCCGAGCGCGCCGGGGAGTACTTCCGCTGACCGCTTCTACGCCGCGACTCAGTTGCCCGAGACGGGTTCCGGCTGGGGTTCCGGCTGCGCGGCAAACGCCCGGCGCAGCCAGAACGCGGCGGCCGCCGTGATCAGCAGCAGGGCAACGAGCGAGCCCTCCACGCCGAAGACGCCACCGGTCAGCACGGGATTGCCCACCAGCTCGCCGCGCAGCACGCCATCGGTGGCTGCGTGGCCCGAGACGGTCGACGAGAACACCTGGCTGAGCACATAGTTCCAGCCGAGATGGGTGCCGATGCACATCCACAGCCGGCGCGTCTTCATGTAGATGGCGGCCTGCATCACGCCGTACGCGGCAATGGCGGCCACGGCCAGCAGCGACACGCCCTCGTTGGGCAGATGCGCCACGCTGAACACCAGCGCTGAAATCACGATGGCCGCCTTGCTGCCCAGCGCACGCTGGGTGACGCCGAAAATGATGCCGCGAAATACCATTTCCTCGGCCATGGCCACCAGCACCAGCTCGGCCAAGGGCACCAGCAACAGGTAGCTCAGCCCGTTGACGCCGTCGACGCGGTAGGCGCCCAGCGCCGTCAGCACGGCAAAGGTCAGCGTCGCCAGGCCCGCGCCGATGAGCACGCCCTTGCCCACCTGGCCCGCCATGCCTGCCGTGGCAAGCTCGGTCGGCTGGCGCTTCTCGATGCGGCGCACGTAAAAGCGGTAGCCGAACCACACCAGCACGGCGGCGAGCAGTTGCGGCCACACGATCCGGTAGGGTTTGTCGAACAGCTTGGAAACGGCGATCATGACCGCAGGCACGGCGGCGAACGTGAGCAAGGTGCCGATCACGATGCGCACCAGCGGATTGGCCAGCAGGCGCTTGGCCAGGCCGGACGGGTTGTTTGCGGTGTTCAGGGAATGTTCCATATTGACT
>CALRYE020000154.1:0-16631 GCA_943372275.1 Janthinobacterium lividum
GGAGTCAGAGCGAAAAAATAGCTGGGCGAGGCCAGATTTTGACGATTTCGCAGTGTCAATAGCGAGCTATTGACCGAGAAAGCGGCGAAATATGGACCGTCCCAGGTATTTTTGCAGCTGACGATCCTAAGTCCGACAGGCTGCTAGCATTAACTACTGCCGCTCGTCCCATTGCCAGATGGTTTTTCCCATTGGATTAGCGAGTTCAGGCATGAGCTCGCCCGCGTTAAAGAAACGGCGGGAATTGGCGCTAACTGGTGTGAAGTAAAAGCCCGCTTGCCGACAGGTGTCGCCGCCATTGACCCGGGCGTTTTCAAAGGCCGCTTCGGGAGCCGGGAAGTCGTCTGGATCTTCAAACTCACCGTTGATGAGTTCGACATAGCACCATTCGCGAGGAACAGCGGTGAATGCTTCTCGCGCAATGGCGCTGGGTGCCAAGTTTGGATGAACAGTGTCAACCACCGTCAACTCTTGATCAAAACGGCCATTGTGCCGAGCGAGAGTCGCAAACGTGTACATCGCTCGATCATCTAACCAAAGGCGGGCTCGACCAACTTGATTGAAAGCGTCCTGACCAAGTTGATTAAATGTTTGGCAATTTAGAAGCTTTCCACGCTCATCGCCTGTCCACCCAAACTGCGCGGCGCCATACGGATCATTTAGCGGAATGTACACTCCAGTGCGTGGCGGGCGCATTCCGGTCGCGCAGGTAATATCAGTTCGCAACTGAAATTTGGGTATGCATGGAAATTCGTTTCGGAGTTCACGCCACACAACTGCAAACGTAAAGTCTTTCCACAAGCTGTCAGGCCATGTTTTGTCTACGGAATTGTTAAGGTTGTAGCAAACTGTGGATAGTTCTGCAAATTCTTTATCAAAGTGGGCTTGCCGGTCTGAACCCATCCAAACCGTAGAAAACTCATCTAGACCTCGGGCGCAATAGTCAAACGAAGCCGGCGAATAGATCTCAAACGCTCTGTTTGATATGTTGCGCGCTAAGCTCTGTTGAAAATCGGCCAAAAAATGCCACGCATTATTTCCCCAGTTTGCGGCTGTGTCTCGTGAACCCCATCGTTCACTTATCAAAAGCATATCACGCTGATCATTCTTGGCTTCGTCAAGTGAGCCATCGATATCCTTGATGAGTCTATTTAGCCGGTTTAATATTTCTCTTAGGTAATCAACAGACGAAAAATGGTAGAGGAGTGCTGCTTGCTTTTTATGCCAAGCTGAGATAAGAGTGTTCATAGTCATGGTTACCTTTCTGTCGTAATCTGGCCGGGAAATGACGGTAGTCCGATTCGGTCGACAAATCCGCTTCCGCCGAAATCCGTTGTTCCCCATCCGGTGTCGTGCGGACCAGATATATTTGGATGATTGATTGCCTCGCGGATTGACGTATAGTCATTCTGATCAGCTTTACTCAGCAGGTCGTATGCTTGTTGATCAATCGGCGCTGCGAGGACATTCCCTTTTACGCCTGTTAATTTGTAGTATTTCATTGTGTCGTTCGCAATGTCGGTGCGGCTAAGCTTGAACACGATTTGTTCAAATCCTCCCTCTAGGTATCGATCCGCAAGTTTGTCATTGGTCTGTGCTGATGCCTCGCCTCTCCAGACCTTCAACGATTCCCCATCTTTTATCGTATATTCAACGAATTGACCATTTGCGTTCCAGTCTGGCCATACAGCCAGAAATCTTCGCCAGGCGGCTCTCGGATCCGGATCGGCCTGCAGTCGTTTGAATACACTTTCCGAGATCCAGCAATCTCCCATTGCCCGGCTGCTTGGAGAAACGATACGGTAGATTCGCGCGGGTCCCTTAATTGTATCGGCCGTAAGCTTGTGAAAGGATCCGATATTGGTGTTTGTCAGCGGCGGCCAGCCAGATGCCACACGTTGCTCGACTTTCGACCGTTCAACCGCGGCGTCTGCCTTGTGCCATTTGGTCGGTGCTCCGTCACTCAGCCATGCCGGATGATCAGGTTTGCGCATTAACGTCAGCGCCGTACTCTCCGGCAGCGTTCCACGAAAATGGACATTTTGCACATCGAGAATGCCGTGCTTTTCGCGAAACGCACGACGTTCCAGTGCGATTACCGTCGAGTCCAAGATTTCCATTACCGGTTCAAGTGCTTGCCGGATTTCATCATCTGCTTTTAATCGCACGGCATTTATTTTATTTAACACCGATAGCGCATTCGTTCCGATAATCGGAATATGTCTAACCTTTTCTATCAGTGCTGAAGTGACTCTAATCCCATCGTCAAACGCCTTCAGTAAAGTTGGGAGTTTTATCCTTGCCTTTAGCAATTTGGTCTCCGACGCCAGCCACAGGAGTACTTCGTCGATATTTTTTAACTTTATGTATTTTTGTATTTCGCGACGGCGTAAGAAAGTAATCACCCAGGTCAGCGATTTGTCGATAGCATCAACCATCGCTGCTTTGCCCATGCGAGTGACAAAAGCGAATACGATTTTCAGGACGCCTTTTAGTAAAGAGCCGACTGTTGGAATGAGACCGATCAACGTCAGTACCAACGATACCCAAGCCCAGTGATCCGACGCGTCCTTGTGAATCTTCTTGCAGTTGGCGATGAAGTCGCGCAGATCGCAGATTTGATCGATCCCCGGGATCATGGAGATCGCGGCATCCATAAGAATCTGCTTGGTTGACCGGTCGTCGTTGAAATCACCCTGAATCGCAGTCCAGAACCATTCCCACGGAGTCTCTTCCGGTTCATCGGTCGGTTGCTTGTTCGTGGCCCATGCAAGGGCATCGCGCACCTGCGTTGCGTTTAGCTCTGCCATACGATCCCCTCCTGTTACCAGTGGAAAAACGGTGCTTAAGCGAGTAATGCGTCAAGTGGCGGACAGTCGACGTCGTTGCTTGGCGGTCTAGGCTTGTAAACAACATGGGTGACAGGCTTGTCGGTGATATTTTCGTGCCGCGCTTTGCCGCTGCCGTCGAGCGTCCCGTTGATGGTGGGCGCGCCGTCGAAATGGATTTCGTAAGGAGCGCCAGGCATGCCTTCGGCAGTTTCAGGGTCGATGTAATGCAAGGCGATCCAGCGGGGAGGGGCTTTGCCGTCCCCGCTGAAATACGGCATTTCGGTGTGCATCGTCGCCGGTCCATCGGTGATGAGCATGGCTGACTTGCAGTCGACGTTACCGTTGGTGCCCAGGGTGATGCCCCCGCCTAGCTTAGTAAAGGAGCCGTCCTTGGCGATCAGGTGGATTTCCTCAGCCATCAGCTTGATGATGCCGTCAGCCGTCATGGTGATATTTTTCGCAGCGTTGATGACAATGTCGTCATGCTGGCTTTGCAAGATGAATTTGCCAAAATGGGCAATTTGCTGGATACCGTTCTGGCGCGCGAATAGCGAGATGCCATCGCCCGCGTTCACGGCATATCGTTTGCCCGCAGCGTGCTGGATATGCTGCTGCGCCGCGACGTCCGTGTTAAGAGCGCTGTAACTGACGATGCTCTTACTGCTGGCGAAGCTCAGGCCATCGGGCGAGGTGATCGCAATGGGCGACGCCTTGCCGGTGCCGAGTACTTTGACGTGCTCCGCGAGCTCAGCCTGCGACTCCGCATCCAGCGCTTGACCGAGGTTTTCCGCAGCGGTCTTGCTGAGCGTTTTGAACACAGCCAGGGATGCCTCCATCAGCGCGACATGCTCGTGGCAACTGAGTTGTCCGGCGCATGCGTTGATCCGCTCCCAGGCGCTTAAGAGCAGCCCATGGGCGCTTCGCACTGCGCCGCTATGGTCGGTGGTCAGTTCAAAACCTTCACCGCGTGTTTTGCCATCGCCGGCATGACGCGGGTGGGTGAGGGACCCCAGGTTCAGCTGCGAATGGCCATGGCTGCTGGCGAGTTGGACGCTTATCTGCCCTGGCGTGTCGTCAAGGCGAAGCTGGTTATAGCCGCTGCCATTGACTTCCTTCGATTTGATACCGCTGAGGTTTTGCTGGTCCGGCAGCTTGCCGCCATTGTTGAATCGGACCGGCAGCCTTGCCGCATTGCTGACGCGTCCAGTGATCAGCGGGCGATCAGGGTTGGAATCGAGGCAGTGGACCAGCACCTCCTCGCCGGCACGCGGGATAAATAACTGGCCATAGCCGTCACCAGCTGAACCGCAGGCAACGCGAATTGGGGCCGACGAACGGGTATCGAACTGTCCCTCCCGATCCCAGTGAAACTGAACGCGCACACGGCCAAATTCGTCGGTATGAATTTCTTCGTTCGGGAGGCCGACAACAATCGCAGTGCGTACGCCATGGATTTTCGTGTCCGTGCTATTGAATTCGCGGCCAGGACGCCAGACAATTTTCTTCTTGATACAAGCGAGTTCATTGCTGTACCGCGGTCCAGCTTGGAGTGAAGCCTGTTTCGTCGTCTCGTAGTTATTGCTGGCTGTGTGTTTGACGCTCACGATTAGAAAATCATCGTTGTCATTGGCTGCGATTTGCGACAGCGGATCACGGTGCTCTTTGAGCCTGAATGTGCGTCCCGGCTCCACGCGCTCATCGTTTCCTCCCACACCGACATGGTTAGCCGTGGACTCGATTTCCTCCATGCGTAGCCTTGCTAACCTATCGCCGTCGTCGCGGCTTGCGAAGCCATAGGCACCTAAATGTTCAATGACATCCAGAGGTTGCAGGCTATCTTCCGCATCGATTGTCGAGCATTCCATGGTCGTAACTCCGGGATGCTTAAAATCAAAACTGGAAGCGCTGTAACGTCCTGCACGAACCTGACGCCTTGGCGAAAACGTCTGGATGCCGCTCTGCTTGACGCCGCTCGTTGCGCCTTGCCAGATCAGTTCGCCGCTTCCATCGATCGGCTCACATTGCGTGCTATCGGCGCTGAGGACGAGCTGGTGTCCGTCGGCGCGGTGGACATATCGGTAGTGCCAGCCCTTGGCTTCGATACGGCGATGAAAATAGTTGTAATCGCTTTCGTTAAACTGAAAAGCGTCCGTCATGGGTTCGTCAGTATCGAGGGCAGTAGTGGTCCAGTCACAGCCGTCGTACCGAGAGAACAGCTGGGTGATTTGCTCTTGCACTGTCATACCGTTGAACAGGTAACTGTTCCGGCTATGCCGCAGAAACGCTAGCCATGGCTTGAGTATCAAGTCGTAGTGACAAAAACCCGCGTCGTTCTTAATGAACTGCAGAGAAAAAATATGGCCGTTGAAATAGCGCAGGCCGCCGTCGTCCCGCACCAGCGAAATTGTTACCATCTTTCCCAGCAGGGGGCTGTCTGTAAGGTCGGGCCTGTCCGACAGCACACGGATATTGGTGGTGAAATCACAGCTCATCGCCTCGTGCGCTACCAGCTCGTTGGCAACTAGCAAAGCGTCTTTTGGGCCGTCGTTACGTGGAAAGCTGAGACGTAGAGCACGATGGTGCTGGCGCAAGCGCAAAAGGGAAAGCAGCGTCTGTTTTACATCGGCATACCCATCGCTCATGAATGTCCCCTGTTTGTTGAATGACGGTGTCGTTGCCTACACGCAATGGTTAAATGTAGACTGTTGGCAACATCAGGGTATTGATCAGGGGACAGCGAGGCGGTTAGTTTTGTTGAGGAATATCTACGCGGCGACGGCAGATACGCAGGAAGTGAAAAAACCGGAAATACCGTTTGCAAATGAGACTCATTCTCATCTAGAATGGACTCTCCACTTACTCCTCGCCGAGGATTGCCATGCACTCAGATCACGCCGCCGGCTGCAAACATACCGGCATCGCCCACAACACGGTGGGCGACGTCAGCATTTGCGCCGAATGCAATATCGTTCACCTGACCTTGTCGCACATGACCTTGCGCCTGACGCCCGAGGCGTTCCGTTCGCTGTCGGATCTGGTCAGCCTGTCGCAGTTCAGGCTGGAAAAGGCGCAGCAGTCGGTGAAGCCGCGGCAGGCCGCCAAGGGTCAGGACGCGGGCACCAAGCAGGAGGCGGGCAAGGTGCGCGAGGCTGGAAATGCGCGCGACACGGCGCACGTCCGCGACAGCGCCAAGGCCCCCGAGCCGGCCCCATTTCCACTGATTAATACGCCCCAGCGCCTGCACTGATTGATGGTCGACAGCGAAGGATTGCCATGCGCACCGAGGACCTATCCCAGCAAAACGCCGTGCTGCTCCTGCAGAATGAAAATGTGGTGTTGATGCGCGAACTGGCCAAGGCGCAGCAACGCATTACAACGTTGCTGGCAACTAAGGCGCGTGAGTGCGAGTTGATTCAGGCCCAGCTGATGCAGGCACTCGCCGCGTTGGCCAAGCGCGATGCCATCATCGGCGTGCTGCGCGCCGACCTGTCGGACGTCAATGGACGCATGAGCACGCCGCATGGCGCACGCGACATGACGTCGCAGCCATCGCAGCCGTCACGCCGCCAATGAAGATAGGAAGAACTTGAAATCAGGGAGTCGACGAAAACGCCAGCTAACCAAAAACGAATGCCAACAAAAAAGGAAGCCAGCGCGGCAGGAGACAAACTCCGTGGCGGTGACTTCCTTCGATCGCGCCGGCGCAGGGCCGGAACAGGGAAAACTAGTGCAAATTCAGTGCATTAGGCAAAGTTAGCCGAGACAGCGTCCCAGTTCACCAGGCCCCAGAACGACTCGACATACTTGGCGCGTGCGTTGCGGTAGTCGATGTAGTAAGCGTGCTCCCACACGTCGCAGGTCAGCAGCGCGGTGTCGCCGGTGGTCAGCGGGGTGCCGGCGTTGGAGGTGTTGACGATGTCGACCGAGCCGTCGGCCTTTTTCACCAGCCAGGTCCAGCCGGAACCGAAGTTACCCAGGCACGACTTGGTAAACTCTTCCTTGAACTTGTCGAACGAGGTCCACTTGGCGTTGATCGCCTCGGCCACCGCACCGGTCGGAGCGCCGCCACCCTGTGGCTTCATGCCGTTCCAGTAGAACGTGTGGTTCCACACCTGGGCCGCATTGTTGAACACGCCGCCGGAAGATTTCTTGACGATTTCTTCCAGGGACAGGTTCTCAAACTCGGTGCCCTTGATCAGGTTATTCAAATTCGTAACATAGGTCTGGTGATGCTTGCCGTAGTGGAACTCCAGCGTCTCTTTCGAGATGTGCGGGGCGAGAGCGTCCAGGGCGTATGGCAGTGGCGGCAGTGTATGTTCCATGTTTTTGTCCTTGATTGATTAGAAATGCGTTGATTCTTCTGAAACGGTGCTTATTGTAATTCGGATGGCACTTCATTGCAGCGATGGTTCGTCCCGGCAAAAACGGCACCGCTGCGAGGCGCGCTCGGCCTCACTGGCCGGGCACGCCTATTCCATGACCGTTTGCACGCTGGCCACACCCACCGCGGCACTGCCTTCGGCCAACCGCACCGTCATGGCCTGGCCGACCTTGATCTGTTCAGGCGCGCGCAGCACGTTGCCCTTGGCGTCGCGCACGATGGCGTAACCCCGCTCCAGCGTGCGCTGCGGGTTGAGCAGTTCCAGCTGGGCCGCCAGCGCACCGAGCGCGTGGCGCTTCTGGCCCAGTTGTGTGGCCAAGCTGCTGGCGCAGCGACGCTGGCTCGACGCCAGTTCCGCTTGCAGTGCGCGGGTATCGGGCCGGTGGCGCGCCCAGCGGGCACGCAGCTGGGCCAGCGCAAATGCGTTGCGGTTGACCGGCGCGCGCACGGCGTGCGTCAACGCCGTCGACAGCGCCAGCACCTTCAGGCGCTGGTGGCCGATCTGCGCCGACGGGCTGAGCAGGCGGCGCGTGTAATTGTCCAGATTCAGGTTCGCTTCGGCCAGGGTGCGGCGCATGGCGCGGCGCAGGTCGGTGGCGTCCGCTGCCAGCGAACCGATCCAGTCGGCATGCGGGGTGGCGGCCAGCTCGGCCGCCGCGGTCGGCGTGGCCGCGCGCAGGTCGGCGCTGAAGTCGGCAATGGTGAAGTCGGTCTCGTGGCCCACGCCGGAGATCACGGGCATGCTGCAGTCGACGATGGCGTGCGCGACGATCTCTTCGTTAAAGCTCCACAAATCCTCGATCGATCCGCCGCCCCGGCACACCAGCAGCACGTCCACTTCGGCGCGGCGCGAGGCGGTGTCGATGGCCGCGGCGATACGCTCGGCCGCGCCCTGACCCTGCACGGGCGCGGGATAGAGCACGATGCGCACGTGCGGCGCGCGCCGCTTGAGCGCGGTGAGGATGTCGCGCAGCGCCGCCGCTTGCGGGCTGGTGACGATGCCGATGCTGCGTGTGAACAAGGGCAGGGCGCGCTTGCGGCCCGGGTCGAACAGCCCTTGCGCGGTCAGCTTGTCCTTCAGACGCAGAAACGCTTCGAACAGGGCGCCCACGCCGGCGCGGCGGATCGCCTCCACATTGATCTGGTAGTCGCCGCGGGCGCCGTACAAGGTCACCAGCGCACGCACCTCCACCTTGTCGCCTTCGCGGGGGATAAAGCCGGCAAACTGGGCGCGCCCGCGGAACATCACGGCGCGCACCTGGGCACCGTCGTCCTTGAGCGTGAAATACCAGTGGCCCGAGCTGGCGCGGGTGAAGTTGGAAATTTCGCCGCCAATCCAGGTCAGGGGGAAGGTGCGTTCCAGCAGGCGCGCCACCTGGGCATTCAGGGCGGTCACGGTCAGCACCGGCGGTGCGGCGTAGCTGAGATCGGCGTCGGGTAGTGTTTGCATGGTCGTTAAAAGGGACAACTATCCACAAAAATAATGCGCGGTCATGCTTATGTCATATATCAAGCCGAGACGCAAGATGTATTTGTAAGTGACTGATTTTAAATGTAAAAGGCGAGTGACTGATTCCTGAGCAACGGCAGAAATGCCTTATAGATCAAGCACTTTGACGTCACTGCGGGGACTTGCTCACAAAGTTATCCACAGATTGTGTGTGGTACTTTAGATCAACTGGTCAGGCTTCGCATCTTGACCCAGATTGAGCCGCTGCCACATTTTAATGCAGTACAACTTTCTTATTTAAAAACAGTTACTTAGGCACCACTGCGTACGCTTGCACACAATGTTGTCCACAAAAGGTGTGCAGAACGGCCAGAGTTGTCCACCGGACCCGTTGCACGAGCACGCTAGACGCGGTGGACAAGTTCTTTCGATAGCATTTGCCCCTATAAATCGGCAAATGCCATAAATTTTAGCACATTAAAAATAGCATTAAGAATCATAGGCTTACAACTTGCTCATTGGTATTGCGCACAATCTTATCCACAAAAAATGTGCAGAATTGGCGGCATGCAGACTGCATTATTTAAAGGCATCGAAGAATTCTCTATCAATATCAACGACTTAGCCTATGCCCCCCGGTCTTGCGCACAATCTTATCCACAGAATATGTTCAGAACTGTGGACATCTACGCAATTCAGCCTGCCTCATTCTTAAGCAGTAAAAATTTATCGTTTAAAATCAAGGCTCTTAAGCAGGCTCAAGACGCTTGCTCACAATCTTGTCCACAGAACGTGTGCAGAACTGGGCTTGCCGTCTTGCTGGCAACAAGTTAATCTGCCGGGGTTGTTTCGTTCCGCACATAGTCCCGACTCGGGTGCCATGCCGTGGCGCCACCTGCGCTGTGCGACATCGTTATTCATGCCGGTCGCTGTTCGTCGTTGATCGCGCCTTTACAGGAGTTCGTTTTGCTCGCCATTCTTCAAGCTGCCGGTTGGCCCATCTGGTTTTTACTGATCGCCTCCATCGTCGCGCTGGCGCTGATCGTCGAACGCCTTATTTATCTGCGCCGTTCCAAGATCTTGCCGAAGCAATTGCTCGACGAAGTGGTGCGGGTCTATCAGAACGGTAAAGTCACGCCGGACATCATCGACAAGCTGGAAACCAATTCCCCGCTGGGCGCGGTGCTGGCCGCGGCGCTGCGCAATCTGGAATCGCCACGCGACGTGATGAAGGAATCCATCGAAGAAGCGGGCAGGGGCGTAGCCCACGTGCTGGAACGCTTTTTGACGACCCTCGGCACGATCGCTTCGCTGGCGCCGCTGATGGGCTTGTTCGGCACCGTGGTCGGCATGATCGAGATTTTCGGCGCGCAAAACTCCACGGGAACCAATCCGGCCCAGCTGGCCCACGGTATTTCAGTTGCCCTGTATAACACCGGCTTCGGCCTGGCCATCGCCATGCCGGCGCTGGTGTTCTATCGCCACTTCCGCGCGCTGGTCGACAGCTTCATCATCGACATGGAATTGCAGGCCGTGAAATTTGTCGACATCGTGCATGGTGCCCGTAAATGATGAACTTTCGCCGTGGCACCCGCCGCGAGGATCCGGAAATCAATCTGATTCCGTTCATCGACGTGCTGCTGGTGGTGCTGATCTTTCTGATGGTCACGACCACCTACAGCAAGTTCACGGAGCTGCAGATCACCCTGCCCACGGCCGACGCCGAGAAGGCGCTGGACAAGCCGTTCGAACTCAACGTCACGGTCGATGCCAAGGGCAATTACACGGTCAATAACGAGCCGGTGTCGTTCCGCAGCCCGGCCGATCTGGCCGAGGAGCTCAAGCGCGCAGCCCGCGCCGGCAACAACGGCCAGTTGCCGGGCGGCGCCAACAGTCCGGTGGTGATTGTCAATGCCGACCAGTTCGCCATGCACCAGATGGTCATCAACGTGCTGGAAGCGGCCCGCATCGCCGGCTTCGACAAGCTGACGTTCGCGGCGCAGACCGGCGCCAGCAAGTAAGCGCGGGCATCACGGGGCATGCCGGCACCTACGAACGAAACTTCGTCCACGACTTCGTCCAATCCTTCGCGACCGTCCGCATTTTCGCTTGAAGCGATCCTGACCCGCGCCTGGCAACGGCGCGGTCCGCTCGCCTGCGCACTGTATCCACTCTCCCTGTTATTCGGCAGCCTGGCCGCGCGCCGCGCCGCGCAGTTCGGCAGCGGCAAGAAGCCATCGGTGCGCCTGCCCGTGCCGGTCGTAGTCGTCGGCAATATTTTTATTGGCGGCACCGGCAAGACGCCGCTGACGATCTGGTTGGTAGACACGCTGCGCGCGGCAGGGTTCACTCCCGGCGTGATTTCGCGTGGCTTTGGCGCAGGCGCTGGCGGATCGCAGGCGCGCGAAGTGATGCCGCACTCGAGCGCCGCCGAGGTCGGCGACGAGCCCTTGCTGATCGCGCGCCGGGCCCGCTGCCCGGTGGTGGTGGGGCGCGTGCGCGCCGACGCGGGACGGGCCCTGCTGGCCGCCCATCCGCACGTGGATATCCTGGTGGCCGACGATGGCTTGCAGCATTACGCCCTGCAGCGCGACGTCGAAATCGTGCTGTTCGATGGCCGCGGCGTGGGCAACGGCTGGCTGCTGCCGGCCGGGCCCTTGCGCGAGCCGCCGTCGCGCCGGCGCGATTTCACCGTCGTCAACGCCCCCGTCATCACGCCGGAGCTGGCCGCGGCGGTGGGCGGCGCGCCGTTCCGGATGCGCCTGTCGGGCGACATGGCCGAGCGCCTCAGCGCGCCGGGCGAGCGCCTGGCGCTGACCGCGCTGGCCGCGCTGGACGGCAAGCGCATCGTCGCCGCCGCCGGCATCGGCAACCCGGGGCGCTTTTTCAGCATGCTGCGCGGGGCCGGATTGCAGTTCGCCGAACTGGCGCTGCCCGACCATCACGATTTTCTGGACCAGCCATTTCGCGCCATCGATGCCGATGTCATCCTGATCACCGAGAAGGATGCAGTAAAATGTGCGCAAATTGAAAATCTTAAAGACGATCCGCGCTTGTGGGTCGTTCCCGTGACGGCGCAGCTCGACGCCGCGCTGGCCGAACAAATTGTGGAGAAATGTCGTGGATGCTCGCCTGCTTGATATTCTGGTTTGCCCCTTGTGCAAGGGACCGCTCGATTACGACAAAACCGCGCAGGAGCTGATTTGCCGCCCCGACCGCCTCGCTTATCCGATCCGCGACGGCATTCCCATCATGTGGGCCGATCAGGCCCGCAAGGTCGAACCGCAATAAGCGCTCGCGCGGCCCCATGAGCTGTCCTATGAGTTTCTTCGCCCTATGACTTTCATCGTCATCATTCCCGCCCGGCTGGCGTCCACGCGCCTGCCCAACAAGCCGCTGGCCGACCTGGGCGGCAAACCCATGGTGGTGCGCGTGGCCGAACAGGCCGCGCGGTCCGGCGCCAGCCGCGTCGTCGTCGCCACCGATCACCCGGATATCGCCGCCGCCTGTGCCGCGCATGGCGTCGAAGCGTGCATGACGCGCGCCGACCATCCGTCCGGCACCGACCGCATCGCCGAAGTGGCACGCGCGCTGGGCCTGGCCAAGGATGCCGTGGTGGTCAACCTGCAGGGCGACGAGCCGCTGATCGATCCGCGCCTGCTGGACGCGGCCGCCGCGCGCATCGTCGACGGCGTGCCCATGGCCACCTGCGCCCACCCCATCACGGACCCGGCCGACGCCTTCAATCCCAACGTGGTCAAGGTGGTGCTGGACAAGTTCGCGCGGGCCCTGTATTTCTCGCGGGCCACCATTCCGTGGCACCGCGACGCGTTCGCCATGGCGCGCGATACGCTGCCGGCGGGCTACGAGCCGCTGCGCCACATCGGTTTGTACGCCTACAGCAATGAGTTCCTGCAGACGTATCCGGGTCTGTCCGCCGCTCCGCTGGAACAGGTCGAAGCGCTCGAGCAGTTGCGCGTGCTGTGGCACGGCTACCCGATCGCCGTGCATGTGACGGCCGAGGCGCCGGCCGGTGGCGTCGACACGCCCGAGGATCTGGCGCGCGTGCGGCAACATTATTAACCGCTGACGCGCTGGCCGCGAGAATCAACCAAACAATTTAGGCCGGACTCTTTATTCCGGCACATGTTTAGCGGGACTTTTCTGTCCGCGTTTTGTTCATTCGCAAGGTGAAGTTTGTTACTACACGACAAACTGCACCAGGCCTGTGCTGGATCAAGCAAAAAACTGCCTAAAGCGCCTCAGATTGGCGTTTTCCTGCACTTTTGTGGTAAGTTTCGTACCAAGGTAGTCAGTACGGCATCACCTCTAAAATTTTAAAATCGTATTAGGAATTTTCATGCGTCTCATTCTGTTAGGAGCTCCCGGCGCCGGTAAGGGCACCCAAGCTAACTTCATCAAGGAAAAATACAATATTCCGCAAATCTCCACCGGCGACATGCTGCGGGCGGCGATCAAGGCGGGCACTGAACTGGGCATGGCGGCAAAGCAGGTGATGGATGCAGGCGGTTTGGTATCAGATGACATCATGATCGGGCTCGTCAAGGACCGCTTGCAGGCTGCGGACTGCCAGAACGGCTATCTGTTCGACGGCTTCCCGCGCACCATCGCGCAGGCCGACGCCATGAAAGCCAACGGCATCACCGTCGACTACGTGCTTGAAATCGCCGTGCCCGACGAAGCCATCATCGAACGCATGAGCGGGCGCCGTTCGCATCCGGCATCCGGGCGCGTGTATCACGTCAAGTTCAATCCGCCAAAAGTGGACAACGTCGACGATCTCACGGGCGAAGCGCTGGTGCAGCGCGACGACGACCGCGCCGAAACCGTGCAAAAGCGTCTGGCCGTGTACCACAACCAGACCGAAGTGCTGCTCGGTTACTACGACCAGTGGGCGCAATCGGGCCTGCCCGGCGCACCCAAATATCGCCGCATCGAAGGGGTCGGCACGGTCGACCAAATCCGCGAAAAAGCCTTCGCGGCCTTGGCGGAATAAAGGAACAGTACAAAAGCGGACCAGGGTGTCCGCTTTTTTTGACATTGCATGACCTGCCAGGTGCGCCAGCTGCGATCGCAGTTGTTTTCTTCGCCCCGCACCGGCTCCCCCGGTTTTCGATTCAAAGTGAGTGCAGTACGCAAGATGGTTGAGCGCAGTTCCGGCATCGAACGGACGCGGTCTTTCGGATGTGTTGTTGTGTTGCTTGATTTAAAAACTGAGGGGACGACATGGCAGAAAATTTCCTGTTATTTGCAGTTGCGTGCGGCGTGATCGCGGTCATTTACGGCCTGGTGACCCGCAGTTGGATACTCCGGCAAGATCCTGGCAACGCCAGAATGCAGGAAATCGCCCAGGCCATCCAGGAAGGCGCCGCCGCCTACCTGGCGCGCCAGTACCGCACCATCGGCCTGGTCGGCCTGGTGCTGCTGATCGCCATCTTCTTCCTGCTCGACCTCAATACCGCGATCGGCTTTCTGATCGGCGCGGTGCTCTCGGGCGCCTGCGGCTTCATCGGCATGAACGTGTCGGTGCGCGCCAATGTGCGCACCGCCCAGGCCGCCACGCGCGGCATGAACCAGGCGCTCGACGTGGCCTTCAAGGGCGGCGCCATCACCGGCATGCTGGTGGTGGGGCTGGGCCTGATCGGCGTGACCGCCTTTTACTGGGTACTGGCGATCGGCGCGGCCGGCACCGGGCGCACCCAGCACGACATCATCGAGCCGCTCATCGGGCTGGCCTTCGGCGCCTCGCTGATCTCCATCTTCGCCCGGCTGGGCGGGGGCATCTTCACCAAGGGCGCCGACGTGGGCGCCGATCTGGTCGGCAAGGTCGAGGCGGGCATCCCCGAGGATGATCCGCGCAACCCGGCCGTCATCGCCGACAACGTGGGCGACAACGTGGGCGACTGCGCCGGCATGGCCGCCGACCTGTTCGAAACCTATGTGGTCACGCTGATCGCCACCATGCTGCTGGGCGCGCTGGTGATCACCGGGCAGGGCGCCTCGCCCATCATCTATCCGCTGCTGCTGGGCGGCGTGTCGATTCTCGGTTCCATCGTGGGCTGCTCGTTCGTCAAGGCCAAGCCCGGCAAAAAGATCATGTCGGCCCTGTACACGGGGCTGTGGTGGGCCGCCGGGCTGTCGCTGATCGGCTTTGCCGCCGTCACCTGGCTGGTCTGGACCGACCAGCACATGCGCCTGACCATGATGGGCTGCGCCATCGTCGGCATCGTGCTCACCGGGCTGATGGTCTACATCACCGAATACTACACGGGCACCGAATTCAAGCCGGTCCAGCACATCGCCAGCGCCTCGACTACGGGCCACGGCACCAACATCATCGCCGGGCTGGGCGTGTCGATGAAGTCGACCGCCTATCCGGTGCTGGCCGTGTGCGCCGCCATCCTGGCGTCGTACCAGCTGGGCCAGCTGTACGGCATTGCGATTGCCGCCACGTCCATGCTGTCGATGGCCGGCATCATCGTCGCGCTCGACGCCTACGGGCCCATCACCGACAACGCCGGCGGCATCGCCGAAATGTCGGGCATGCCCGAATCGGTGCGCGCCATCACCGACCCGCTCGACGCGGTGGGCAACACCACCAAGGCCGTGACCAAGGGCTACGCCATCGGCTCGGCGGGCCTGGCCGCGCTGGTGCTGTTCGCCGACTACACCCATGCGCTGGACTCGGTCGGCAAGTCGGTCTCGTTCGACCTGTCCAACCCGATGGTGATCGTGGGCCTGTTTATCGGCGGGCTGATTCCCTACCTGTTCGGCGCCATGGCGATGGAAGCGGTGGGGCGCGCGGCCGGCGCGGTGGTGGTGGAGGTGCGGCGCCAGTTCCGCGACATCAAGGGCATCATGGACGGCACCGGCAAGCCGGAATACGATAAGGCGGTCGACATGCTGACCGCCTCGGCCATCAAGGAAATGGTGCTGCCGTCGCTGCTGCCGGTGGTGGTGCCGGTGGTGGTGGGCATGCTGCTGGGGCCGGCCGCGCTGGGCGGCCTGCTGATGGGCACCATCGTTACCGGCCTGTTCGTGGCCATTTCCATGACCACCGGCGGCGGCGCCTGGGACAACGCCAAGAAATACATCGAGGACGGTCACTTCGGCGGCAAGGGTTCGGACGCGCACAAGGCCGCCGTCACGGGCGACACGGTGGGCGACCCGTACAAGGATACCGCCGGCCCCGCCGTCAATCCCTTGATCAAAATTATCAACATCGTGGCACTGTTGCTGGTGCCGCTGCTGCCCGTGACGGGGTGGCTGGCCGTCACCGTGCCGGTGGCCGCGCACGCGCCTGCGCTACCGACGCCGGGTGCGGCCATGCCGCCCGGGGTGGCGCCGGCGCCTTTCGCGCCCGCTCCGCCGCCGCCGATCGTCGCGCCGCCCGCGCCGCAGTAAGCGGTGCCCTTGCTGCAGTAAGCGGTGCGCTTGCTGCAGTAAGCGGCGCCGTCGCTGAAGTAAGCGGCGCCCTCGCTGCAGTCAGCGCTGCCGCAGTCGGCCAGCGCATGCCGGGCCGTTCAGTACAACACTGAACGGCTTTTTTCATGCCTGAACCGTGGGGATCGTTGCATCGCCGCGGCAGGCCGCCGTGCGACAGCGCGCCGCAGCAGGCGCGATTTCAGGCGCGCCACTGCTTTTCTGACAACATGGCACAATGCGTTGTCCATTTTCTTAAGCCCTTATGCCATCGCCTGAAACCTCCCCCAACGCGCCACTGTTCATCATCCTCAACGCCGGGTCGGGCCACGCGGAAACCGATTTGCAGCGCACCACCATCGAGGACGTGCTGCGCCAGTCCGGGCGCATGTTCCAGCTGACCGTCGTCGACCAGCCCGGTGAGCTGGAAACCATCGCCCAGCAGATGGTCGAGCGCGCCAGGACGGTGGGCGGTATCGTCGTGGCCGCCGGCGGCGACGGCACCATCAATACCGTGGCGCAAAAG
>CALRYE020000155.1:0-16425 GCA_943372275.1 Janthinobacterium lividum
TTCTACCAGCCTGTTGCCGCCTTCAGCTGGGGCACCAGTTCCTTTGCCATCGCGGCATGCTGCTCGCCCGTCGGATGGCCGTCGCTGGCGTCGCCAGGATGGTACTCGGAACGTGCAGCCGTCACCCGCTCGCTACCAACCCGTTTAATGGTCTCGCCGATGTATTCCACCATCGCCGTCTTGTTCCCCCCATTCAGGATCGACCCTTCCGTTAGCACGATGCGCGCTTGGCGGTGATTGCGCAGCAGCGCGCGTACCAGCTCCACATACTTGCTCACATACGCTTCGCGATCCGGCACCCCAGGCGTAAAGTCGTTGGTGCCGATGGCGCTGACGATCAGGTCGGGCTGGTATTTGCTGTGATCCCACTGCGCAGGCGCCTTGGCGTCGGCGATGGCGTACTCATAGAAGTCCGGCAGATTGGCTTCGTCGGTACGCCCGTTCCAGCTGCGCATCAACCCCCGCCCGCCATGGCACACCAGATGCACCTGCGCACCCAGCGCGTCAGCCGCCAGCATGCCGTACGACTGGCGCGGATTCCACCAGCGCGAGTTCTTCGGCTCGCCCGACATGCGCTCGACGCCCTCCGCGCAGGTGACCGAGTCGCCCAGCACCAGCATCTTGCGCCTGGCCAGCTGCGGCTTCTGCCCCACCTGGCCGTCGATGTCGAAGCTGGCCAGCGTGACTACGCCGTGCCAGGTCTCGGAGCGGTGCATGATCTCCACGTGATGCCGGCCTGCTTTGCCGGAAGCGAGCAGCTTGATGGTGGCGCGCTGCTCGCGCACATCGATCAGCTGCGGCGGTCCGCCATCGATGACCGCTTCCAGAAAGCTGTTCGCGCCGCTGCTCCACGCGTCCAGCGACGCCGACTTGCCGGTGAACGTGAACGACAGCCGCACGCCCGGATAAGCGAAGCGCACGCTGCCGTCGGGCTGGTCCACCATCCGTCCCATGCGGGCGACGTGCGGGTCGGCCGCCGGCAGCACCACGCCCCAGCTGGCGGAGGCGGCCAGCATGCACGCCAGCGCCAGCAACGTCTTCTTCATCACTTCAGCAGCTTCTGGATGTCCGGACGCATGGCGTCGGCCCACAGCTGGTAGCCCTTGGGCGTCAGGTGCAGGAAGTCGGGCATGATCTCCGGCGAGATCGAGCCATCCGCGCGCGTCAGGTGCGACCCGTAATTGCGGAACACCACCTGCTTGCCGTCGGCCAGCGTGGCCGCCATCTTGTTGATGGCGTTGATGCGGGCGCGCTTGTCGCTGCGCGCCACTTCATCCGACGGCAGCACCGCGTTGAGCAGAATGCGCGCCGATGGATACTGCTTGCGCAGCGCTTCCACCACCGCCTTGATGCCGCTGAAGACCTGCTCCGGCTGCTCGTCGCACAGGCCCAGGTTGTTCACGCCGATCAGCAGCACGATCGCCTTCGGTCTAATCTGCGCCATGCGCTTGTCCTGCAGGCGATACAGCAGGTTGCCCGTATGGTCGCCGCCGATGCCGAAATTGGCCGCCTTCATGGGCGCGAAATTCTTTTCCCAGATCGCTTGCGGCCAGCCTTCGGTGATCGAGTCGCCAATGAACATCACGTCCACATCGCCCTTGTCGGCCAGCGCCAGCTGGTCCTGATGCATCTTGTTCCAGCGCGTGGTCGTCATCCAAGGGTATTCCACCGTGCGCGGCGCGATATTGGTGGCGCACACGGCCGGCCCGTTATCGGCCACCGCCACCGTCTGTTCGGCCACGTTCCAGCCGCGCAGCGCCAGCTTCAGGCCACCCTTGGCCTGGAAGTTGGCCGTCAGGGTGCGGCTTTCGCCCGGCATCAGCGACACGTAGTTCTCCGAGTAGTACACCGGCAGCACGCGTTCGCCGGCGGCGTTGAACAGCGTCAGTTTGCTGTTCAAGACCGGCACGGTGGAGCCGTTGGTCAGCGTGATGTTCAGCTTCTGGTTACTGCCTTCGTGGTGATGGCTGACCTTCACGGCCACCGGCACCTTGGCCAGTTTGTTCAGCGCTTGCTGACCTTCCGGCCTGGCGCTCGGCCAGTAGACGTTTTGCGACAGTACCTGGCCGCCGGCGTCCTTCAGCGTCAGCTTGACGATGATCAGGCCATGCTTGCCGATCAGGCCATCGAGGCCCATGTCCAGTGCCGCCGAGATGCGCACCGCGTCCACGCTGACGGGCATGCTGCCGGCGCCGACCTGCTTGCCGTCCACGCCGAATGCTGCGAACGACACGCTGGCATTGGTCAGCGCGCGGTTCGGGTTGTTAATCACCATGACCTTGTGGTCGGGCAGGTTCATCTGCACGTGCACCGGTTCCGAGGCGCTCTTGGTGCCGTAGAACGAGCCATGGGTATCGTAGTCGTGACTCAGGATCTGCCACATGGTGCTGGGCCATGCCGGCTGCGTCATCCACAGCATGCGCCCGCTGTTCTCGCGCCACAGGTGCGCGTTCATGCCTTCGAAAATCGCCCGGTGAATCTCGTAATTCATCAACTGGGCCTTGCGTTCGAAGTCGTCGAACGATGTGCCTTCGCCCAGCGTGGTCTTCATCGCCGCCATGAACGGACCCGTGCCGCCGTTGCCGTCCGGGTGCCAGTCGTGATAAGCGGCCGTGTCGCTCATGGGCCAGCGCTCCGACTCGGGTACGGCGGCCTTGAACGATTCGGCGGTCGGAATCGACGGCACGCCCACTTCCACCGAGAAGCCCTTGGCATGTTCGGTGAAGTAGCTCGATGGCTGGCGGTAGTTGTACGGGCCGCTGTTTTGCAGGTTGACGCGGTTGGAGCTGCCCGTGTACCAGCGCGTGCCGTCCAGTTCGTAAATCAGCGACTCCAGCGCTTCGTTCAGCGCCGGCTGCGGCACGCCTTCGTTGCGGCCGAACCAGGCGATCACGGACGGGTGATTGCGGAAGCGCCTGACGGTGTCGCGCGCGTTGGTCATGAACAGGTTCACGTCCTGCGGCTCGATGTTGTAGTCCTGGGTCGAGGCCCAGAAGTCGTTGAACACCATCAGGCCATGCTCGTCGGCCAGCTCGAAGAACGATTCCTGTGTGTTCTGGCCCACCCAGTTGCGGATGATGTTGACGTTGGCGTCGCGGTGCAGGCGGAAGTACGGTTCCAGGCGCTTGCGGTCGACGCGCTTCAACCAGTCGTCCATGCCCCAGTTGCCGCCGCGCGCGGCGATGCGCACGCCGTTGACCTTGATGACCAGGAAGGGCGTCAGCGCCGTGTCGCTCAGTTCGCGGATCGCCGCGCTGCCCTCGGCCTCCTTGCGCAGACCCGTGGCCCACTGGTTGCCCGCCACCTTGCGGATGGCGTCGTGGCGGCCATCGGTGATGCGGATGCCCAGCTGATGGCCCTTGGTGAAGTCGGCTTCCACGCGGCGCAGATGGCCGCTGCTGTCCACCAGCGACAGCTCGTACGTCACGGCGCGGATACCGAACGAGGTCTTGCTGTGGTCCGACAGCTGCGCGCCCTGCAGCACTTCGACGTTCACATCGTGCAGGTCCGGATTGCCGTAGCCGTTGGGCCACCACAAGCGCGGCTGGGTCATTTTCAGCGCGGCGAATTCTTTCGACGTAAAGCGCACCTGCTGCTCGCCCGGCGCCAGCATCACGCTCTTGCTGACGACAACGGGCTTCAAAGTGCCGGCACGGTCGGTGATGGTGGCGCGCACCAGCGCCCGCACGGCTTTGCCGGACAGGTTGGTCACGGGGATGTCGACGCTGATGTCCGCTTCGCTATTATCAAGCTTGGTGAGCGCCGTGATCACATGGGCGTCGCCCAGGCGCAGCGCATCGGTGGCGCGCAGCACCACGTCCTGCCACATGCCGGTGTTACGGTCGCGTACCGAGGGTATCCAGTCCCAGCCCTCGGAGGCGATGAAGGTGGGGCCGTCCTGCGCCAGTACGCCGCCGTTTTCGCCGGCGCCGGCGCTCATCGATTCTTCCTGCGCGATGCCAGGATGGGGCGGTGGCGACACCTTGACCGCGATGACGTTCTGGCCCTTGGCATTCAGATACGGGCTGATGTCGAAGGTGCCGCGGATGAACGCACCCTTCATGGTGCCCAGGCTGCGCCCGTTGATCCACACGGCGGCGGCGTAGTTGATGCCCTTGAAGGTGACGAACAGGTGCTGCCCGGCCTTGAAGCCGGGCGGCACGGCGAAGCTGGTGCGGTACCAGTAATCCTGCTTGTTCAGGCTTTCGGGAATGGCCATGTTGTTCAGGCCAATCGACGGGTCCGGATACACGCCGCGGTCGATCAGGGTCGTGAGGACCGTGCCGGGCACGGTCGCCGCGTACCAGCCATTGGCGTCATAGCCCTGGCTGGCGATCTGCTTGTCCATGCCCTTGACCTGGGGCGCCGCCTGCAACGACCAGGTACGGATCTTCCATTCATTCGGTCCGCTCTTTTCCAGCACCGGGCCGGCGTACGCGGGCTTGGCGACCGGCGCGGAGACTGGCGCGGCCGAGCGCGGCAAGGTCCAGGCGTCCTGCGGCACCACCTGGCCGTGCATCTGGCGCAGCTGCAGCGGCCAGGTGGGGCTGCCCGTCTCGAACGCGATAGCCGCTTCGTTCGGTGCGGCCGCCGCCATGCGCGCGGCGGTGGCGGCGTCGAACACGTCGCCGGACGCAGTCAGCCCCGCGATGCGGCCGGCAAAGACGCCGGCCGATTTGTCGCGCGGGCCCATGCTGATCTGCGCCAGCGGCTTGGCTTTGTAAGGCACATCCTGTGTCGCCACCACGCGGCCATTGGCGTACAACACCAGCTGGCGGCCGTTGTAGGCCGCCGCCAGGTGCATCCACACGCCAGCTTTCAACGCCACCTCGGTGCGTACCGGCGCACCCTCGCCGCAGAAGGCGAATTTGGCGTCGATGGTGCACACATAGCCGGCGCCTTCCAGCCCGGCCAGCATGGTCGGTGCGCTGGACAGCTCCGACGGCTTGAACCAGCCGCCGATGCTGAAACTGTCGCCGGACATGAACAGGTCGGCGCGGGTGGACTTCTTGACCAGGCCATCGCTGGCGGCGGGGAACTCGGCGTTGAACGGGCCCCAGCTCTGGGCGTGGGCCTGGCCGGCAAACGCGGCGGCGATGAGAAACGAGATGAGACGGATATTCATGGATGGTTCCAGCTTGGGTTCAGCCTTGTTTCAGGCGCAGTAAAGTGACGCTGTGCGGAGCGAGGTTCAGGTCGAGTCTCTTGTTGGTGTCGCCGGTCTTGCCGGTCCAGGCATCGCGCCACTGGTAGGCGCCCTTGTTCAGCTCCAGCGACCGTTTACTCAGATCATCGCTGACCTTGTGGCTGTTCCAGTCGTAGCTGGTGCTGACGCGCTGCTGGCCGCGATTGAGAACCATGAACGCCCATTCGCCATCCGCCAGCGGCTTGGCCCAGTATTCCAGCGGCCCTTCGGCCAGAAAGCGCCAGGCCTGCACGCCCAGCTTGTCCTGGTTGATCGACAAGACCTCGCGGTTGGTCAGCAGCTTGCGGGTAGCTTCAGGCATGGAGCGCAGGTCGTTACCGAGGATGAGCGGCGACGTCATCATCGACCAGATGGAGAAGTGAGCGCGGTCTTCGTCCTCGGATAAACCCATGCCCACTTCGAGCATGTCCATGTCGTTCCAGTGCCCGGGCCCCGCATGCACGCGCAGGCCGGCCTGCTTGTCGAGGATGCGCATGACGCCCCACGACGAGAACGATCCCTGGCTCATCTCGCAATCCCAGCACGCGTGGATGTCGCCGGTGGTGCGCCACGAGTGGCCCACGTCTTTGGCCCATTCCCACGGCTTGGTGTCGCCCCATTCGCAAATACTGAACAACATCGGGCGGCCAGCGGCACGTATGGCGTCGCGCATGGTGGTATAGGCCGCGGCCGAGTTAAGGCCCTTGGTGTCGCACCAGTCGTACTTGATGTAGTCGATGCCCCAGGCCGCGTAGGTCAGGGCATCCTGGTATTCATGCCCGCGGCTGCCGGGATGGCCGCCGCAGGTGGTGGCGCCGGCATCGGAATAAATGCCCAGCTTGAGGCCCTTGCTGTGCACGTAATCGGCCAGCGCCTTCATCCCGGACGGGAAGCGCTGGGCGTTGGGATGGATATTGCCGTTCGCGTCGCGCTTGCCGTGCCAGCAGTCGTCGATGTTGACGTACTCGTAACCGGCGTCTTTCAACCCCAGGCGCACCATCGCGTCGGCGGTCTCGCGTATCAGCTTTTCGTCGATATTGCAGGCGAATTTGTTCCAGCTGTTCCAGCCCATCTGCGGCGTGGCGGCCAGGCCTTCGTATTTCTGTGCCGACGCGCCGGTGGCGCAGACCACCATCGCGGCGGCGCGCAGCAGTTCTTTAACGTGCATGGTGGTCCTTCGGGCGGGGATCAAGGTTGGACTTAGCGTTCCAGCGCGTGCAGCGCGTCGGCGTGCTTTTTGATCAGCAGCAGCGACGGCACGTCGGAATCGAACACCGAATACAGGCCCTGCTCTTCCTGCGGCGGGTCGCCCATCAGGTCGTTACCGGTCTTCCACCAGTAGTCGGCGTTGGCCGCGCGTCCGGCGCCGCCCCAGGCCCAGAAGTTCCAGCCGGCGATCGGGTCGCCCTTGGCGGCGCGCTTGCCGATCAGGTCGAACACTTCGCCATAGAAGCGGTCGCGCACCTTGGTGGTGGCCTTGATGCTGAACGATGGGCCGTCGCGGTCCAGGCCGAATTCTTCCAGCACGATGGGTTTCTTGAGCTGCTTGGCAAGGTCGATGTGGGTATTGATGTAGTCGCGGCTCTTGGCCAGCGCGCCGTCCCACGTGTCGACCGGCTTGTTGGAGTCGAACCAGCCCCAGTTCTTCGGCCACAGGTGGACCGTCAGGTAGTCGATATGCTTGGTGGAGTGCGAGTCGACGAACAGCTTGGCGTCCTGCGCGGAACCGGCCAGCCCTTCGCTGCCGCTGCTGACCAGGTGCTTGCTGTCGAGGTCCTGGATGTACTTGGCGGTATCGGCGATCCACTTGACGTAGATGGCCTTGCCGGCGGCGTCGACCTTGGCGTTGCCCGGGCGCGGCTCATTGGCCAGCTGCCACGACATGATGCTCGGATCGTCCTTGTACGGCATGCCGGTGATGGTGTTCACGCGATTGACGACCTTCTTGATCACGTTGCGAAATTCTGCCTGCGCCTCCTGGTTGCGGTAGAAGCTGGCGCTGTTGGTCATGTAGGTTTCATAGTCCTTGGTGACGTTGGGGTCCAGCGCCGGTTTGCCTTCGAACCAGTTGATGTACTGGGTGAAGCCGCCCGACCACTGCCAGAAGTTATTCAGGTAGATCACGGCGGTCATGTCGCGCTTGCCCAGTTCGGCCATCAGGAAGTCCAGGCCGACCAGCAGGTCTTCGTCGTACTTGCCCGGCGCGGTGGTGGTGGCGGGGCTGACGGCGCTTTTCATGTCGGTTTTTTCGGACACGGCCAGCACGCGCACGTTGTTGATGCCGATCGCCTTCATGTTGTCCAGCTCTTTGAGCAGGCGCGCGCGGTCGCCCACGGCGCCGGTCGCACCCAGGTGGGCGCCGTACCAGAAGTTGGCGCCGGCGATGTAGTAAGCCTTGCCATTGCGCGAGAAGTGCGTGTCTTTGACGGTCACGTAGGCGTTTTTGGCGACAGGTGCCGCCGCGGGTGCAGCCATACTGAGGTTGCAAACGCCAGCCATCACGAGGCAAGCGCCCAGACGAAGTAATCGGTTCATGTTCTATCCTTTTATGGGGGTAAGGCGATCTGTACGCGCGTGGACCGTCCGGCCCGCGCGCTGGCGGTCCGGTCGGCCCGTAGACTAAAGATGAATAGTTAGGTAAAAGCCTTGTCGCCGCTGTACATGTTGGCGTATTTCAGGCCGAAGTACAGGATGAAGAAGTAGCAGGCGGCAGGAATCAGGAACGAGATCTGCAGGCCGATGGTGTCGGCCATCCAGCCCTGCGCAAACGGCACGATGGCGCCGCCCACAATGGCCATGCACAGAATGCCCGAGCCCTGGCCGGTCAGCTTGCCCAGTTTGTGCAGCGCCATGCTGAAGATGGTTGGGAACATGATCGAATTGAACAGGCCCACCGCGATCAGCGACCACATCGCCACGCTGCCGGAGCCGAACGTGGCGATCAGGATCAGTGCGATCGAGATGGCGGCGTTGGTGGCCAGTGCCTTGCCCGGGCTGACGTAACGCATCACGGCAAAACCGATGAAGCGGCCGACCATGGCGCCGCCCCAGTAGTAGGTCACGTACATGGCGGCGTCGGCGTGCGACAGGCCGGCCACGTTGGGGTCGCCCACGAAGTTGATCAGGAAGCTGCCGATGCTGACTTCGCCGCCCACGTACAAAAAGATGCCGATGGCGCCCAGCAGCAGGTGGCGGTGCGCCAGCACCGAGGTGTCGAGGCTGTCGACCGCGCCGTCGTCGGCGTGGGTGATCTTGGGCAGCTTGACGAGGGCGAACAGCACGGCCAGCGCCAGCAGCGCGCCGGCCAGCGCCAGGTACGGGCCCTGGACCATGGCCGCTTCATGCGCCTTGTAGGCCGCCACGTCCGCCGCCGGCATGGCCATCAGCTGGGTGGCGGTGTAGGTCACGCCGGACAGGATCAGCATGCCGCCCAGCGCCGGAGCGATGGTGGTGCCCAGCGAATTGAACGCCTGCGTGAGCGTCAGGCGGCTCGACGCGGTGGCCGGAGGCCCCAGCACGGTGACGAACGGATTGGCCGCCACCTGCAGCACGGTGATGCCGGCGGCGAGGATGAAGAACGCCAGCAGGAACACTCCGTAGCCGCTGGTGGAGGCGGGATAGAACATGGCGCAGCCGGCAGCGGCGATCACCAGGCCGGTGACGGCGCCGGCTTTGTAACCGATCTTCTTGATCAGCATACCGGCCGGCAGCGAGACGATGGCGTAGGCGCCGAAGAAGCAGAACTGCACCAGCATGGCCTGCACATAGGTCAGTGTGTAGATCGCTTTGAGGTGGGGGATCAGCACATCGTTTAGTGACGTGAGCAGGCCCCACATGAAGAACAGCAGGGTAATGATCACGAGTGGTGCGGTGTTACTTTGTGAATCGCTAAGCTGACTGCCGGGCGCGAGGGTGCCGGATGATACGTGTTCCATCGTTCGTCTCCTGAGGTGGAATGGTCCTTGGCGCGCGCCGGGAGCGCAGGCAGGGCTTTTATATTGATGAAAATATTCTGCACCGGGTCAACCCGGGGGTCAAATGCTGACGTCGTTTTCAAGCGAGTTTAGCGATGATCACTAAACAATGCCACAGTCTGTAAAAAAAAGGTCGCCAGCACGGGCGTGGAGTGGCAATCTGTGTTTAGTAAATCGAGACTAAACTGTTCCGCAACCCGATCAATCGTTTGCCTTGGGCTTTTCGATATGCAAGACTCTGATCCAGAAATGAGCGCTTACATCGCCTCATCCCCCGTTTTGCCAGGAGACTTACTTGACACCATCCTTGACCGAGGGAGCGCGCCCGTGACCACTGGCGGCGCCCCGTCCGTGACCATCCGCGACATCGCCAAGCTGGCCGGCGTCTCGGCGGGCACGATCTCGCGCGCGCTCAAGAACGAGCCGGGCCTGACCGAAGCGACGCGCCAGATGGTGCTGGCGGTGGCCAACGAGCTGGGTTACGATTTTTGCAAGCTGCGCCGCAAGCGCATGCGCCGCCTGACCTTTCTGCTGCACCGCCAGCACAACACCGCCGCCAGCAGCCCGTTTTATTCGCCGGTGCTGCACGGCGCCGAGGAAGCCTGCCGCAAGCAGGGCATCGTGCTCTCGTTCATGGCCGTGGGCCCGGCCGACGGCGTCACCGAGCAGCTGCGCATGCATGCGCCGGACGCCATGGTGTGCGCCGGCTTTTTCGAGCCCGAGCTGCTGGCCGCGCTGCGCGCCACCGGTAAACCGCTGGTGCTGATCGACATGAAGCTGCGCGGTTACAGCTCGGTCAATCCGGACAACATGATGGGCGGCTACCTGGCCACCAAGCATCTGCTGAGCCTTGGGCGCACGCGCATCGGCATGATCTCCGGGTCGCTGAGCCACTATAGCGTCCGCGAGCGCAACAAGGGCTACCGCCAGGCGCTGTTCGAGGCCGGCATGCTGGCCGATCCGCGCTACGAAGCGAGTCTGGCCGACGGGGTCGACCTGGAGACGGGCGCCTTCGAAGCCATGCAGTCGCTGCTGGCCCTGCCCCACCCGCCCGACGCCGTGTTCTGCTACAACGACAGCGCGGCGCTGGTGGCGATGCGCTGCTGCCTGGCGGCTGGGCTGACCGTGCCGCACGACGTATCGATCGTCGGCTTCGACGACATCTCCAGCGCCGTGCTGGGGCACCGTCCGCTGACCACGCTGCGCATCGATAAAAAGGAACTGGGCGCGCTGGGCGTGGAGCTGCTGCTGGCCGGACATGAGGAAGCGGTCGAGAAGATCGCGCCGGTGGAACTGATCATCCGCGCCAGCACCGTGTGCGACGACTGGGGCCCGCACAAATGAAGCCAGGTTGAGCCGATTCAGTCAAGACCAGACAAGACAAGACACGACAAGACAACACCGGACAACAGAGAGACCGCTACACGCAAGACGGACACCGCCCGCGCCAGACGGGTGGGTCCGGGAACCTTTGAGAGCAGACCGGCAGCAGCATGCTGCCGCGGCCGCGCCAGGGACCGTCACGCCCGACGTTAAGGGAACACCGCACAGGGCGCCGACCTGTTCAGGCAGGCGGCATTTTTATACCAGGGCCGGCCAATGGCCCGCTATGCACACACGATACGAGACACCACGATGGTACCTGACTTTCATTCACGCGCAACTCTCCTGGCGCACATCCGCCACACCAAGCAGTTCTACGATCCCCGCTGCGTCGACCCCAGCGGCGGCTTCTATCATTTCTACAAGGACGACGGCACCATCTACGACCGCGCAACGCGCCACCTGGTTAGCAGCACGCGCTTCGTGTTCAACTACGCGATGGCGTACCGCCAGTTCGGCGACGCGGCCGACCAGCAGCGCCTGATCCATGCGCTGGCGTTTGTGCGCGATGCGCACCGCAATCCGGCCACTGGCGGCTACGCCTGGGAGCTGCGCTGGACCAACGGCGAGGCGCAGGTCACCGACGCCACCAACCACTGCTACGGCCTGGCCTTCGTGCTGCTGGCGTACTCTCACGCGCTGATGGCCGGCGTGACCGAAGCGCGCGGCTACATCGAAGAAACCTTCGCGCTGATGGAGCAGCGCTTCTGGGAGCCGCAGCACGGCCTGTACGCCGACGAAGCGAGCGCCGACTGGCAGGTCGCCTCGTACCGCGGCCAGAACGCCAACATGCACAGCTGCGAAGCGCTGATCACCGCGTTCGAAGCGACCGGCGACAAGGTGTACCTGCAGCGCGCCGAAACGCTGGCGCACAACATCACCGTGCGCCAGGCGGCGCTGGCCGACAACATGGTGTGGGAACACTACAACGCCGACTGGTCGGTCGACCCGGAGTACAACCGCCATGACAGCACCAACATCTTCCGCCCGTGGGGCTACCAGCCGGGCCACCTGACCGAGTGGGCCAAGCTGCTGCTGATCATGGAGCGCCACAAGGCGCACCTGGCCGGCCCGTCCGACTGGCTGCTGCCGCGCGCGGTCGAACTGTTCGACGTGGCGATGGCGCGCGCCTGGGACCACCAGCATGGCGGCATCCACTACGGCTTCGGCCCGGATGGCAGCGTATGCGACCCGCTGAAGTATTTCTGGGTACAGGCCGAGAGCTTCGCCGCCGCCGCGCTGCTGGGCGCGCGCACGGGCGAGCGCCAGTACTGGGAGTGGTACGAGAAGATCTGGGCCTACAGCTGGGAGCATTTCGTCGACCATGAACACGGCGCGTGGTACCGCATCCTGTCGCCGGAAAACGGCAAGCTGACCGACGAGAAGAGCCCGGCCGGCAAGACCGACTACCACACGATGGGCGCCTGTTATGAAGCGCTGAACGTGCTGGAAGCCTGACCATGGCGGCCTTTCCTGAGTTTATCGCCGCCGGCGAGGCGCTGACGGACATGATCGCCGAGCCGGGCCAGCAGCGCTGGGCCAGCCAGGTCGGCGGCTCGACCTGGAACGTGGCGCGCGCGATGGCGGCGCTGGAGGTGCCCAGCGCGTTTGCCGGCGCGGTCAGCGACGACGTGTTCGGCGACCAGCTGTGGGCCGCCAGCGAAGCGGCGCAGCTGGACATGCGTTTCGTGCAGCGCTATGCGCGCTCGCCGTTGCTGGCGATCGTGTACCGCACCGACCCGCCCAGCTACTTTTTTGTCGGCGACGACAGCGCGGACTTGCATTTCGATGCGGCCGCGCTGCCCGAGGGCTGGCGCGCGCATTGCAGCTGGGCGCACTTCGGCGGCATCAGTCTGGCGCGCGCGCCGCTGGCGGGCAAGCTGGTGGCGCTGGCCGAGTCGCTCAAGCGCGACGGCGTCAGGATCAGCTACGACCCCAACTTCCGGGTGTTGATGGATGAGCGCTACGACGCCACCTTGCGCCGCATGACCGAGCTGGCCGATGTGGTCAAGGTGTCGGAAGAGGATCTGGCGGGGTTGTTCCGGACCGACGATGTGGAGGGGGCGTTCGTGAAGCTGCGCTCGTTCAATCCGCAGGCCAGCTATCTGTACACCAAGGGTGCGCAGGGGGCATCGCTGCATGTGGGCGGCGAGGAATGGCACCAGGCGGCACCGGAGATCGATGTGGTCGACAGCGTGGGGGCGGGAGACGCCAGCATCGCGGCGCTGGCGTGGAGCATGCTGCGCCGGCCGGACAGCGCGCCGCTGGAGCATCTGCGCTTTTCGGTGTGCGCCGGGGCCGGGGCTTGCATGGGTGCGGGGGCCAGTCCGCCGTCGGTTGCGTTGATCGAGCGGTTGCTGACCACGATCGCCTGATAACGCTCGCATAATGACGCTCGCCTGATAACGCTCGCCTGCCAGCGCGTTCTACTTTCACGTTAGCCTCGGCTCCGTCGTCCCCGCGCAGGCGGGGATCCATAGCACGTCAGCGCAGCACTCACACTAAAACTCTGACCGACGGCGCTATGGGTCCCCGCCTTCGCGGGGATGACGGTTTTGAGGCTAACGATTTACGAACCAGCCAACTAACCACTCTGTCGTTCAAGGTTTCGTCCAACGCCCTTAGCGCACCAAACAAGGCCGCTTGTTATCGAACGCCCACCCAGGCACCAGAAACTGCATGGCCACCGCATCGTTGCGCGCGCCCAGGCCCATGCCCAGGTACAGCTGGTGCGCCGCTTCCACCGCTTCCATATCCAGCTCCACGCCCAGGCCCGGCGTGGTCGGCACGGCCACCTTGCCGCCCACGATCTGCAGCGGGTTGCGCGTCAGGCGCTGGCCATCCTGCCAGATCCAGTGCGTATCGATCGCCGTGATCTTGCCGGGAGCCGCCGCCGCCACATGGGTGAACATGGCCAGCGACACGTCGAAGTGATTGTTCGAATGCGATCCCCACGTCAGCCCCCACTCGCGGCACAACTGCGCCACGCGCACCGATCCCTGCATGGTCCAGAAGTGCGGGTCGGCCAGCGGTATATCCACCGACTGCAGCTGCACTGCATGACCGAGCTCGCGCCAGTCGGTGGCGATCATGTTGGTGGCGGTCTTGAGCCCCGTCTCGCGGCGGAATTCGGCCATCACCTCGCGCCCCGAAAAACCATCTTCCGCGCCGCACGGGTCTTCCGCATAGGCCAGCACGTCGCCCATGTCGCGGCACAGGCGCACCGCGTCTTTCAGCAGCCAGCCGCCGTTGGGGTCGAGCGTGACGCGCGCCTCGGGAAAGCGTTCGGCCAGGGCGGTGACGGCTTCGATCTCGTCTTCGCCGCGCAGCACGCCGCCCTTGAGCTTGAAGTCGCGAAAGCCGTAGCGCTTGTACGCCGCTTCGGCCAGCGCCACCACCGCGTCGGCCGTCATGGCTTTTTCGTGGCGCAGGCGCAGCCAGTCGTCGGCGGCGTCGGGCTCGTTCACGTACGGCAGATCGGTAACGCCGCGGTCGGCGATGTAGAACAGGTAGCCCAGCATCTCGACCTCGGTGCGCTGCTGGCCGTCGCCCAGCAGTGCGGCGACCGGCACGCCCAGGAACTGGCCCAGCAGATCGAGCAGCGCCGATTCCAGCGCGGTCACTGCATGAATCGTGATGCGCAGGTCGAACGTCTGCAAGCCGCGCCCGCCCGCATCGCGATCGGCGAATACGGCGCGCACGCTGGTCAGGATGGCGTTGTAAGCGCCCACCGGCTGACCCACCACCAGCTCGCGCGCATCTTCCAGCGTCTGCGTGATGGCCGCGCCGCCGGGCACCTCGCCCACGCCGCGGTTGCCGGCGCTGTCGGTCAGGATGACGATATTGCGCGTGAAGTAGGGACCGTGCGCGCCCGAAAGATTGAGCAGCATGCTGTCACGCCCGGCGACAGGAATGACTTGCATGCTGGCGACGGTCGGTGCGGAGGAAAGGGACATGGTGAGCGCGGCAAAGCCGTCAGTGGGTCGATAACAACTACATGGTAGCGGTACCACTGGCAGCTGTCAAACGTTTTGCGCTCATCGCGCTGCTTGTTTCATTCCTGAGTCACCGTTCGGCTGACAAAGCGCGGCCGAACCCGCAGCCGAAGCCGAAGCCGGGCATCGGCCTGCGCGCCGGCTTCAAGCGCTGTCGCGTTCGACGATGGTGAAGCCGATATCGCAGACCGGGTTTTCCACCGGCCGGTCTTCGGAGCGGGCGATGATGAAGGCGGCGGCGGTCTTGCCGATGGCGGTGCCGTCGATGCGCACGCTGGTCAGCGAGGGATGCACGTCGCGCGAGAACGCCAGGTCGCCCATGCCGACCACGGCCAGCTTGCCCGGCACGGCGATGCCCTGCGCCTGCGCTTCCATGATCACGCCCAGCGCCAGCATGTCGGAGCTGCAGAACAGCGCGTCGATATCGGGCTCGCGCTCGAGCAGCTCGCGCAGCATGGTGCGGCCGCTGCCCAAGGTGGTCGGCGCCGGCACGATGCAGACCGGGACGTCGCCGCCCGGCGCCACCATGCCCAGGCGCTGGGAAGCGTCGGCGAACGCCTTGTTGCGGCGTACCGCGCGGTCGTCGCTGGCGCTGATGGCGGCCACGCGGCGCCGGCCGCGCCGGTGCAGGTAGTTGGCCACCTCGGCGCCGATGGCTTCGTGCGAGAAGCCCACCAGCATGTCGAGCGGATTGGGCGTCAGGTCCCAGGTTTCGACGACAGGAATGCCGCTGGCCAGCAGGCGGCGCCGGCCCTGCGGCGAGCGCATGATGCCGGTCAGGACCACGCCATCGGGACGGCGCCCGATGATCGCTTCGAGCAGCGCGTCCTCGCGCGAATTTTCGTAGCCGGACTGGCCGAGCATCAGCTGGTAACCCGAGGCGGCCAGCGCTTCGGTGAGCGACTGCACCATCTCCAGGAACACCGAGCCGGTGATGGTCGGCACCACGGCGGCGACCAGCCGGCTCTTTTTCGAGGCCAGCCCCCCGGCCAGCATGTTGGGCACGTAGCCGGTGCGTTCGACCGCTTCGCGCACGCGCTGCAGGATCGCCGGCGACACCGCCTGCGGCGTATTGAGCGCGCGCGAGGCGGTGATCGGGGCGACGTTGGCCAGCTTGGCCACGTCGCGCAGGGTCAGGCCGCCGGCGCCGCGGCGCGTGCGCTTGGCAGGAACGACGGCGTCGGCGTCCGCTGGGGGGATATTATTTTTTTCCATGCTGTGATTTTATCATCGGGCGCTAGCGGTACTTCTTTTGCATGGCGTCGTAGAAACTTCTGAGCGTGCCGAACGCCTGCTTCTTCTTGCCGCCGCTGGAAATCAAGCCCTTGCGGTTCCAGAAATCCTGGAAATACGGGTGCTGGCGCCGCGGCGAGCGGAAGTCCACCAGGATCCACGGCGTCATGCCGCGCAGCCCGAGGATGGCGGTGAGCATTTTGATTTGATTCTGATACAGCAGATCCTGGAACTCTTCGCTCCAGCGGGTGTCGCTATCGGCATGAAAGCCGGCCATGCCTTCGGCGCCGAATTCGCTGATCACCACCGGCCCCTTGTACTTGATATTGAAGCGGTAGTTGAGCATGTCTTTCGGGTCGCTGAAGTACCAGCCGGCGTATTCGTTGAAGCTGACCAGGTCGATTTTCTCGGCCAAGGGATCTTCCACCACGATGTCTTTGCCTTCGCGGTGCACTTCCAGCGCGGCGGCCACCAAACGGGTGTTGTCGGCGGCGCGGGCGGTGGCCACCAGTTTGCCCATGAAGCTGTTGCGCACCTCGGAGACGGGCGTCTCGTTGCCGACCGACCAGATCACCACGCTGGCGCGGTTCTTGTCGCGGGCGATCAGGTCGCTCAGCTGGGTGCTGGCGTTGCGGTAGGTATCCGGATTGGTCCA
>CALRYE020000156.1:0-16083 GCA_943372275.1 Janthinobacterium lividum
GACCATGAATTCCTGGAACGGCGCATTGGTGAGATTGTTCGCCTGCAGGAAGATCGACAGGCCTTTCAGATAACCACTCTGAAATTCATACGACCCCTGCACGTCCGCAATCGTTTCCTTGTTGATGTTGGTGAACTGCGGATCGCCGCGGTAGTCCAGAATCTGGCCCACGAACGACGACCGGCTGCGAATGGCGTACGACACCTGGAACCCGTTGTTTTCGTAGTACAGACGCACGCTGGCGACGTTTTTCGACAAACCCGGCAGGGAAAGGGTCGACACTGCGTCAACGAACACCGGCGAATTGTTTTGGGTAATAAAACCCGACGTTGGCAGCGTTACCGAACTGGTGGTGTACGAGTAATTCAGGTTGACGCCAAAGCCGTCCAGGACCGGGGTCAGCATGTTGAACGGCAAACTGGCCGCCAATTCAATTCCCTTGAGCGAACCACCATCGCTGTTGACCGGTCGGGTGGCCGCGCCGATGGTGCTGCCTTTGTACGGTCCCTCGGTGGGCAGCGGCGTGGTCGGGCTGACGTAATTCTTGAAGTCGAATTCCTGCGACAGATTGATGACGTAGTTGTCGATTTTTTTGTAGAAGAATGCGGCGCTGACGATGCCTTTTTTCCCGAAATACTGTTCGAGCGACAGGTCCAGTGACTTTGCTTCATACGGGCGCAGCTTTGGATTGCCGACGAAGCCCGTCAGCCGTTGCGGCGGAATGATCCCTGTCACCGGATCGGGCGCACTGACGGCAGGCAGATTGAACGACACGCTGTCGCGCATATTGTCCATGTTGGGACGCGAGAGCTGCTTGCCGGCGCCGACGCGCATCATCCGGTCATTGTCCAGATCGAACGCCAGGTTCAGGCTGGGCAGTAGTTTGAGGTACGAGTCGGACACCGTCTCGAAGCTGTACTGGCAGGTGGCCACCGTAATGCCCTGGCACTGGGACTGATCGACCGTGTTGCCGGAGGCGCTTTGCTTGGTATGGAGAACCTGCACACCGATGTTGCCGGTATATGGCAGGCCGAACAGCTTGCCATCCAGGTCGGCCGACGCATACGCGGTGGTGACTTTCTCGGTGACGACCCAGTCGCGCGAGAGCACGGTGGGGTCGACCCAGCGTTCCTGGTTGTAAATGGTGCCCAGCGAGCCGATCGGATCCCACTGCGCCACCTTGATGCCGACGGGGCCGGCGATGGCCATGCCGGTGCCTGGCATGGTCGCGGCGGCATAGCCATCGGCGCCGATCACCGCCAGGCGGCCTTCGCCTTCGCCCAGGCGCGATTTATCGCGCTTGGAAAAATTCACGCCCGCATGCGCATTGACCACCGGTCCCCAGTTCAGCTCGTGGGTGGCCGACAGGCGCAGGCTGTCGAGTTTGTCGCGGATATTCAACTTGGCGGCATAGCCCGCCTGTGGCGTGGCCGGTCCGCCGCCCCAGCCGCTCATGTCGGTCAGCTTGAAGATCGAGCGGTCGCTGTAATCCAGGCTGGTGCTGTATTTGACATCGGCAAAATTGGCGCCGTCAAAGCCGGTGTAGGAAATCTTGCCGAGCTGGGCGTTGGGGAGGTTGCCCGGCTGGCCTGCGGTGGTTTCGTAGTTGGTCGAATGGCGCCGTCCCACCGAGTGCGACAGATCGGCAACCAGGCGCCAGTCGTTCACCTTCCACTCGGAGTTCCAGCCGAAGGAGGTGAATTTATCCTTGCTGCTGTAAGCGTTATTGCGGATGTCGCCCTTGTAGTTGTCGAACGTACCGCTGGTGGCGACGCCGTTGGCGATGGTGGCGTTTGTCAGCGTGCCGTTCGGATCGTAGATCCCGGAGCCGAACGGGATCGCGCCTTCCAGACCGACGTAGCTGGTGTTCTCGGTGCCCGACGAGTAGAACATGTCGAGGCTGGTCTTGAATTTCGCGTTCGGGCGGAATTGCAGCGTCGCCGTGGCGCTGTCGCGGTCGTTATGCGAGTGCTTGGTATCCGATTTGAACCCGCCCGGCACTTTGACATCGGCGCCGTTGTAGGGCACGGTCGGGGCCCAGCCGCCCCAGCTGTCGAAGATCAGTTCTTCGCCGTTATCCTGCTTGAACGAGGTCACGCCCAGCGATACGCCGATGGTGCGGTTGGCAAACTGGTCGACGTAGGAAAAGGTCTTGCGTTTGCCGCTGCCTTCCTCGCCGCCGGAATCGATGGCCAGACGCTCCTTGCGCAAGCCCACCGCAACGACGCGGTTCTGGAACTCCAGCGGCCGCACGGTGCGCAGGTCGATGGTCGAGGCCAGGCCCTGGCCCAGCAAGGTGGCGTCCGGGGTTTTGTAGACCAGTACCGCGCCGGTTAGCTCGGCCGGGAACAGATCGAACTCAGGGTTGCGGGCGTCGCCGGTGGACGCCTGCTCGCGGCCGTTGAGCAGCGAACCGTTGAACTGGGACGACAGACCGCGCACGCTCACCGCAGTGGCGCGTCCCGTGATTTTGTCGCGTTGCGTCGTCACGCCGGGCAGGCGCGAGATCGATTCGGCCACGGTGCTGTCGGGCAGCTTGCCGATGTCTTCGGCCGAGATCGCTTCGATGATGGAGGTGGCGTTCTTTTTGATCGAGATGGCCGCTTCGATCCCGCTGCGCACCCCGGTCACTCTGACGGTGGCAATGGCGGGCGTGGCCGGCACGGTGTCCACCGGGGCGGCGGCGTCCTGCGCCATGGCCGCGCCACTGAGGCTCACCAGCATGGCGCAGGCCAGCGCCACCGGGGTCGGACGAAATCCAGATGCGCGCGCAGGCATCCCAAGCATATTTTTGTTCACTTCATATCTCCGTTGGTTGTAATAAAACTAAATCTCGCGAAAGAATCGCGGCACGGCGCCAGTTCTGTCACTGTCGTTCGACCGCGATTAGTCGGGAGTGATATTACGTCCGCACAGGCGCAAAGAATTCGCAAGGCGCCGGGCTTCGCCGAAACCTGAAGGTAACCTTAATGCAGCGGGCCGCCGACTGTTGTGCCCTAGCCACAATGACAAATACGCGTTGTAGTTTGGCTACAGTGGGGGTCGGGCGGATGTGGGGCGGCTTGGCGCCATTGCGTCGACCCGTCACGCGCCTGGCCCGGCGCGCCGCGTGGTGGTAACGCCACGCCCAACCTTAAGATTGCATGTGCCCGGCGACGTTAGTAATCGTCGCCGCCTGGGTGCGGATGGGCGGCGCACGCCTGCTTGCCCAATGGAACGCAGGCGTGCGCGCGCGCCACTGGCTTAAAAATGGCTTTAGACGCCGCGTTGACCACCCCGCCGCGACGGCCCAATCATGGCGTAAGCCTGTAACAGCGTAACTTTCGCCGCACTCACCCGACGGATGGCGGCGTCACGTTGTATCGGGCCACACACTAGACAACCATCAATCTGGAGACAAGCCATGACACTTCGCTGGGCGCTTTGGCGCCATGCATTGACGCACCCCACGCCCCCGCCGTACGCACGCTCCCCGCATGCATCGACCGCTCATGCACGTTCGACCGGGTCGCGTTCGACCGGGTCACGTTCGACCGGGTCGCGCTCGACCCATGCACGTGCCGCTCACCCATCGCTCAGCTGGTTGCGCCGGTTTGGCGTGCTGTGCGCCATGGTGCTGAGCCCGGCGGCGGTCAGCGCCGCCGTGGTGGAAGCCGAGTCCGGTACCCTGGCGGGCGGGGCGCTCGTGCAAACCGATCACACGGGCTACACCGGCAGCGGCTTCGTCGGTGGTTTCACCGATGCCAACAAGGGTAACGCCCGCGTGGCGCTGACGGTCAATGTCGCCACGGCCGGAACCTATGCGCTGGCCCTGCGCTTTGCCAATGGCACCGGTGGCGCCCGCTCGCTGAGTTTGTATGTCAACGGGACCCGGCTCAGACAAACCGCGCTGGGCGCCACCGCCGGCTGGAACAGCTGGGCAACCCAGACCGAATCGGTCACCCTCAATGCCGGCAATAACACGCTGGCCTACAAGTACGACAGCACCGACAGCGGCAATGTCAACGTCGACAGCCTGAGCGTGTCGGGCGGCGGCGGGGGCACCCTGGCCGACTTGGTCGTTACCGGCCTGAGCTGGACGCCGGCTTCGCCCCAGGCGGGCAACGCAGTCGCCTTCACCGCGACGATCAAGAACCAGGGCGGCAGCGCCACCCCGGCCGTCAAGCATGGCGTCAACTTCACCGTGGACGGGGCCCAGGTGGCCTGGTCCGACAATGCCACGGCGGCGCTGGCCCCCGGTGCGTCGGTGACCCTGACCGCCAACGGCGGCCCGGCCGGCGCCACCTGGAGCGCGAGTTCGGGCGCGCACACGGTGCAAGCCTACGTCGACGACGTCGGCCTGATCGCCGAGGCCAACGAAAGCAACAACACCTTGTCGGCGTCGCTGACGGTGGGGGCCGCGCCCAGCCTGGCGAACGGCCTGTACCGGATCCGCAATTACTGGCTGTCGGCGCAGTACCTGTACGAAGCCAACGGCAAGGTGATGTACGGCACCCCGGCGGCCAATGACGCCTCCGCGCAATGGGCGCTGGTGGCCCTGGGCGGTCACAGAGCGTTGTGGAACGCTGCGACCGGCAATTACATGTCGATCAGCGGCGTATCCAGTTCGGGCGATGCCATGACGACCGTCTACACCGATCCCACCCCTGGCAATAACCTGTTCGACCTGCCAGCAACGACGGTGTCGGGCTACGCCAACATCGTCAGCAGCGCCACGCCGGCCTGGGTAGCGACGGTCGAAGGGCAGAAGGGCTACGCCCAGGCGTATGCCATCGACAAGGCCTGGGGCAGCACGCAGTGGAAGTTCGAGCCGGCCGGTGCGCTGCCGGCGCGTCCGGCGGCCAAAAGCGACCTGGTCGTCACCAACGTGACCTGGAGTCCGGCCGTGCCATCGGCCGGCCAGGCCGTCACCTTCAGCGCCACCATCAAAAATCAGGGCGCGGGCGCGACCCCGGCCGGCACCGCCAACCGCATCACCTTTGCCGTCAACGGCGCGGTGGTGACTTCGGTGTCCAATTACAGCGCCGCGCTCGCGCCGGGCGCTGCGATCACCTTGACGCAGGATACCGGCAGCTGGGCCATGAGCGGGGCGGCGCCGGCCATCACCGCCACGGTGGACAGCAACAACGCCATCGCCGAGAGCGACGACACCAACAACGCCTACGACACCATCCTCAGCACCACGGTCTATGGCGCCTCCATGCCCTACACCACCTACGAGGCGGAAGCGGGCAGCTACACCGGCACGCTGGTGGCGGGCAACCGCGGCTGGGGGCAGTTGTCGTCCGAGGCGTCGGGCCGCGCCGCCGTCAAGCTGCTGGGCGCCGGCCAGTACGTGCAAGTGACCACCAGCGCCGCCGGTCAGGGCCTGGTGCTGCGCTACTCGACTCCCGACACGCCCACCGGCGCGGCTTACAACGCGGGCCTCAGCCTGTACGTGAATGGGGTCAGAAAGTCCGACCTGGTGCTGACCAACAAGTTCAGCTGGTTGTACGGTACCTGGAGCACCGAAGGCGGCAACAAGCACTGGTCGAACAATCCCGCCGCCACGCCGGCCAACCCACACCGCTTCTTCGACGAAGTGGCGGTCAAGCTGGACGCGTCGTACCCGGCCGGCACGGTCATCCGGCTGATGCGTGAATCGTCGAACCTGAACTTCGCCAGCACCGCCAGCGTCACGCTCGACTTCATGGAGCTTGAGCCGCTGCCCGCGCAGCTGGCCATGCCGGCCAACTTTGTCGCCATCACCAGCTACGGCGCCGTGGCCAACGACGGCAATGACGACACGGCCACCATGAACGCGGCGATTGCCGCCGTCACGTCCTCGGGCGGCGCCAAGGTCGGCGTGTGGATACCGGCCGGCACGTTCGACTTCAACAATGGCACGGCCGGTCCCGGCTGGAGCGGAGCGGGCACCCGCATCTACCTGCCGGCCGGCGTCTCGCTGCGCGGCACCGGCATCTGGACCAGCCAGCTGCAGGGCGCCTTTGCCGGCGTGTATGCCAAAGGCGGCAACAGCAACCTGTCGGACCTGAAGATCTCGGCCTATGACACGCTGCGCGACGACGACGACGGTGTCACCGGCGCGGAGGGCAACTTTACCAACTCGACCATCAACAACGTCTGGTTCGAGCACGTCAAAGTCGGCGTGTGGACCACGCAATCGTTCAGCCAGGCTGGCCTGGTCAGCAACGCCACCGTCACCAACTGCCGCATCCGCAACGTCTGGGCCGACGGCCTGAACTTCCATTACGGCACCAGCAACTCCAAGGCATCGAACAACGCGCTACGCAACACGGGCGACGATGGCATGGCGCTGTGGTCGGACACTCACCTGAATACGGGCGACACCTTCCAGAACAACACCATCCAGTTGCCGGGCCTGGCCAACGGCATCGGCATCTATGGCGGCAAGAACAATGTGGTGAAGGCGAACCTGATCGTCGATACCATCGACAGCGGCGCCGGCATCCAGTTCGGCACCAATTTCTCGCCGCCATCGCTGACTGGCACCCTGGAAATTTCCGGCAACAAGCTGCTGCGTACCGGATCGTGGCATCACGACTATCAATATGGCATCGGCGCGATCTGGGAATACTGGACTGGCAGTTCCGGCAAGATCGCCAGCCCCGTCATCACGCTGAGCAATAATCTGATCCAGGACAGCACCTACGCGGCCGTGATGATCGAGGAACCGTCGAATGGGGCGTCGGTGACCCACACCGGCACCCACATCGTCACCACCGGCACCTATGGGGTCGAGATCCGGTCCACCGCAAGCGGCACGGCCGCCTTCAACGGCACCACCGTGAGCGGCGTGCCGCAGGCGCATCTGCAAAACAATGCGATGGGCTTTACCGTGCAGGGCACGATTCCGTAACGGGGAGCGTGTAGATTTGCATGGCCAGGGCCAGCGCACACGGCGCTGGCCCTGGCCGCGCATGCAGGTCGTTAAGCGGTCGCCAGGCCGGCGCCGATGTGCCGCATGCGGCCTTCAATCAGCAGATCGGTCATCAGGAAGTGCGGCAGCAGCAGCGTGGCGCAGGGAGCGGCCAGGCTGCCGGCGCGGGGGCCGACGGTGATCTGTACCGACGCCTCGGCGAACGGCTCCACCGGCACGGTGCCAAGCACGATCGCGCCGCGCCCGAAGCGCCGGTAGCGCGTGATCGCGTCGGCCATGGCGGCGTCCGGGGCGCCGCAACAAAAGAACAGGCCCAGCGCGGGAGCCGGCACGGCGCCGCCCGGGGCGCCCTGGTAGGCGGGCGAGCAGGGCGTGAGCGCCTGCAGGCCGTGCCGGAGCAGGCAGTCGCGCGCATACACGGCGGCTTGCTGCAGCTGATGCGACGCCATGCAGGTGACCGCCGGGGCGGCGGCCAGCAGGGCGATGGCGTCCAGCACCAGCTCACCGCGCATTTGCTGGCGTAGCCGGTCGACCAGTTCGCTGGCGGTGTCGAGCAAGCCTGTCACCAAGTCATCCGGCGCCCCCGCCTCATCCATGCGGCCGACCGGGCCCAGCACCGCCACCATCGACAGCTTCATATCGGTCAGGCCGCCGAAGCCGGCCGCGCGGCAGAAGCGCATGATGGTCGGCGCGCTGGCCCCGCAGCGCGCCGTGATATGGCTGATCGGTGTGCGTGTGAATGTGACCGGGTTGGCCATCACGAAGTCGGCCACCTGGCGTTCGGAACGACTCAGCGTGCTGTAGACACGCTCGATTCGGTCCAGCACGTGATTGGCGGCGTGGTTGCTTGTCATGGCGGTGCGATGCAGAGGGGCGGCTGATGGCTGGGCAAACGCGGATGCTAGCACGCGATAACGCGGCGCTGGACGCGATCGGCCGTTTGCACAGGAAGTCTTAAGCTTGTGCGCGCGCCCGCAGCGGCATCGCCGGACGATGCGGCCCACGCCAGCCGGGGCATGACAATGTTCCCTTCAAACGCAACCTGTGTAGCCAGACTACTCGATGAATGCGCTGTCGTTATTTTGGTAAAAGACTGGCCTGCAAGATTAAGATTACCTAAGCGTTTGCTTGAATCTGCTCCCTGCTGTCATTCACCCGGCTGGATGCGACGTAATATGGCTGCCGACCCGTCTTCAAGTTCGTGCTGCCACGACATAGCAACGTTGGTCCCGGAAAATTTAGTCAAATTACAATACGGAGAGATGCATTGAACAAATATGTTAAGGCGATGGTGGCTGGTTCGAGCGTGGTCGTGGCCCTACTGGGGCCGGCCCATGCCGATACCAAAGGGACGTCGCGCTACGCGCCGACGCCGTACTCCACGGTCGTCAATGCCGAGTGGAGCCGCAACGCTGCCATCTACCAGATCAATACCCGCCAGTTCACCAAGGAGGGCACCCTGCGCGCCGCCGGGAAAGAGCTGCCGCGCTTGAAAGCGCTGGGCGTGGGCATCGTCTGGCTGATGCCGATCCATCCGATCGGCCAGGTCAAGCGCAAGGGCGAGCTGGGCAGCCCTTACGCAGTCCAGGATTTTTTCAAGGTCAGCCCGGAACTGGGCACGCTGGACGATATGAAGAGCTTCGTGACCAGCGCGCACAAGCTGGGCCTGCGCGTGATCCTCGACTGGGTGGGCAACCACACCGCGTGGGACAGCGTGATGCGCAAGGATCACCCGGACTGGTACCTGATGGATCGCAAGGGCCAGCCACGCCCGACGCCGTGGTTCGACTGGGACGACATCATCGAGCTCGATTACGGCAAGCCGGCGGTGCGCGAATACATGACGCGCGCGCTGCGCTACTGGGTCAAGGAAGTCGGCGTGGACGGCTACCGCGCCGACGCTGCCGGCTTCGTGCCGCAGGATTTCTGGGACAACGCCGCAGCCGAACTGCGCGCCATCAAGCCGGTGTTCCTGCTGGCCGAATGGGAGAGCCGCGACATGCATGCGCGCGCCTTTGATGCGAGCTACTCATGGACCTGGTACGACAGCATGAAGGCGGTCGCCCAGGGCCATGCCGACGCCACCTCGCTCAATCCCTGGTACGCCTGGAACGAAAAGTTTTACCCCAAGAACGCGTACCGCTTGCTGTACGTGACCAATCACGACAAGAACAGCTGGGAAGGCACCGAGTTCGAAACCTTCGGCGACGCGCTCGACGCCACCATTGCGCTGTCGGTGATCAGCAAAGGGATGCCCCTGATGTACAACGGCCAGGAAGCGGGCAACCAGCGCCGTCTGAAATTTTTCGAGCGCGATCCGATCGAGTGGAAACCGTCGCGTTACGGCGCGCTGTACCGCGACCTGTTCGCCCTGAAAAAAGTCAACACGGCGCTGTGGAACGGCCAGTGGGGCGCGGACATGGAGCATGTCACCAGCGATGCACCCAAGCAGGTACTGAGTTTTGTACGCCAGAACGCCAAGGACAAGGTCTTCGCCGTGTTCAACCTGTCGGCCAAGCCGGCCACCGTCACGTTCGACGGCGACCTGCACGTCGGCCGCTACCGCGACTGGAGCAACGGCCAGCCGGCCGAGCTCAACGCCGGCGCCAGTCTGACCCTGGCGCCGTGGAGCTACAAGCTGTATGTGCGCTGATGCCATGCGCCAGTCGCTGATCAGGACGGTGGTGATCGTCGGCGGCGGCAGCGCCGGCTGGATGAGCGCGGCCGCCTTGTCGAGAGTGTTGGAAGGCAAGGTCGCGATCGAGCTGATCGAGTCGGATGCCATCGGCACGGTCGGCGTGGGCGAGTCGACCATCCCCATGATACGCCGCTTCAATCAGGTGCTGGGTATCGACGAGGACGAGTTCATGCGCGCCACGGGCGCCACCTTCAAGCTCGGCATCGAGTTCCAGGACTGGGGTGCGCTGGGCGAGCGCTACATGCACGCCTTCGGGCGGCTGGGCCAGGACCTGGCCACGGTCGAGTTCCACCAGTACTGGCTGCGCATGCGCCTGGGCGGTCAGGCCGCGCCGCTGGAAGCGTACTCGATCAACAGCATGGCGGCGGCTGGCGCCAGGTTTCAGCGCGCCGACCCGCGCGCCGGCAATTCACCGCTGGCCGACATCACCCATGCGTTCCACATCGACGCCGGCCTGTACGCGGCACTGCTGCGCCGCTACAGCGAGGCGCGCGGTGTGCGCCGGCGCGAGGGGGAAGTGGTCGAGACCTTGCTGCATCCCGACAGCGGCGATGTACGCGCCGTGCGCATGGCCGATGGCGAACTGATTCACGGCGATTTGTTCATCGACTGCTCGGGCTTTCGCGCACTGCTCATCGAGGGCGCGCTGCAGACCGGTTTCAAGGACTGGTCGCGGTGGCTGCCCTGCGACCGTGCCTTTGCCGTGGCGTGCGAAGCTGGTCCCGAGCTGCTGCCGTACACCATCGCGCGCGCCAGGAGCGCCGGCTGGCAATGGCGCATCGGCCTGCAGCACCGCACCGGCAACGGCCACGTGTTCGCCAGTGCATTCATGAGCGAAGAGCGCGCCGCCGATGAACTGCTGGCCGGGCTCGATGGCAAGCCGCTGGGCGACCCAAAACTGCTGCGTTTCCAGACCGGCCGGCGCACCAAGGTGTGGAACAAAAATGTGGTGGCGATCGGCTTGTCGTCCGGCTTTCTCGAGCCGCTCGAAGCGACCAGCATCCACCTGGTGCAGTCGACCCTGGCGCGCCTGATCGCGTTTTTCCCGTCCGACCGCGACAGCAGTGTGGACGTCGACGAATTCAACCGCCAGTGCGCGGTAGAGACCGAACGCATCCGCGACTTTCTGATCCTGCATTACCACGCCAGTAGTCGCACCGACTCGCCGTTCTGGGAGTACACCCGCAGCATGGCGATTCCTGCCACGCTGCAGGCCAAGCTGGACTTGTACCGCGCCAGCGGGCGCCTGGTGCGCCAGGACCATGAGCTGTTCACCGAGGTCGGCTGGCTGCAGGTCATGAACGGGCAGGGCGTGCTACCGCGCGGCTATCACGCGCTGGCCGATCTGCTCGACGGCTCGGACGTGGCCGAGTATTTGGGTGACATCGCCGGTGTCGTCGCCCAGTGCGTGGCGACCATGCCATCGCATGCCGCATATGTGGCGCGCCACTGCGCCTCTTAAAAAATTTACAGCAGGGAGACAAGAATGAAGAATTTACGTACTGCGGCCGGCCTGGCGCTGGCTGGCGCCGTCGCATTGCATGGCGCACCGGCGACGGCCGCCGCCTCCACCGCTGCTTCCGGACGCGCTTGCGTGCTGTCGCCGAACAAAGTGCTCGAGCTGTGCACCTTCGCGCGCGACGGACGCGCCTGGTATCTGCTCAAGAAAGACGGCGCCGTCCTGCTCAAGGATTCCGAGCTGGGCTTGGGCTTCGCCGGCGAAGCGCGCGCGCGCGTGTCGCTCGGCGCCGTGCAGCGGCGTGCCAACGACACCCAATGGGAGCAGCCGTGGGGTGAACAGCGCCTGATCCGCGACCACCACAACGAATTGCGCGCATCGTTCGACGCGACCGCCAGGGCGCGCGGCTTCGACGTGGTGTTCCGCCTGTTCGACGATGGCGTTGGCCTGCGCTACGAGTACCGCCGCGTCGCCCCCGGCGCGGCGGTGGCGATCGCTGACGAATACACCAGTTTCAACCTCGGTGAGGGCTACCAGGCCTGGTGGTTCGAAGCCAATGACAAGGCCAACCTGGAGGGCAAATACTTGAGCGGCGCGGCGGCCCGCGTCAAGACCGCCGAAACGCCCTTTACCCTGCAAGGCGAGCGTGGGTTTGTCGCCATCCACCAGGCGGCGCTGGTCGACTACGCCTCCATGTACCTGGAACAGCGCGCGCCCGGCCATTTCAAGACGTCGCTGTACAAGTGGTCCGACGGCGTGGCGGTAAAAAAGCGCGGTCCGTTCACCACCCCGTGGCGTACGCTGCTGGTCGGCGCCACCCCCGGCGCGCTGGCCGATGCACGCATCGAGCTCAATCTGAACGAGCCGAGCAAGATCAAGGACACCAGCTGGATCCGCCCCATGAAGTATGTCGGCGTGTGGTGGGAAATCCATCTCGGCAAGGGCACCTGGAGCACCGGACCGCAGCATGCCGCCAACACAGCCAACGTCAAACGCTACATGGATTTTGCCGCCCGCAATGGCTTCAAGGGCGTGCTGGTGGAAGGCTGGAACAAAGGCTGGGACGGCGACTGGGGCAAAGGTGTCGAGTTCCGCTTCGCCGAGCCGACGCCGGACTTCGACATAGCCGCCATCACCAGCTATGGCGCCACCAAGGGCGTCGAGCTGATCGGTCACCACGAAACCGGCGGCGCCACCGAAAATTACGGCGCCCAGCTCGACGAGGGCATGGGCTTCTACCGCCGTCACGGCGTCAATGCCGTCAAGACCGGATATGTGGCCGATGCAGGGCACTACCCGCGCACCGGCGAAGATGGCAAGCTGCGCCACGAATCGTATGGCGGCCAGTACATGGTCAACTTCCACCAGCGCGTCAACGACGTGGCGGCCGGCCAGCGCATTTCGGTGGTGGCGCACGAGCCGGTCATCGACACGGGTTTGCGCCGCACCTGGCCGAACATGCTCAGCCGTGAAGGCGCGCGCGGGCAGGAGTGGAATGCCTGGGGCAAGCCCACCAATCCGCCCGAGCATGTGACCATCCTGCCGTTCACCCGCATGCTCGCCGGTCCCATGGATTACACGCCCGGCATTTTCGACCTGACCTTCGGCAAGCAGAAGGTCGAGGAGCGGGTGCAGGCGACCCTGGCCAACCAGCTGGCCCTGTACGTGGTGCTGTACAGCCCCGTGCAGATGGCGGCCGATCTGCCCGAGAACTACGAGAAGCACCCGGACGCCTTCCAGTTCATCAAGGACGTGCCGGTCGACTGGGAGCGCAGCCGCACCCTGGACAGTGTGATCGGCGACTACGTCATCGTCGCGCGGCAGGAGCGGGGCGGGCGCGACTGGTATCTGGGCGCCGTCAACGACGAGAACGCGCGCGTGGTGAACATCGCCCTCGACTTCCTGGAACCTGGCAAGCGCTACGAAGCGACCATCTACCGCGACGGCAAGGACGCCGACTACCGCAGCAATCCGCACGCCTATGAGATCGTTCGGCAAGCGGCCGGCGCCGCCGACCGCATCGACCTGCGTTTGGCAGCTGGTGGCGGCGCGGCGATCCGTCTGCGCGCGCTCGATTGATTTCAGCGCTGTCATAACCAGGGCGCCGTGGCGCCCTGGTGTCGGCGGTCAGGGACCGGGCCTCCGGGCAGGGTGTCAGGATCCTGGCGCGCCGTTTTCAATCCGGACGCGTGCCTGCCCCTGTGAACGTGATGGATGCGGTCAGGCCGCCATGGTCGCCTTCGGACAAGGCGATCACGCCACCATTACGCGCGGCGCCCCGCTCGGCGATCGCCAGGCCCAGACCACTGCCCAGTTGCTGCTGGCCTGGCACCCGATAGAACCGTTCGAATACCTTGCTGCGCAGGGCGGGTTCGATGCCGGGTCCCTGGTCGGTGATCGAAAGGCATAGCCCATCCGGCGCTGGTGACAGGCGGACCACGATCTTTCCATCCGCAGGTGAATACTTGATGGCATTGCTGATCAGGTTATCCACGGCGGCGGCCATGCTTTCCACGTGCAAGGGGAGGCAGGCACCGGTGGCGGCCACGAACTCCATCTCGATATTGCGTTGCACGGCCAGGTGGGCCACCGCAGCCAGCCGTTCGCGTACAAACTCGGCGACCATGGTCGTTGGCGACGCGTCTCCCTGCGGCGACTCGGTTTGGGTGCGTTCCAACGCCAGCAACTGGTGCACCGTGTGGGTAGCGCGCCCGACTGCGGCGCGCAGTCCCTCGGCCGGCGCGCCGGCCAGCTCGGGGCCGCAGCGGTGCAGCAGCAGATGCGTGTTGATCTGGATGGCCGCCAGGGGCGTCTTGAGCTCATGCGCGGCATCGGTCAGGAATTCGTGTTCGCGCTCGATGCGCACGCTCAGCCTGCGCATCAGTTCGTTGATCGCATTGACCAGCGGCGATAGCTCGCGGTATTTTGTATCCGGCAGCGGCGTCAGGTCGGCATCCGAGCGCTGCGCGATGGCGCCGGCGATGGAATGCAGCGGACGCAAACCAATGCCGACGATCAACCATGCGGGGATCAGCAGCAGCGGCAGGCTGAGGATGGGCGACGACAGCAGGAAATTAACGCCCCACATGGTGAGCATCCACTCGTCGTCGACCTCGTGCTGCCGCTCGATCACGATGTCGCTGGCGGGGTCGCGTTCGACCCAGCGTACCCAGGCATACTGGTCGCGCGTAGCTTGTTGCGGCAAAACATCCGGCAGGCCGGGTTGCGAGTTGTACAGCAGGCGGCCATGCTGCCACACGCGTACCCGAACACGCGAATGGTAGTCGAGTTCGCGGAACAGGCGCACCCGCACCGCTTCGGTCGCGGCAAGCGCCGCGCGCATACGTTCGCGGTCGCTGCCGATGGCGGTCAGGTGCATGAGCATGGTGGCGGTGTACGACTTGTTCTCGCTGAACGTGCGGTCATGCTGGGTCAGCTTGGCCTCACTGAACACGTAGAAGAAACCGAGCAGCGCCACCGACATGATGACGGTGCAAAAACCCAGCATCAGCCGGCGGAACAGCGACGACTGGCTAGCCATCGCGCTGCATCATGTAGCCGACGCCCCGCACCGTGCGGATGGCGCTGTCGCCGACCTTGCGGCGCAGATTGCAAATGTGCACATCCAGGGTCGGGGTTTGACCTTCGCTGTGGGGCAATGCCCGCCGTTCCAGCTCGATGCGCGTCAGGACGCGATCGGCCTGCTTCATCAGCGTCAGCAGCAAGGCAAATTCGGTTTTCGACAGCGTCACCGGCGCGCCTGCACGGGTGACGCGCATGCTGCCTTCGTCGACCACCAGATCGCCGGCGGTCCAGATCTGCTCGTCGAGGCTGCCCTGGCTGCGCCGCACGATCGCGCGCAGGCGCACCAGCAGCTCGGGAATCTCGAACGGCTTGATCAGGTAGTCATCGGTGCCCAGGTCGAAGGCGCGCAGGCGCTCCTGCAAACTGTCGCGGGCGCTGATGATCAGCACCGGCACGCGCACATCGGCGGCGCGCAAACGGGCCAGCACGTCGGTGCCGTCGCCGTCCGGCAGTCCCAGGTCAAGGATCATCGCATCGAAATGCTCTTGCTGCACGCGCGCGACGGCATGCTCGGCCATGCGCAGCCACACGGTATGGTGGCCCTCATCGTTCAGCACGGTCAGCAGCGCCTGGCCGATCGCCAGGTCGTCTTCGATCATCAGGATTTTCATGCAACAAGTGTAGCAGCACGCAACCCTTCAATTCAAAATTGCAACCTTAAGATTGGCTTTACGAGGGCACGGCTACAACATCCGAGTGCGATCGCATCCATGCTTTTTTGCTGGGACTCAAAAACACAATATCGATGCCATGATTTCATAACAACACCCTAACTAGCGCAATGCTACGATTTCCGATTGTAAAGCCCGTAACATCGGAGAGCCGTAATGAAGCTGCAAGAAACCACCAGGCAAGGCGAGCACCAGCCCATGGGCGCACGCCGCGCCGCACTAACCCGGCTGGCCGGCCTGTGCGGGCTGGCGCTATCCGGCGAGGCCCTGTCCGCGCTGGCGCAAGCCGGCCGTCCGGCCCCCGACGCAGCTCCCGAAATCCTCACCCGCGACGAGCTGGCCCTGACCGGCCTGATGGCCGACCTGATCATCCCGCGCACCAGCACGCCTGGGGCCACCGGCGTGGGCGCGCACCGCACCATCGATCACTTGTTGGCAGTGTGCGCATTGCCGCCTGCCCAGCAAACATTCAGGAGCGGGCTGGCGCGTATCGACGCCATTGCCCGACAGCAGGGCGGCAAGCGCTTTGCCGCGCTGCCGCCCGCGCGCCAGATCGCGCTGCTCAATGCGCTGGACCAGAATTTGCCGTCCATGGCCGCCGACGACTGCGCGTTCTTCAGCATCTTCAAGCGCTACACGGTGTTCGCCTACTACACCTCGGAACCCGGCGCCACGCGTGAACTGGCGTATTTGCCGATTCCCGGCGGCTATAAGGGCGACCTCAAGGCCGGCAAAACCACCCGCGCGTGGGCAATGCAGTAAGCCAAAA